>NZ_JAIUGR010000016.1:0-166166 GCF_020164695.1 Mesorhizobium sp. ESP6-5
AGAGAAGCTGCGCTTCGCCATCCGTGAAGGCGGCCGCACCGTCGGTGCCGGCATCGTCGTCACCATCAAAGAGTAATTTGGACTTAAACCGATCTGTCGCGGGCGCCGGAGTTGCCCGCGCCGCGCCAGAACAAGGAAGTGACGCATGAACGGACAGAATATCCGCATCCGCCTGAAGGCGTTTGATCACCGCGTGCTCGACGCCTCGACGAAGGAAATCGTGTCGACGGCCAAGCGCACCGGGGCAAACGTCCGCGGCCCCATTCCGCTGCCGACGCGGATCGAAAAGTTCACGGTCAACCGGTCGCCCCACGTCGACAAGAAGAGCCGCGAGCAGTTCGAGATGCGCACGCACAAGCGTCTGCTCGACATCGTCGATCCGACCCCACAGACGGTCGATGCTTTGATGAAGCTCGATCTGGCCGCCGGCGTCGACGTCGAGATCAAGCTCTAACGGAATGAGAGCGCGGTAAGGGGCGGTGCCCCTGGCCCGGAACTCTAAAGGAATTGAACCGATGCGTTCAGGTGTGATTGCAAAGAAGGTGGGAATGACCCGCATCTATAATGATGCCGGGGAACATGTTCCCGTCACCGTGCTCCAGATGGAGAACTGCCAGGTCGTGGCACAGCGCACGCAGGAGAAGAATGGCTACACCGCCGTTCAGCTCGGCGTTGGCCTCGCCAAGGTGAAGAACACGTCGAAGGCGATGCGCGGCCATTTCGCGACCGCCTCCGTCGAGCCGAAGGCGAAGGTCGCCGAGTTCCGCGTCTCCGCCGACAATATGATCGACGTCGGCGCTGAGATCACCGTCGACCATTTTGTCGCCGGCCAGAAGGTCGATGTGACGGGCACGACGATCGGCAAGGGTTTCCAGGGCGTCATCAAGCGCCACCACATGGGTGGTGGCCGTGCGACCCACGGTAACTCGGTCTCGCACCGTACACACGGCTCGACCGGTCAGCGCCAGGACCCGGGCAAGGTGTTCAAGGGCAAGCATATGGCTGGTCACATGGGCGACACCCGCGTGACGACACAGAATGTCGAGGTCGTTTCGACCGATGCCGACCGCGGCCTGATCCTGATCCGCGGTGCGGTTCCCGGATCGAAGGGCGCCTGGATCCTGGTCCGCGACGCGGCCAAGGTGGCACTGCCGGCCAATGCGCCGAAGCCCGCCGCGATCCGCGCCGTTGCGGCAGCTGCTAAGAACGAGGCTCCGGCCACAGAGGGAGCGGAATAATGGATCTCAAGATCACAACGCTCGGCGGCAAAGACGCCGGCAAGGTGGAACTTTCCGACGGAATTTTCGGCCTTGATCCGCGCGAGGACATTCTGCAGCGCGTCGTGCGCTGGCAACTTGCCAAGAAGCAGCAGGGCACGCACAAGGCCAAGGGCCGCGCCGAAATCGCGCGCACCGGTGCCAAGATGTACAAGCAGAAGGGTACGGGCCGCGCCCGTCACCACTCGGCACGCGCTCCGCAGTTCCGCGGCGGCGGCAAGGCCCACGGCCCGGTCGTTCGCAGCCATGAGCATGAACTGCCCAAGAAGGTTCGTGCGCTCGGCCTCAAGCATGCCCTTTCGGCCAAGGCCAAGAGCGCGTCGATCATCGTTATCGACGAGCTGAAGCTGACCGAGGCCAAGACCAAGGCGCTGATCGCGAATTTCGCGACGCTGGGCCTGACCAACGCCCTGGTGATTGGCGGCGCCGAGCTTGACAAGAACTTCAAGCTGGCAGCCACCAACATCCCCAACATCGACGTGCTGCCCATCCAGGGCATCAACGTCTACGACATTCTGCGCCGCGGCACGCTGGTCCTTTCGAAGGCCGCCGTCGAGGCTCTCGAGGAGCGCTTTAAATGACCGACCTTCGTCACTACGACGTGATCGTCTCGCCGGCGATCACTGAAAAGTCGACCATGGCCTCCGAGCAGAACCAGGTCGTCTTCAACGTCGCCAAGAAGGCGTCGAAGCCCGAAATCAAGGCCGCCGTCGAAGCGCTGTTCGGCGTCAAGGTGATGGCCGTGAACACGCTTGTCCGCAAGGGCAAGATCAAGCGCTTCCGCGGCACGATCGGCCGCCAGAGCGACGTCAAGAAGGCGATCGTGACGCTGGCCGACGGCCAGTCGATCGACGTCGCGACGGGTCTCTGAGCAAGGCCGCGAGGACAACAACAATGGCACTGAAAAAATTCAACCCGGTAACGCCGAGCACCCGCCAGCTGGTCATCGTCGACCGCTCGGGCCTCTACAAGGGCAAGCCCGTCAAGGGCCTGACCGAGGGTCTGACCAAGTCGGGCGGCCGCAACAACCACGGCCGTATCACCGCCCGCTTCATCGGTGGTGGCCACAAGCGTTCGTACCGCATCATCGACTTCAAGCGTCGCAAGTTCGACGTTGTCGGCACGGTCGAGCGCATTGAATACGATCCGAACCGCACCGCCTTCATCGCACTGATCAAGTATGATGATGGTGAGCTGTCCTACATCATCGCTCCGCAGCGTCTGGCTCCCGGCGACAAGATCGTGGCTGGCGAAGCGGTCGACGTGAAGCCGGGCAATGCGATGCCGCTGGCCTCGATGCCGGTCGGCACCATCGTCCACAACATCGAGTTGAAGCCGGGCAAGGGCGCCCAGGTCGCTCGTTCGGCAGGTGGCTACGGCCAGTTGGTCGGCCGTGACCAGGGCATGGCGATCCTGCGCCTCAACTCGGGCGAGCAGCGTGTCGTTCACGGCTCCTGCATGGCCACCGTCGGTGCCGTGTCCAATCCGGACCACGGCAACATCAACGACGGCAAGGCCGGCCGCACGGTTTGGCGTGGCAAGCGTCCGCACAATCGCGGCGTGACCATGAACCCGGTCGACCACCCGCATGGCGGTGGTGAAGGCCGCACCTCCGGTGGCCGTCATCCGGTCAGCCCGTGGGGCAAGCCGACCAAGGGCAAGAAGACGCGGTCCAACAAGGCGACCGACAAGTTCATCCTGCGCTCGCGCCATCAGCGCAAGAGCTAAGAAGAGGTAACGCCAAGTGACTCGTTCTATTTGGAAAGGCCCCTTCATCGACGGCTACCTTCTCAAGAAGGTGGATAAGGTTCGTGAAGGCGGTCGCAATGAGGTGATCAAGATGTGGAGCCGTCGCTCCACCATCCTGCCGCAGTTCGTCGGCCTCACCTTCGGTGTCTACAACGGCCAGAAGCATGTTCCCGTTTCGGTGAACGAGGACATGGTCGGTCACAAGTTCGGTGAATTCGCTCCGACCCGGACCTATTACGGTCACGGCGCGGATAAGAAGGCGAAGAGGAAATAATCATGGGCAAGGCCAAAGCTCCGCGCAGGCTTGCTGACAACGAAGCGCGCGCCGTGTTGCGCACGATCCGTATCAGCCCGCAGAAGCTGAACCTGGTTGCCGCGCTGATCCGCGGCAAGAAGGTCGCGACAGCGCTTTCCGATCTCGAATTCTCGGCCAAGCGGATTTCCGGCACGGTCAAGAAGACGTTGGAATCGGCAATCGCCAACGCGGAAAACAACCACGACCTCGATGTCGATGCGCTGGTGGTGGCGGAAGCCTATGTCGGCAAGTCGATCGTCATGAAGCGGTTCCACGCTCGTGGCCGTGGTCGCGCCAGCCGTATCGAGAAGCCGTTCTCGCACCTCACGATCGTCGTTCGTGAAGTCGAAGAAAAAGGGGAGGCCGCATAATGGGCCAGAAAGTCAATCCGATCGGTCTTCGCCTCGGCATCAACCGCACCTGGGATTCGCGCTGGTTCGCGAACACCGGCGAGTACGGCAAGCTGCTGCATGAGGACATCAAGATCCGCAAGTATCTTGAGAAGGAACTCAAGCAGGCCGCGATCTCGAAGGTCGTGATCGAGCGTCCGCACAAGAAGTGCCGCGTCACCATCCATGCCGCGCGCCCGGGTCTGATCATCGGCAAGAAGGGCGCCGACATCGAGAAGCTTCGCAAGAAGCTGATGGAGATGACGAAGTCCGAGACGCACCTCAACATCGTTGAAGTGCGCAAGCCGGAAATCGACGCGACCCTGGTCGCCCAGTCGATTGCCCAGCAGCTCGAGCGCCGTATCGCGTTCCGCCGCGCCATGAAGCGTGCCGTGCAGTCGGCCATGCGCCTCGGTGCCGAAGGCATCCGCATCAACTGCGCCGGCCGTCTTGGCGGCGCCGAGATCGCGCGCATGGAATGGTACCGTGAAGGTCGCGTGCCGCTGCATACGCTGCGCGCCGATGTCGACTACGGCACGGCCGAGGCGAACACGGCGTATGGCATCTGCGGCGTCAAGGTCTGGGTATTCAAGGGCGAGATCCTCGAGCACGATCCGATGGCTTCGGAACGTCGCGCGACCGAGGGTGATGCCGCGCATGGCGGTGGTGGTGATCGCGAACGCGGTCGTCGTCGCGAAAACGCCTGAGACATTTAGGAATTTGGAGTTAGAACGATGCTGCAGCCAAAGCGCACAAAGTTCCGCAAGCAGTTCAAGGGCCGTATCCATGGTACCGCAAAGGGCGGCACCAACCTGGATTTCGGTGGTTTCGGGCTGAAGGCGCTTGAGCCGAACCGCGTCACCGCGCGTGAGATCGAGGCGGCCCGCCGCGCGATCACTCGCGAAATGAAGCGTGCCGGCCGCGTCTGGATCCGCATTTTCCCGGACGTGCCGGTCACTTCGAAGCCGACCGAAGTCCGCATGGGCAAGGGCAAGGGCGCGGTCGATTACTGGGCGGCGCGCGTCAAGCCGGGCCGCATCATGTTCGAGATCGACGGCGTCAATGAAGAAACCGCCCGTGAGGCGCTGCGTCTCGGCGCGGCCAAGCTCTCGGTCAGGACGCGCTTCGTACAGCGCATCGCAGAATAAGGACGGGCTGATCATGAAAGCCGAAGACATCCGGACCAAGACCCAGGACCAGCTGACCGACGACCTGGCCAGCCTGAAGAAGGAGCAGTTCAACCTGCGCTTCCAGAAGGCCACCGGCCAGCTCGAGAAGACCGCGCGCGTGAGGCAGGTTCGCAAGGACATTGCGCGTATCAAGACCATCGCTGCGGAAAAGTCCGCGGCCAAGAAGGCTTAAGGACGAAAACCATGCCAAAGCGCATTCTGCAGGGCACCGTCGTCAGCGACAAGAACGAGAAGACGGTTGTCGTTAAGGTCGAACGGCGCTTCACGCATCCCGTGATGAAGAAGACCGTGCGCATGACCAAGAAGTACAAGGCGCACGACGAGAACAACGCCCACAAGGTCGGCGATCAGGTGTTCATCCAGGAATCGAAGCCGATTTCCAAGGATAAGCGCTGGATCGTCGTATCCTCGGATCAGGCGTAAACAAACGAATTTTGGACAGACCGGGGAGGGGCTTCGGGCCCATCCCGTTAGAAAAGAAGAAGGCGGCCAGTCATGATTCAGATGCAAACAAACCTCGACGTGGCGGATAATTCCGGCGCGCGTCGTGTCATGTGCATCAAGGTGCTGGGCGGCTCGAAGCGGAAATACGCTTCCGTGGGCGACATCATCGTGGTGTCGATCAAGGAAGCCATTCCGCGCGGCCGCGTTAAGAAGGGCGATGTGATGAAGGCGGTCGTGGTTCGCACGGCCAAGGACATCCGCCGCCCGGACGGCAGCGTGATCCGTTTCGACAAGAACGCGGCCGTTCTTGTCGACAACAAGAAAGAGCCGATCGGCACGCGTATCTTCGGACCGGTTCCGCGCGAACTTCGCGC
Source organism: Mesorhizobium sp. ESP6-5 (assembly GCF_020164695.1). Lineage (NCBI taxonomy): Bacteria > Pseudomonadati > Pseudomonadota > Alphaproteobacteria > Hyphomicrobiales > Phyllobacteriaceae > Mesorhizobium > Mesorhizobium sp. ESP6-5. The sequence continues at coordinate 5,719 of NZ_JAIUGR010000016.1, forward strand.
CAAGAACCACATGAAGATCATCTCGCTCGCGCCTGAAGTGCTGTAAGGAGCCGGACCAATGCAAAAGATTAGAAAAGGCGACAAGGTCGTCGTGCTGGCTGGCAAGGACAAGGGCCGTTCGGGCGAAGTCCTCTCGGTTCAGCCGAAGGATGACACCGCGCTAGTGCGCGGCGTCAACATGATCCGTCGTCACCAGAAGCAGTCCCAGTCCCAAGAGGGCGGGATCATCACCAAGGAAGCGCCGATCCAGCTGTCGAACATCGCGCTGGCCGACCCGAAGGATGGCAAGCCGACCCGCGTCGGTTTCGTCTTCCAGAAGGACGGCAAGAAGGTGCGCGTCGCCAAGCGCTCGGGAGAAGTCATCAATGGCTAAGGCTCAAACCAAGCTGGCGACTGCCAACAACACGCCGCGCCTCAAGCAGGTCTACAACGAGACCATCCGCAAGGCGCTGCAGGAGCAGTTCGGCTACGACAACGAGATGCAGGTTCCGCGCCTCGACAAGATCGTGCTGAACATGGGTGTGGGCGAAGCGACCGCCGATTCGAAGAAGCCTTCGGTCGCGGCCGAGGACCTGGCGATGATCGCCGGCCAGAAGGCCGTCGTCACCCGCGCCCGCAATTCGATCGCGGGCTTCAAGGTTCGCGAGAAGATGCCGATCGGCGCCAAGGTCACGCTGCGCAAGGAACGCATGTACGAGTTCCTCGACCGCCTCGTGAACATCGCGCTGCCGCGCGTCCGCGACTTCCGCGGACTGAACCCCAAGAGCTTCGATGGCCGTGGCAACTACGCCATGGGCATCAAGGAGCACATCGTGTTCCCGGAGATCAACTACGACAAGGTTGATCAGATCTGGGGCATGGACGTCATCGTTTGTACGACTGCGAAGACGGACGACGAAGCCAGGGCTTTGCTCAAGGCTTTCAACTTCCCCTTCCGCCAGTAACGGCAGCGAGAAAAGGAAAAATCTGAAATGGCAAAGACCAGCTCAGTCGAGAAGAACAACAGGCGCCGCAAGCTTGCCGACCAGTACGGTCCCAAGCGCGCTGCGCTCAAGGCGATCATCATGGATCAATCCAAGCCGATGGAAGAGCGCTTCCGCGCTCAGCTCAAGCTTGCCGCCATGCCGCGCAACTCGGCCAAAATCCGCATCCGCAACCGCTGCGAAGTCACCGGCCGCCCGCGTGCCTACTATCGCAAGCTCAAAGTATCGCGCATCGCGCTTCGGGACCTCGGCAATAACGGCCAGATCCCGGGCCTGGTCAAGTCGAGCTGGTAAGGAGGACATAACATGTCATTGAGCGATCCTCTCGGCGATATGCTGACCCGCATCCGCAACGCCTATGGCCGCAAGAAGTCGAGTGTCTCGACGCCGGCCTCGCGTCTGCGCACCCGCGTCCTCGACGTGCTGAAGGCTGAAGGCTATATCCGCGATTACAGCCAGACCGATTTCGACAACGGCAAGTCCGAGATCGAAATCGAGCTGAAGTATTTCGACGGTGCCCCGGTCGTGCGCGAAATCGCCCGCGTTTCGAAGCCCGGCCGCCGCGTTTACGTCTCGGCCAAGTCGATCCCGCACGTTGCCAACGGCCTCGGCATTGCCATCCTTTCGACACCGAAGGGCGTGATGGCCGACCATGAAGCACGCGAACAGAACGTCGGCGGCGAGATCCTCTGCCAGATCTTCTGATCCGGCAGCTTACCGCACGTGGAATTCGGTCTTCGGATCGTTCCCGAAGACAGAGACCTGAAACAAGAGAAGTGACGAGGACAACCTGATGTCTCGTATTGGAAAGAAACCCGTTTCGCTGCCGCAGGGCGTGACCGCGACCGTCAATGGCCAGACCGTGACGGCGAAGGGCCCCAAGGGCGAGCTGAAGTTCGTGGTGAACGACGAAGTCCTGGTCAAGATGGAAGGCAGCGAAATCGCTGTCCAGCCTCGCGACCAGACCAAGACCGCCCGCTCTAAGTGGGGCATGTCGCGCACGCAGATCGTCAACATCCTGCAGGGCGTGAAGGACGGTTTCGAGAAGAAGCTCGAGATCACCGGCGTCGGCTATCGCGCCGCCTTGCAGGGCAAGAACCTGCAACTGGCCCTTGGCTTCAGCCATGATGTCGTCTACGAGACGCCGGCCGGCATCACGATCACCGTGCCGAAGCCGACCGAAATCACCGTGGCCGGCATCGACAAGCAGCAGGTCGGCCAGGTCGCAGCGGAAATCCGCGAATACCGCGGTCCCGAGCCCTACAAGGGCAAGGGCGTCCGCTACGCTGGCGAGAAGATCGTCCGCAAGGAAGGCAAGAAGAAGTAGTCGGCTTGGTCCTGAAAAGTTGCAGACTTTTCGGACAGGGACCAAGCCACGGAAGTTAACGCCGCGGGGAGCGGTCGCGGGAGGCGCTTCGCCTACCGCATATGGCGGCCCCTGTTTTTTGAAGGCAAGGAACTATCATGGCTATCAAGGAATCCATCCAGCGCCGCGCGCAGCGCGTGCGCCGTCAGATCAAGAAAGTCGCCGGCGAGCGTCCGCGTCTGTCGGTTCATCGCACGTCTAAGAACATCTACGTCCAGGTCATCGACGACGCCAAGGGCCACACCATTGCCGCCGCATCGACGCTCGAGAAGGATCTCAAGGGTTCGCTCAAGACCGGCGCTGACACTGCTGCCGCCGCTGCGATCGGCAAGCTGATCGCCGAGCGCGCCACCAAGGCTGGCGTGAAGGAAGTCGTCTTCGATCGCGGCGCCTACATCTATCACGGCCGCGTCAAGGCGCTGGCTGAAGCGGCCCGCGAAGGCGGTCTCAGCTTCTAAGCATGACCCGAAAAGTTGCAGACTTTTCGGATAAGATCATGCAAGGGAAGAAATAGTTTTCACCGTCGGCGACCCAAAGCGGCGCCGGCAATCAGCAACCCGTGCTTCCGGAAAAGAACAAGGAACAGGATATGGCACAGGAACGTAGGGATGGCGGCCGCGGCCGCGATCGTGAAGAACGCGATGACGGCATGGTGGACAAGCTTGTCCACATCAACCGCGTCGCCAAGGTCGTCAAGGGCGGCCGTCGCTTCGGTTTTGCCGCGCTCGTCGTCGTCGGCGACCAGAAGGGCCGCGTTGGCTTTGGTCACGGCAAGGCGCGCGAAGTGCCGGAAGCTATCCGCAAGGCAACCGAATCCGCAAAGCGCGACATGATCTTCGTGCCGTTGCGCTCGGGCCGCACGCTGCACCATGACGTCGAGGGACGTTGGGGCGCTGGCCGCGTTCTGCTGCGCGCTGCCAAGCAGGGTACTGGCATCATCGCCGGCGGCCCGATGCGCGCCGTCTTCGAGACGCTCGGCATGCACGACGTGGTTGCCAAGTCGATGGGTTCGTCGAACCCGTACAACATGGTTCGCGCCACCTTCGACGCGCTGAAGAGCCAGATGCATCCCAAGGATGTGGCTGCCGCGCGTGGCATCAAGTATTCGACCCTTCAGGCCCGCCGCGGCACCGCCGTTGCGGCTGAAGAATAGTCGATCTGACCAGGGATTTTGACCATGGCCAAGAAAGCAACCAAGACCATCACCGTTGAGCAGATCGGTTCGCCGATCCGCCGCCCGAAGGAACAGCGCGCAACGCTGGTCGGCCTCGGCCTCAACAAGATGCACAAGCAGCGCACGCTGGAAGATACGCCTTCCGTGCGCGGCATGATCGCTGCCGTCCAGCATCTCGTCCGCGTTGTGGACGAGGGCTGAGCAAGAGCGCAGGAGAACCCAGATGAAACTCAATGATCTGCGTGACAAGGACGGCGCGACGCACTCCAAGAAGCGTCTCGGCCGCGGCATCGGCTCCGGCTCGGGCAAGACCGCCGGTCGCGGCGTCAAGGGCCAGAAGGCGCGCTCCGGCGTTGCAGTCAACGGCTTCGAGGGTGGCCAGATGCCGCTCTACAGGCGTCTGCCGAAGCGTGGCTTCAACAACATCTTCGCCAAGAGCTTCACCGTCGTCTCGCTGGCCCGTATCCAGGAAGCCGTCGATGCCAAGAAACTTGACGTCAAGGCGACCGTGACGGCCGAGACGCTTGTCGCCGCCGGCGTCATCCGTCGCGTCAAGGATGGCGTGCGCGTGCTGTCCGATGGCGAACTCAAAGCCAAGCTCGCCTTCGACGTCGCCGGCGCCTCCAAGGCCGCGATCGAGAAGATCGAAAAGGCCGGCGGTTCGGTCAAGCTGCCGGAAAAGGCAGCCGCCGAGTAACGGCAATTTGAAGAGCGGTCGGCAAGAGTGGTATCCGTTTTTGCTTGAGATCGCGCTTTGACCTGCTCAATTTAGCGGCCGCGTCGACGCGGCCGCTTGCATGTTTACAGCCCGGAGCTTATCTCGTGAGCTTCGGTGAAACGCACCGCCTGACCTCACGGGCCATCAAGCGTTACCAAGCGGAGAATCAGGCATGGCTTCGGCTGCTGAACAACTAGCCTCGAATCTGAATTTCTCGGCCTTCGCCAAGGCGGAGGACCTTAAGAAACGCATCTGGTTCACCATCGGCGCGTTGCTCGTCTATCGTCTCGGCACCTACATCCCGCTTCCCGGCATCAATCCCGACGCTTTCGCCCAGGCCTTCTCCTCGCAGAGCAAGGGCGTGCTCGGCATGTTCAACATGTTCGCCGGCGGTGCCGTGCAGCGCATGGCGATCTTTGCACTCGGCATCATGCCCTACATCTCCGCTTCCATCATCATGCAGCTGATGACCTCGGTCATTCCCTCGCTGGAAGCGCTGAAGAAGGAAGGCGAGCAGGGCCGCAAGGTCATCAACCAGTACACGCGCTACGGCACCGTGCTCCTGGCGCTGGTGCAGGCCTATGGCATTTCGGTGGGACTGGAGAACGGCAACGGCATCGTCAGCGATCCCGGCATGTTCTTCCGCATCTCCACCGTCGTCACGCTGGTCGGCGGCACCATGTTCCTGATGTGGCTGGGCGAGCAGATCACCGCGCGCGGCATCGGCAACGGCATTTCGCTGATCATCTTCTCCGGCATCGTCGCCGGCTTGCCGCATGCCATTTCCGGCACACTGGAACTCGGCCGTACCGGCGCCCTGTCGACCGGCCTGATCCTGGCGATCATCGTGCTGGCCATCGTTGTCATAGCGCTTATCGTGTTCTTCGAGCGCGCCCAGCGCCGCCTGCTGATCCAGTATCCGAAGCGCCAGGTCGGGAACCGCATGTTCCAGGGCGATACCTCGCATCTGCCGCTTAAGCTCAACACCTCGGGCGTCATCCCGCCGATCTTCGCGTCGTCGCTGCTTCTGCTGCCGGCTACCGTCGCCGGCTTCTCGCAGACGACCAACATGCCGGCCTGGGCCAGCACCATCCTGGCCTCGCTTGGCCACGGCCAGCCGCTCTACATGGCATTCTATGCGGCGATGATCGTGTTCTTCGCCTTCTTCTACACAGCGATCGTGTTCAACCCGAAGGACACCGCCGACCAGCTCAAGAAGCATTCGGGCTTCATCCCTGGCTATCGTCCGGGCGAGCGCACCGCCGATTACATCGACTACGTTCTCACCCGCATCACCGTCGTCGGCGCCATCTATCTGGTGCTGGTGTGCCTGCTGCCGGAGTTCCTGATCTCGGCGACTGGCGTACCATTCTACCTCGGTGGCACATCGCTTCTGATCGTGGTCAGTGTCACGCTTGATACGGTTGCGCAGATTCAGGGTCACCTGATCGCGCACCAGTATGAAGGCCTGATCAAGAAGTCGAAGCTGCGCGGGGGGAAGAAAGCCAGATGAGGTTGATTTTGCTTGGGCCGCCAGGAGCGGGCAAGGGGACACAAGCACAAAGACTGGTAGAAAAACACGGCATACCCCAGCTCTCGACGGGTGATATGCTGCGTGCCGCCGTTCAGGCCGGTACCGAGGTCGGCAAGCGTGCCAAGGCGGTGATGGATGCCGGCGAGCTGGTGTCCGACGCCATCGTCAACGCCATCGTCGCCGAGCGTATCGATCAGGCTGACTGCGCCAAGGGTTTTATCCTCGACGGCTATCCGCGCACGCTGGTGCAGGCGGATGCGGTTGAATCGATGCTTTCAGAGCGTGGCATTGGTCTCGACACCGTCATCGAACTGGTTGTCGACGACAGGGCGCTGGTTGGTCGAATCGTCAAGCGCGCCGATGATGCAAAGGCCGCCGGCCAGCCGGTGCGCAAGGACGACAATCCCGCCGTGTTCGAAGAGCGGCTGCGGGAGTACTACAAGAAGACCGCTCCGCTGACCGGCTACTATTACGCCAAAGGCAAGCTCAAGACTGTGGACGGCATGGCCAGTATCGACGCGGTAACCGCCGAGATTGAAGCCGTGCTCGCGGCGGCCGAGAAGGCGCGGTAAGGGAATTTAAAGATTAAGCTTGACGGAGGCGACTTGCTGCGGTATGGCGGCCCGTCTTCCTATCAGATGCGCGCTTTGCCTGTCCGCAAGGGCAGGGCAGTCGCTTTGAACTGGAAACTCCCGCAAGGGCCGGCCTCCACCGGACGCGGGGCAATCTGAATAACGCCGGCTTGTCCGGCCCACATGGAGAAGAGAAGAACATGGCTCGTATAGCCGGCGTCAACATTCCGACCAACAAGCGCGTCGTCATCGCGCTTCAGTACATTCACGGCATTGGCAAGAAGTTCGCCCAGGAGATCGTCGACAAGGTCGGCATCCCGGCCGAGCGCCGCGTCAACCAGTTGACCGATGCGGAAGTGCTGCAGATCCGCGAGACCATCGACCGCGACTATCAGGTCGAAGGCGACCTGCGCCGCGAAGTGTCGATGAACATCAAGCGGCTCATGGACCTTGGCTGCTACCGCGGCCTGCGTCACCGCCGCTCGCTGCCGGTTCGCGGCCAGCGCACGCACACCAATGCACGTACCCGCAAGGGCCCGGCCAAGTCGATCGCCGGCAAGAAGAAGTAATAAGAGTGAGTGGTTGGTAGTGGGTGGTGAGGACGTCATCGCTACTCACTAATTCACTATTCACTTTTCCAGGTGGAGCCGCTGGCATTACGGCGGTGTAGAGATCAATTGAAAGGACTGTCATGGCCAAGGAAGCCGCTCGTGTTCGCCGTCGCGAACGCAAGAACATTTCGTCGGGCGTTGCCCACGTCAATTCGACCTTCAACAACACGATGATCACCATCACCGACGCGCAGGGCAATTCGATTGCCTGGTCGTCGGCCGGTGCCCAGGGCTTCAAGGGTTCGCGCAAGTCGACCCCGTTCGCCGCCCAGATGGCTGCCGAGGACGTTGCCAAGAAGGCCCAGGAACACGGCATGCGCATGCTCGAAGTCGAGGTCTGCGGACCGGGCTCCGGTCGTGAATCGGCGCTGCGCGCCCTGCAGGCGGCCGGCTTCACCATCACCTCGATCCGTGATGTGACGCCGATCCCGCACAATGGCTGCCGCCCGCGCAAGAAGCGTCGCGTCTAAGCAATTTATCGAACGCCGCGTGAGCGCCCAAGGGCGTTCCTCCACGGTATTCCAGGTCGCCCGCCACGATTGGATGGTGGCGGGTCAACGGAAGGAAAGCACCATGATCCAGAAAAATTGGCAGGAACTGATCAAGCCGAACAAGATCGAGTTCTCGTCGAAGAAGAAGACGCTGACCACGCTGGTCGCCGAGCCGCTCGAGCGTGGCTTTGGCCTGACGCTTGGCAACGCGCTGCGCCGCGTGCTTCTGTCTTCGCTGCGCGGGGCGGCCGTCACCGCCGTGCAGATCGACGGTGTTCTGCATGAATTCTCGTCCATCGCCGGCGTGCGCGAGGACGTGACCGACATCGTCCTGAACATCAAGGAAATCGCAATCCGCATGGAAGGCGATGGCCCCAAGCGCATGGTCGTTCGCAAGCAGGGCCCGGGTGCGGTTCTTGCCGGCGACATCCAGACGGTTGGCGACGTCGAGATCCTCAACCCCGACCACGTCATCTGCACGCTGGACGAAGGCGCTGAAATCCGCATGGAATTCACCGTCGACACCGGCAAGGGCTACGTGCCTGCCGAGCGCAACCGCGCCGAGGACGCGCCGATCGGCCTGATCCCGGTGGACAGCCTCTATTCGCCGGTGAAGAAGGTCTCCTACAAGGTCGAGAACACCCGCGAGGGCCAGGTTCTCGACTATGACAAGCTGACCATGACCATCGAGACCGACGGTTCGATCTCGGGCGAGGACGCGGTGGCTTTCGCCGCCCGCATCCTGCAGGACCAGCTTGGCCTGTTCGTCAACTTCGACGAGCCGCAGAAGGAAGTCGCCGCCGAAGCCGTCACCGAGCTCGCCTTCAACCCGGCGCTGCTCAAGAAGGTCGACGAACTCGAGCTTTCGGTGCGTTCGGCCAACTGCCTGAAGAACGACAACATCGTCTATATCGGCGATCTCATCCAGAAGACCGAAGCCGAGATGCTGCGCACCCCGAACTTCGGCCGCAAGTCGCTCAACGAGATCAAGGAAGTGTTGGCGGCGATGGGCCTGCACCTCGGCATGGAAGTGCCGGACTGGCCGCCGGAAAACATCGAAGACCTCGCCAAGCGTTACGAAGACCAATATTGAGCATGAATTCCAAGGATCGGCGGCGTGAGCCGCTCGATCCGACGGTCATGCGGAAAACCCTCGGAGGCCGTGGCCTCTTGAACAACTGAAGAAGGAAAAGAGCCATGCGCCACGGTTTCAAAGGCCGCCGCTTCGCCCGCAGCATAAGCCACCGCAAGTCGATGTTCGCCAATCTGGCGGTGTCGCTGCTCGAGCACGAGCAGATCGTCACCACCTTGCCGAAGGCGAAGGACCTGCGTCCGATCGTCGAGAAGCTGGTGACGCTCGGCAAGCGCGGCGACCTGCACGCGCGCCGCCAGGTGATCGCGCAGATCGGCAATGAGGGCGTCGTCAAGCGCCTGTTCGACACCATCGCCCCGCGCTATGCCACCCGCAACGGCGGCTATCTGCGCATCATGAAGGCCGGCTTCCGTCACGGCGACAATGCCGCGATGGCGGTCATCGAGTTCGTCGATCGCGACACCTCGGCCAAGGGCGCCGGCGATCGCGCCCGCATCGAAGCCGAAGCCACCGACGCGGATGCCGCGGCCGCATAAGGCTCGGTCTTTCCGAATTGAATTGAAGGGGCCTGCGGGCCCCTTTTTACGTCTGCCGATGTTTTACCGTCCGCTGGCAAGCGCCAGATACTGGCTTCCACTCAACAGCTTCCAATTGAATGCGCCCGGTACCTCTTCAGTCTTCGGGCTGGGGTAAGAATAGATACTGTCGAGGACGGCCCGGGAATCGATCTCCCTCATCGATTGCGACGTGGAGGACGCGCCCAAATACGCTTCGGTGTCCTGATCGCCGATGAAGTCAGTAGCCACATGAAAATGAATCTGAATCAGTCCGGCGCAGATATTCATCCCGATGTCATGGCCAGACGTAGCGTAGAAAACTTTAGCCTGATCTGGAAGCCAAAGGCCGGCCCCCAGGAACTCTGATGGCTTTGTCTTTCCGCTGAGCCCGTCTAGAGAAAGCGCAAAGCAATCGGTGAGAGTCTCCGACTGGCCTTTGAGATAACCGGCCTCTTCGATTTGAAACCAGTTCATCTGGTGCGGTGGCTCGATGTCAAAGGAAATTTCGAGCTTTCCGAACGTCCAATAGTCCGGGTCGGCATGCTCAGGCGTGCCGAGCACCTCGACAATCTCGGCCATTGTCATGTCGGGGCAGATCGGTCCCAAGCTGCCGGTCTTCAAAAAGTCACGGAATGACAGGAGTTGTTTTTTCATGTGGGCTGACGAGGTTTTCGGCTTCAGGTTCAGCTTTAGCTGCTTTTACTGCTTAAAATAATCGGGTTTCAGCGGCTTAGCCTTTCATTTTGCACATTCGTCGGGACAATGCGCCCGAACTCGCTTGGAGGATTCGCAATGCGCGCCAAAAGACTGTCCCTTGTTCTGCTCTGCGCCTTCATGGTGTTCGCAGCCGCACCGGCAGTTCGGCAGGCGCAGGCCGAAGACGTCGCCAAGCCCGCCGATCCAGGCCTCTCCGATGTGTTGACGGACTTGCTGCATGGCGTCGAAGGCGAGAATGCCACTTCAGGTCCGGACAAGCGCGTGCCTTTCGGCCGCGAGGAGGTCCAGCTTTCATTCGCGCCGCTGGTCAAGCAAACGGCACCCGCGGTGGTCAACGTCTATGCCTCGCAGACCGCCAAGGTGACATCGCCTTTCGAAGGCGATCCGTTCTTCGAGGAATTCTTCGGCCGTGCCCAGCCGCGTGCGCAGTCTTCGCTCGGCTCGGGCGTGCTCGTCGATCCGAGCGGTGTCATCGTCACCAATTTCCACGTCATCAAGGATGCCGACGAGGTCAAGGTAGCGACCGCCGACGGCCGCGAATTCACCAGCAAGGTGATGCTGAAGGACGAAACGCTCGATCTTGCCGTGCTCAAGATCGAGTCCGACAAGCCGTTCCCGGTCATCGCCATCGGGGATTCCGACGCGCTCGAGGTCGGCGACCTGGTGCTGGCCATCGGCAACCCGTTCGGTGTTGGCCAGACCACCACCAGCGGCATCGTTTCCGCGCTTGCCCGCAGCCATATCGGCGTTTCGGATTCGGGTTATTTCATCCAGACAGACGCCGCCATCAACCCCGGCAATTCCGGCGGCGCGCTGATCAACATGGGCGGCCAGCTGGTCGGCATCAACACCGCCATCTACAGCCGCAGCGGCGGCTCGATCGGCATCGGGTTCGCCATCCCCGCCAATATGGTGCGGGCTTTCGCCGATGCCGCCAAGGCCGGTCTCGATTTCTTCGAGCGGCCCTATATCGGCGCCGAATTCGAAGCGGTGACGCCGCAGATCGCCGAATCGCTGGGCATGGAAAAGCCGACCGGGGCGCTGGTCTCCTCGGTCGACGCGACGGGTCCCGCCGGCAAGGCAGGGCTGAAGCCGGGCGATGTCGTGCTGCAGATCAATGGCAAGCCGGTCGAGAGCATTGAGGCGCTCGACTACCGCATGGCGACGCTGTCGATCGGCACCAAGGCGAATTTCGCGATCCTGACCAAGGGCCAGCAAGCGGCGATGGACATTGCGCTGGAGCGCGCGCCGGAGGGGGCAAAAGCCTCGGAAGTGACGCTGCATGGCCGCAGCCCGTTCTCGGGCGCGAAGGTCTCGGAACTGTCGCCGCGGCTTGCCCAGAAGCTTGGCTTGCGTACCGACCTCAAGGGTGTGACGGTGATCGATATCAATCGCGATTCGCCGGCCGCCGATTTCGGCTTTCAGCCAGGCGACATCGTGCGCGAGGTCAACGGCACCACCATCGACACCGCCGCAGTGCTGGCGCAGGTAGCCCAGCAGGATACGCGCTGGTGGCGCTTTACCGTCGAGCGCGGCGGGCAGATACTGCGCCAGGTTTTGCGTTACTGAGTTCGACCCTGAAGGGATCGCGCTCCAAACTTGGAGCAGGTCGGCGTTTCACCAAAACGCCGACCTGCCCTATATCCTTGTTTTGACGCAATCCCGGACGGAAAACCGCTTCACACTTTTCCTGGAATTGCTCTGAGGAAGTGCATGGCCGATCTGTTCAGCGTTGACGAACCGGAAAAGGTGCCGCCCGGACGGCCGCTGGCCGACAGGCTGCGTCCGAGGAATCTTGGGGAGGTCGTTGGCCAGGAACATCTGACGGGACCCGATGGCGCGCTGACTCGGCTGATCGGCTCCGGTTCGCTGGGATCGATGATCTTCTGGGGTCCGCCAGGCACCGGCAAGACCACGGTGGCGAGGCTGCTTGCCGGCGAGACCAGCCTTGCATTCGAGCAGATATCGGCGGTCTTTTCCGGCGTCGCCGACCTGAAGAAAGTGTTCGAGGCGGCCAAGCTGCGCCGTGCCAACGGCCGCCAGACGTTGCTTTTCGTCGACGAGATTCATCGCTTCAACCGCGCCCAGCAGGATTCATTCCTCCCCGTCATGGAGGATGGAACGGTCGTGCTGGTGGGCGCCACCACCGAAAACCCGTCCTTCGAACTCAACGCGGCCTTGTTGTCGCGCGCGCGGGTCATGGTCTTTCATTCGCTGGGTGAGGACAGCATCGCCAAGCTGATGACGCGGGCGGAGGAGGCGGAGGGCAGGGCGCTGCCGCTTGACGATGAAGCGCGCACGATGCTCATTCGTATGAGCGATGGCGACGGACGCGCATCGCTGACACTGGCGGAAGAGGTCTGGCGCGCGGCCAAGGCTGGCGAGATATTCGATCCCGAAGGGCTTCAGCGCATCGTCCAGCGCCGTGCGCCGATCTACGACAAGGGCCAGGACGGCCATTACAACCTGATCTCGGCGCTGCACAAGTCGGTGCGCGGCTCGGATCCCGATGCCGCCCTCTACTATCTCGCGCGCATGTTCGATGCCGGGGAGGATCCGCTCTATCTCGGCCGCCGGCTGGTTCGCATGGCGATGGAGGACATCGGGCTGGCCGATCCGCAGGCCCTGGTCGTCGCCAACGCGGCCAAGGACGCCTATGACTATCTCGGCTCTCCGGAGGGCGAACTCGCCTTCGCCGAGGCCACCGTCTATCTCGCCACCGCGCCCAAATCCAATGCCGTTTACACTGCCTTCAAGGCTGCCACGCGGGCCGCCAAGGAACATGGCTCGCTGCTGCCGCCGAAGCACATTCTCAACGCGCCGACCAAGCTGATGAAGGAAGAGGATTACGGCGCCGGCTACCGCTACGACCATGATGAGCCAGATGCCTTTTCAGGCCAGGATTATTTTCCGGAAAAGATGGGCCGCCAGACCTTCTACGATCCGCCCGAGCGTGGTTTCGAGCGCGACATCAGGAAGCGGCTCGACTACTGGGCAAAGCTGCGCAAAGAGCGGGAATAGCCGACTTGCGGAGCTCGGTGGTCTTGTCGGTGCGAAACGAGGCCTCGCCCTGGGGGATTTCCACTTCGGTTCTCCTGCATGGGCTGCTCGCCGCCAGCGTCATGTTGATACCATCGCCGAAACGCCCGAGCCGGCCAGAGGAGGAGCGCGTGTCGGTCGCCATCCTGACGCCACGGCAATTCGAGGTTTCGACAAGGCCGCCCGCACCTCCCATCGAGGAGGCACCCCGCGCACCCATGCCCGAGGCACCGGCGCCTGCTCCAAGCGCTCCTCGATTTCCCGCCACGCCCGCCATGATCCGCCCAACGCGGATGCTGTCGGCCAAGACCCTTGCCGATCCGCGCAGCAAGCAGGCCCGCGCCGATCTCAAGACCTTCGCATCCGATGAGCGCATGGTGCAGCTTTGCAATCTGGAGGCCATGGACCAAATCCGCCAATGGCATGCGGATTTCCAGCCGGAGCGGGTGGTGCCCTACGCGACCGCGGAGGAGAAGATCACCGGCACGACGATCGCCGCTAATGGTGCGGCCTTTCGCAGCCGTAAAAACTGGTACAGTCTGAAGTTCAAATGCCAGCTCGCCAAGGACGGCGAAAGCGTTATTGGCTTTGAATTTCTAGTCGGCGATCCCGTGGCCAGGGACAAATGGGACGAGCTTGGCTTGCCGGCAGTGCATTGACGCCCGGCAAACTCCACCAGGCAACCAGCCGGGCCAGACACCATGGCCGTTGTGCGGTGACCCAAAAAACCTTATCAAGGCGCACGGTCGGGCGGTGGCCGTTGCCATGATTGGGCACCTCATTCGCAACAGGATCGCGCTTCGCGCGTGGAAAAATGACAAAAACCCTTCGCAAATCCCTTCGCAAATTCGCCATTGCCATCCCGCTTCTCGCCCTTGGTTTCTATTTCATCCCCATCCTGACGACGATCTTCATCGTCTGTGGTCTGATCGACGTGTTGCGCAACGACAGGAAGGATTTGGCGCTGTTCAGTGGCTACTTCCTTGGCAACGGGCTCTTCACCTGGTTGCTGTCGCCCTTCAACCTGCTGGTCGATCTCCTGTGCTACAGAAATCCGGGCGTGTGGAAGCTGGAGCAGTTTCCCGCCGACTACCAGCGTGAGGTCAATGAGGTCCTTGATATCTTCAAGGCGCGCAAAGATGAGATCATCGCCGACATCGACGCCAATTTCGGCGCCGGCCGGCGCGGCATGTATGTCTACCAGTGGTACGGCAAGCACAGGATCGACAACGTCGAGGAATTCAACAAGGATTTCAAATACATCAAGACAATTGCCGTTTCCGTCTTCAGCAAGCGCGAATCGACCTCCTGGCATTTCGGACCGCTGCGGCTCAGCCTGCGTATCCTCTACAATCTGATCCCGGTGAAAGCGGAGATTTTCGTCGAATGCGGCAACGTCAAGAACTACTGGTACGACAATCCGCAGTTCATTTTCGACGACACGCTGCTGCATCGCTCGGTCAACGAGTATGATGGCCGCCGCTACTGCGTGTTCATGGATATTATCAGGCCGTCCCCGGTGCCCCGCCTGATCGCTGGCATGCTTGCGGTCGTCTCGGTAAGCGTCGAGCGCATCAACTCGATGTTCTACAAGAACTGGAAGATGATTGGCTCGACAAAGCCAAAGAAGGTCGAAACCACCTAAGTTGAAGATCTGTCGATACTGCCGGCGGAGCCGGCAGTATCCTGAATGTGTCATGGCAGTGATTGCGCTACATGAGTTGGAAGCCCGGTTCTTTAGGTCGACTATCTCTGCCATCCCCCGAAGCTGCGTCACCTCGCTCAAGGGATTGACGCCGGCGTCCTCGCGGGGGCAGTAAAGTTCTATGTTCAATCTGCTTCTCGTAGCCGTCGGCGGCGGCATCGGCGCCGGCATCCGCCATCTGACCAGCATGGGCGCGCTGCGCCTTGTCGGTCCCAACTATCCCTGGGGCACGATGGCGATCAACATCTTCGGCTCGTTTGCGATGGGGCTGTTCATCGCCATCCTTGCGCGTCGCGGCGGGTCCAATGAGGTCAGGCTGTTCGTTGCCACCGGCATTCTCGGAGGCTTCACCACCTTCTCCGCCTTTTCGCTCGACTTCGCCGCCCTGTGGGAACGAGGCTCGACACTGCCGGCATTCGGATATGCGCTTGCCAGCGTCGTTGGCGCGATCATTGCCCTGTTTCTGGGACTTTGGCTCGCAAGAACCGTTTCATAATGTTATTGCCGCGCCAAGCGCAGGCCAAGAGCCCTGCTCGGGAAACGGATAAGCGAAGAAGACATGGCAGGCGTTGAACAGATCACTGTGGAGGCCGGCGAGGCGGGCATGCGGCTCGATCGCTGGTTCAAGACGCATTTCCCGGGCCTTGGCTTCGGCCATCTACAGAAGCTGCTGCGCTCCGGCCAGATCCGCGTCGATGGCGGCCGGGTCAAGGCCGACACCCGCGTCGAGCCGGGGCAGATGGTCCGCGTTCCGCCGCTCGAGGTGGACAAGAAGGGCGAGAGCGCGCTCACCGGCCACTCGATCCGCAACCAGGGCGACGCCGATGTGCTCGCCAAGATGCTGATCCACGAGGACCCAAAGGTCTTCGTCTTCAACAAGCCGGCGGGCCTCGCCGTTCAGGGCGGCTCCGGCGTTACCCGCAATGTCGACGACATGCTGGAAGCCTGGCGCAGCCAGAAAGGCGAGAAGCCGCGGCTGGTGCACCGGCTCGACCGCGACACGTCGGGCGTGCTGGTGGTGGCCCGCACCAGGCTGGCCGCGATGAAGCTTTCAGAGGCGTTCCGGGCGCGGGAAACCAAGAAGACCTACTGGGCGCTGGTCAAGGGCGTGCCGCCCAAGCGCGAGGACAAGATCTCGACCTGGCTGATCAAGGAGGCTACGCCGGACGGCGACCGCGTGCGCATTGCCGCGCATGGCGAAAAAGGCGCCGACCATGCCGTGTCCTATTATCGCATTATCGAGCAGGCGGCGCAGACCATGACCTGGCTGGAGATGGAACCTTATACCGGCCGCACACACCAGCTTCGCGTCCATGCCGCCCATATCGGCTGCCCGATCATCGGCGACCCGAAATACTTCGAGGCCGACACCAACTGGGATTTTCCTGGCGGCATTCAAAACCGCCTGCATCTGCACGCGCGCCGCATCATTATCCCGCACCCGGACAAGGGCGTCATCGACGTCACCGCTCCGATGCCGCCGCATATGCGCCAGAGCTGGAACCTGATCGGCTTCGACGACGCCAGCGCGGAGGACTAACCGTGAGCGGCGCCACCGATGCGCTCGATCGGCGCGACGCGGTCGACATGGCCGCAGCCGCCATCATGGTCGGCCTGACCTTTTCCTGGGGGCTGAACTACGTCGCCGCCAAGATCTCCTATGCAGGCTATGATCCCGTCTTCCTATCGATCGCGCGTTCGGTCATCGGTGGTTTCTGCGTCTTTCTCTGGTGCCGCTGGCGCGGCATTGCGCTGTTCAGCAGGGATGGGACATTGCCGGCGGGCATTGCGGTCGGCGTGCTTTTCGGCGTTGAGTTCCTTTGTCTCTACGTTGGCCTGGAGCATACGACCGTGGCGCGCAATACGCTGCTGGTCAACTCAATGCCGTTCTGGATGCTGATCGGCGGCCATTTCCTGCTCGGCGAACAGATCACCATGCGCAAGTTTCTCGGCCTGCTGTTGGCCTTCGCCGGTCTTGCCACGGTCTTTTCCGACAAGCTCGGCGGTAGCGGAGACATGCTGTTCGGTGATCTCCTGAGCCTCGGTTCGGGGTTTTTCTGGGCCCTGACCAATATCCTTATCAAACGATCAAAACTGGTCGAGGCGAGTGCGGAAAAACTGCTGCTCTATCAACTCGCCGGCGCGGCGATCGTTGGGATGATGGTGCTGCCTCTTGCCGGCCCACCGGTGCGCGATCCGTCCCTGTTGCCGACATTGGCGCTGCTTTTCCAGGCGGTCTATATCGTCGCTTTCACCTATGTGCTCTGGTTCTGGCTGCTGCGCCGCTATCCGGCTTCAGGCTTGTCCAGCTTCACCTTCCTGTCGCCGGTCTTCGGTGTCCTGTGCGGTGCGATCATCTTGAACGAGCCGCTGACCATTCGCATTTTTCTTGCACTTGGCTTGATTGCGGCCGGCCTGATCATCGTCAACCGGCCGGCACGCAAGCTGATACCGGTGTAAGAAAGGCACTTCATGCGTGATATCCTCAACGACCTCGAAGCGGGCAAGTATCTTTCCGATCCGGATCCGGTGCGTCGCGCCCAGATTCAGATGAAGACGCCGCTGCCCAAGCGCTTCTATAAGGAGGTCTCGGTCGCGTCGGCGGAAGGCGGCTTTGCCGTCCATCTCGACGGCAAGCCGGTGCGCACGCCGGGCAAGGCAATGCTGGCGCTGCCGACCGAGGCGGCCGCGACGCTGGTTGCCGGCGAGTTCGCGGAACAGGGCGAGACGATCAATCCGATGACGATGCCGGTGATGCGGCTGGTCAACACCGCCATCGATGGCGTGGCCAGCGATCCGCAGGCGGTGCTGGAAGACATTCTGCGTTTTGCCTCGTCGGATCTGCTCTGTTATCGCGCCGATGCCCCGCAAGGGCTGGTCGAGCGGCAGAACGAGCGGTGGGATCCCGTCATCGACTGGGCTCGCGCAGCACTTGGGGCCCGTTTCAACCTTGCCGAGGGCATCATCCATGTCGAGCAGCCACGCGAAACCATTGCCGTGCTGGGCAGCCATCTGGCGCAACGCGCCGAACCGCTGCGCCTTGCCGCCATCCATGTCATGACATCGTTGACCGGCTCGGCATTGCTGGCGTTGGCGGTCGATTTCGGCGAGCTCGACGGCGAGGAGGCCTGGGCCGCCGGCCATGTCGATGAGGACTGGCAGATCGCACAGTGGGGACAGGACGCCGAAGCCGTCGCGCGCCGCGCCGCTCGCAAACGGGACATGATGGCCGCCGTCAGCTTGCTCGAAGCGCTGCGGGCCTGAGGGCTTCGCTCCGCCTTCGCACTGCACCTAATACGAAAGTCATAATCCCATCGTCGCGGTGCCCTTTCCCCGCCCTTTCTGCCATTTTTCCTGTGTTGGCTGCGTCTTTGAGTCCGCGTTCGGAGGAGAACGCGGACGTCGGCGCACAGCATCGAAGTCTCACGGGAGGATAGCTCTATGGCAATGGCATCGACCGCCGGCGGAACGAGCCGCGGCATGACGCGGGAGGAGAAGAAAGTCATCTTCGCTTCCTCGCTCGGCACTGTTTTCGAATGGTACGATTTCTATCTCTACGGCTCACTGGCGGCTTTCATCGGCTCGACCTTTTTCAGTCCGACCATTCCCGAGGCAACGCGCAACATCTTCGCGCTGCTGGCCTTTGCCGCAGGCTTCCTGGTTCGCCCGTTCGGCGCGCTGCTGTTCGGTCGCATCGGCGACCTCGTCGGCCGCAAATACACGTTCCTGGTCACAATGACGATCATGGGCCTGTCGACCTTCCTGGTCGGTCTGCTGCCCGGCTATGCAACCTTGGGCATCGCGGCTCCGGTGATCCTTATCGTCCTGCGCATGCTGCAGGGTTTGGCGCTGGGCGGCGAATATGGCGGCGCTGCGACCTATGTCGCCGAACATGCACCCGATGACCGCCGTGGCTTCTACACCTCATGGATCCAGACAACAGCGACGCTCGGCCTGTTCCTGTCGCTGATCGTCATCCTGATCGTACAGGGATCGCTGAGCAAGGAGACCTACGCCGCCTGGGGCTGGCGCATTCCGTTCATCGTCTCTTTCCTGCTGCTCGCCGTTTCGATCTGGATCCGGTTGTCACTCTCGGAGTCTCCGACCTTCCAGAAGATGAAGGACGAAGGCAAGGGCTCAAAGGCGCCGCTCTCGGAAGCCTTTGGTCAGTGGAAGAACGCCAAGATCGCGCTCCTGGCGCTGCTCGGCCTCACAGCCGGTCAGGCCGTGGTTTGGTACAACGGCCAGTTCTACGCGCTGTTCTTCCTGCAGAATGTGCTGAAGGTCGACGCGCAGTCGGTCAACATCATGATCGCCATCGCGCTGGCTATCGGCTCGATCTTCTTCGTCGTCTTCGGCTGGCTCTCCGACAAGATCGGCCGCAAGCCGATCATCATGGCTGGCCTTGCGCTGGCCATTGTCTGTACCTTCCCGCTGTTCAAGGCGTTGACCTGGGCCGCTAATCCGGCGCTCGCCAAGGCTCAGCAGAGCACTCGGGCAACGGTGACGGCAGCTCCCGGCGACTGCAAGTTCCAGTTCAATCCGGTCGGCACGGCGAAGTTCACGACGTCCTGCGACATCGCGACTTCGTTCCTGACCAAGAACTCGGTTCCCTATGAAGTGGTGTCGACGGCTGCGGCCGGGACGCCTGCGTCAGTCAAGATCGGTACAGAGACAGTGGCGTCCTACGATGCGGTCGCCGCCGGCGATCAGGCCAAGGCTAAGGACGCCGCCTTCGTCAAGGCAGTCAACATGTCCTTGCAGGACGGCGGCTATCCGCTGAAGCGAGCGCCGATCAAGGTCGCGGACCAGAAACTCGATGCCTTCATCGCAGCCAATCCTGAACTTAAGCTCGACGCGGCCGCCATCCGCGGCGGTGAAAAGGCAGCGGTGCCGACCGACCAGGCGGTTAAGGACAAGCTCTTGACCGCCGATGAGGCAGCGGGCGCCCCCGAGGTCACCGTCTACAACATACCGGGCGGCGGTGCCTTTGCTATGTTCGCCGATCCGGCGGCGGTTAACTGGCCGATGACGATCGGCATCCTGTTCATCCTGGTCCTGTTCGTGACCATGGTCTATGGGCCGATCGCGGCGATCCTTGTCGAGATGTTCCCGACTCGCATTCGGTACACGGGCATGTCATTGCCCTACCACATCGGCAACGGCTGGTTCGGCGGCCTGCTGCCGGCGACGGTGTTCGCGCTCAGCGCCTACAAGGGCGACATCTACTACGGTCTTTGGTATCCGGTGGTCATCGCGGCGATGACGCTGATCATCGGCATGATCTTCGTCAAGGACACGCTCGGCACCGACCTGCATGCCAAGGAATAGCCGGTAGGCCAGAACGAAAAGTCCGGCGCGAGCGATCGCGCCGGACTCTTTTATTCAAGATCGACGTGGAAGGGCTCAGCTCTTCCGCTGCGGGTCTTCATCCTCGACGGCGGCCTCGTGGTACCAGCCATCGAAATCGGCGTGCTCGCCGCGAAGCGCGGCAAGCTCTGCCGCGAATTTGGCCTTGGCGCCTAAATTTAAGGCAGACCTGCGCGCTGCCAGCGGGAACATCAGGATTTTCGCCGACGGACGCGATTGCGTGACTTGCATTGCCGGTCTCCCCGCTTTTTCAGGCGCTCGTTGATTCAGCTTTCACCAAAATAGGTCCTGCGATTCATTTAGGCAATATGCCTATGAAAAGATCATGATTTGCCTATGATTTAAGCAATATTGCTGCCTGGATCATCCGCAAGCATTGCTGAGGCGGCTCATTAAAATAATCGCCTGGGCACGATCATTTTGCCGCACCCCGCGAGAGCCGAGTGGCACACGAATTGCTTTTTACCCATCGGCAGGCCGGCCTGTTTCGGCCATGCATCGACATCCGCCTGCTTGCGGTGTCCAAGCAACGAGAGGCTCTAGAATGACCAAATACAAGCTCGAGTATATCTGGCTCGATGGATACACCCCGGTCCCGAATCTTCGCGGCAAGACGCAGATCAAGGAATTCGCTGAGTTCCCGACGCTCGAGCAGCTGCCGCTGTGGGGTTTCGACGGATCCTCGACGCAGCAGGCCGAGGGCCACAGCTCCGATTGCGTGCTGAAGCCGGTCGCGGTCTATCCCGATCCGGCCCGCACCAACGGCGTGCTCGTCATGTGCGAAGTCATGATGCCCGACGGCGTTACGCCGCATGCATCGAACAAGCGCGCCACCATCCTCGACGACGAAGGCGCCTGGTTCGGCTTCGAGCAGGAGTATTTCTTCTACAAGGACGGCCGTCCGCTCGGCTTCCCCGAGAGCGGCTATCCCGCACCGCAGGGGCCGTACTATACCGGCGTCGGCTACTCGAATGTCGGCTCCGTTGCGCGCCAGATCGTCGAGGAACATCTTGATCTCTGCCTCGCGGCCGGCATCAACCATGAAGGCATCAACGCCGAAGTGGCGAAGGGGCAGTGGGAATTCCAGATATTCGGCAAGGGTTCCAAAAAGGCCGCCGACCAGATGTGGATGGCCCGCTATCTGATGCAGCGCTTGACCGAAAAGTACGGCATCGACATCGAATACCACTGCAAGCCCCTCGGCGACACCGACTGGAACGGCTCGGGCATGCATGCCAATTTCTCGACCACCTATATGCGTGAAGTCGGCGGCAAGGCCTATTTCGAAGCGCTGATGGCGGCTTTCGACAAGAACCTGATGGACCACATCGCCGTCTACGGCCCGGACAACGACAAACGTCTGACCGGCAAGCACGAGACCGCGCCGTGGAACAGGTTCAGCTATGGCATCGCCGATCGCGGCGCCTCGATCCGCGTCCCGCATTCGTTCGTCAAGAACGATTACAAGGGCTATCTGGAAGACCGCCGTCCGAACTCGCAGGGCGACCCCTACCAGATCGCCTCGCAGATCCTGAAGACGATCGCTTCGGTGCCGGCGAGCGCAGAGATTTCGGCCGCCGCCTGATCCGTTTTATGGCGCGCTTCAATGCGCGGCAGATGGATGTTCTTGCAATACAGGCCTGGGCGGAAGCGCCCGGGCCTTTCTTTTTACCGACCCGACATGACGCCACGCGCGGTCAGCGTCGTCACCGACTGCCCCGGAGCGGCGAATTCCCCCAAAAAAAGTCAGGTTGAAAAACAACGAGCGGTTTCACCGAAACGAGCGGCTTTGGCTGACGCTCCTTGCCGCTACTCGTCTCGTGCGGTTCCAAGTTTTCATTGAAAAAGCCCGGAAAACAGCCTGTTTCAGCTCGGTTCGTACGCGGCGGTCCTTTATATAAGCCACTGTTCATACATTGAAATCGGCGATTTATGCCTCCGTGTGGCGGCGTTGACAGGCTACGCCGCGGCATGCGTATTCGTGGCCTTGGGGTTACGCCAAGCGATGCTGTTCGAACGGGGCGGGGGTTTCGTGAACGACGGCATTGGCGGGGGCGCCGGACGAGCGGGCATTGCAGCCTGAGGCAGTGTGCCGCTCGCTCCTGGCGATTGATTGCGTCCCCCAAAAAAGCAAGTTGACCATCGTTGCGTGGCTGCCCGCACGCAATCCATCGATGAGCCTTTGGATCAGCAAAAAGCCCTTGAAGGGGGAAAACCTTCAAGGGCCTTGAAACATTATTCGAGCGGAATCCTAGACCGAATAGTACATGTCGTACTCGACCGGATGCGGGGTCATTTCGAAGCGCATCACTTCGGCCATCTTGAGCTCGATATAGCTATCGATCTGGTCGTCGTCGAAGACGCCGCCGGCCTTCAGGAAGCCGCGGTCCTTGTCGAGGCTCTGGAGCGCTTCGCGCAGCGAACCGCAGACGGTCGGGATCTTCTTCAGTTCCTTCGGCGGCAGGTCGTAGAGATCCTTGTCCATCGGCTGTCCCGGATGGATCTTGTTCTTGATACCGTCGAGACCTGCCATCAGCATGGCGGCGAAAGCGAGGTAGGGGTTCGCGCCCGGATCGGGGAAGCGGACTTCGACGCGCTTGGCCTTTGGTGAGCTGCCGAACGGGATGCGGCAGGAAGCCGAACGGTTGCGCGCCGAATAGGCAAGCAGCACCGGCGCCTCGTAGCCCGGCACCAGGCGCTTGTAGGAGTTGGTCAGCGGGTTGGTGAAGGCGTTGATCGCCTTGGCATGCTTGATGATGCCGCCGATGTAGAACAGGCAGCTCTCCGAAAGACCGGCATATTCATTGCCGGCGAAAGTCGGCTTGCCGCCTTTCCAGATCGACTGGTGAACGTGCATGCCCGAGCCGTTATCGCCGAAGATCGGCTTCGGCATGAAGGTGGCCGTCTTGCCATAGGCATTGGCGACCTGGTGCACGACGTACTTGTAGATCAGCATCTTGTCGGCGTTGCGGACAAGCGTGTCGAACTTGATGCCGAGCTCGTGCTGGGCGGCTGCCACCTCGTGGTGGTGCTTTTCGACGCGCACGCCCATTTCGGCGAGTACGGTCAGCATTTCGGAGCGCATGTCCTGCGCTGAATCGATCGGCGGCACCGGGAAATAGCCGCCCTTGATGCGCGGGCGGTGGCCGAGGTTGCCGGTCTCGTAATCGGTGTCATCGTTCGACGGCAGTTCCGTCGAATCGAGCTTGAAGCCGGTGTTATACGGATCGGCCTTGTATTTCACGTCGTCGAACACGAAGAACTCGGCTTCCGGGCCGACATAGATCGTGTCGCCGATGCCTTCCGACTTCATGTAGGCCTCGGCCTTCTTGGCGGTGCCGCGCGGGTCGCGGTTGTAGGATTCGCCCGAGACCGGATCGAGAATGTCGCACAGGATGACCATGGTCGACTGCGCGAAGAACGGGTCCATGTGGACGGTGTCCGGATCGGGCATCAGCACCATGTCGGATTCGTTGATGGCCTTCCAGCCGGCGATCGAGGAGCCGTCGAACATGACACCGTCGGCGAACATGTCTTCCTCGACCTCGACGACATCCATGGTGACGTGCTGCAGCTTGCCCTTCGGGTCGGTGAAGCGCAGGTCGACGAATTTCACGTCGTTGTCCTTGATCTGCTTCATGATGTCTTTGGCTGTCGTCATGTCATGTAATCCCTGTGTGCTGACGTTTTTTGATGGATGACGTTTCTTAGAGGATGGCCGGCTCGGATCAAACCGCGTCCATTCCGGTTTCGCCGGTGCGGATGCGCACCACTTCCTCGATGTTGGAGACGAAGATCTTGCCGTCCCCGATGCGGCCGGTCTGGGCCGCCTTGCGGATTGCCTCGATCGCGCCTTCCACGGCATCGTCGCCAAGGACGACCTCGATTTTCACCTTGGGCAGGAAATCGACGACATATTCAGCGCCGCGGTAGAGTTCGGTATGACCCTTCTGGCGGCCGAAGCCTTTGGCCTCGGTCACTGTAATGCCTTGCAGTCCGGCCTCCTGAAGCGCTTCCTTCACTTCGTCCAGCTTGAATGGCTTGATGATCGCTTCGATCTTTTTCATGTAAAAAGTGGCCTCCACTGCCAAAAAAACGGGTTGTGAGCCCCCGCTTGCGCCTCAATCAAGCACGAACTGTGCCAGTCGGAGGGAACAGAAGCGGTGTCATACGATTTCAAAGTCATGTCACGCCCATATGCAAATTCGCGTCATTCGCTGCATCGGAACCGGCATAGATGGCTGCAGCCTACCCGGCACGACTGTGCATGTCTGCCCAATATTCGGGCAAATTGCTCATCCTGCGGGCAGATCGGTGCCTGCAATCCTCGCGCCGATCGACGTGCTCATGACAGCGCCAACTCCTCCCCGTTTGCGTCGAGCCGAAAACTGGACAATGCTTGATCGAATGCGGATCGGCAATCCATGAGCCACGAACTTCTTACCTCCGCCGAGATGGGCGAGGCGGATCGGCTGACAATTGCAGCAGGTCCAACCGACGGCGTTGGATTGATGCGCCGTGCCGGGCAGGCCGTCGCGACCGAAGTGCTCAGCCGCTATCCCTCGGCAGCGCATGTCCATGTGTTATGCGGCCCGGGCAACAATGGCGGCGACGGTTATGTCGTCGCTCGCATTCTGGCCGGCAGCGGTGTCGCCACCACGGTCTGGACGTCTGGCCCGCCGAGGCCGGGTAGCGACGCGGCAGTCGCCGCCGCGGAATGCCCCATCAAGCCCCGACCGCTATCGGACTTTGATCCCGGTCCCCGCTCGATGGTGGTCGATGCGCTTTATGGGGCAGGGCTGTCCAAGCCGCTGTCCGGCGACGCCGCCAGGGCGGTCGATCTGGCCGCCAAGCTGCATTTGCGGGTTGTCGCCGTCGACCTGCCTTCCGGCATTTCCGGTGACAGCGGCAAAGTGCTCGGAACGTCGTTTTCAGCAGACCTCACAGTGACCTTCGCGCGCAAGAAACCCGGCCATCTGCTGCTGCCGGGCCGGGAAAGATGCGGCGAGATCGTGCTTGCCGATATCGGCATAGTGGCGGAGATCATCGCAAGGCTGCAGCCCCGCACGTTCGAGAACGGACCAGCGCTTTGGTTGCGCGATTTACCGGTGCCGGCAATCGATGCCCACAAATACAAGCGCGGTCATGTCGGCGTCTTTTCCGGCGGGCCGAGCGCCACCGGCGCGGCGCGGCTCTCAGCCCTTGCCGCTGCCCGAAGCGGGGCAGGGGCGGTGACGGTTCTGTCGCCGGGCAACGCCATGCAGGTCAATGCCGCGCACCTGACCTCGATCATGCTGCGCAAGGCCGACGAAGCTGCCGACATAGAAGCATTCGTCGGGGAGCGCCGGCCATCGGCCTTCGTTCTCGGGCCCGGCTTTGGCATCGGCGAAAAAACCCGGGCGTTCGCACTTGCGCTACTCGCGTCGGGCAAGCCGGCCGCGTCCACCGGAATTGACGGCCTGGTCTTCGACGCCGACGCGATCACCTCGTTTCGTGAGGCGCCGGATGTCTTGTTCGAAGCCGCCCGCAGGCCGGACGCGCCCGCGCTGGTGATGACACCGCACGAAGGCGAATTCGCCAGGCTGTTCGCGGATATCGCCGATGACAATGTCTCGTCCAAGCTGGACAAGGCACGCGCGGCGGCAGCGCGCGCCAATGCCGTCATCGTCTACAAGGGCGCCGACACGGTGATCGCCGCTCCCGACGGCAGAGCGGCGATCAATTCCAACGGCGTGGCCTGGCTTGCCACCGCAGGATCGGGCGATGTGTTGTCCGGCATCACGGCCGGCCTGCTTGCCCAAGGCATGCCGGCTTTCGAAGCGGCCTGCGCGGCGGTCTGGATCCATGCCGAGGCCGGCAGTCGGTTCGGGCCGGGGTTGATCGCCGAGGATTTGCCGCTGGCGATGGTGCCGGTGCTGCGCGAACTGGTGGCTGCCGGAGGAGGGCGCTGATCAACCGCACTTGAGCGATGACCTCGACACCGTTCACAGTGGGATGTTGTCGTGCTTCTTCCAGGGGTTCTGCATATCCTTGTTGCGCAGCATGCGAAGCGCCCGGGCCATGCGGCGGCGGGTCGAATGCGGCATGATCACCTCGTCGACATAGCCGCGCTCGGCGGCCACGAAAGGCGACAGGAAGCGGTCCTCGTAAGCCTTTGTATGAGCCGCGATCTTTTCGGCATCGCCGATGTCCTTGCGGTAGATGATCTCGACCGCGCCTCTCGCCCCCATGACGGCGATCTGCGCCGTCGGCCAGGCATAGTTCATGTCGCCGCGCAGATGTTTTGACGCCATCACATCATAGGCGCCGCCATAGGCCTTGCGGGTGATCACGGTGATCTTCGGCACGGTCGCCTCGGCATAGGCGAAAAGCAGCTTGGCGCCGTGCTTGATCAGCCCGCCATATTCCTGCGCCGTGCCCGGCAAAAAGCCTGGAACATCGACAAAGGTAACGATGGGAATAGAAAAACAGTCGCAGAAGCGCACGAAGCGCGCCGCCTTGCGGCTGGCGTCGGAATCGAGCACGCCGGCCAGCACCATCGGCTGGTTGGCGACAAAGCCGACGGTACGGCCTTCGACCCGGCCGAAACCGGTGACGATGTTCTTGGCAAAACTCTGCTGGATCTCGAAGAAGTCACCTTCGTCGGCGACCTTCAGGATCAATTCCTTGATGTCGTAAGGCTTGTTGGCGTTGTCGGGGATCAGCCGGTCGAGCGACATGTCATGGTCGGTGACCGACTGGAAGCATTCGATCTCAGGGATCTCCGACGTGTTGGAAGTTGGCAACAGGTCGATCAGCCGCCGCATCTGCAGGAGCGCCTCGACGTCATTGTCATAGGCGCCGTCGGCGATCGAGGACTTCGTCGTGTGCACCGACGCGCCGCCGAGGCTCTCGGCGGTCACCGTCTCATTGGTTACGGTCTTCACCACGTCCGGTCCGGTGACGAACATGTAGGAGGTGTCGCGCACCATGAAGATGAAGTCGGTCATGGCGGGCGAATAGACGTCACCGCCGGCGCATGGGCCCATGATGACCGAAATCTGCGGAATGACGCCGGACGCAAGCACGTTGCGCTGAAAGATCTCGGCATAGCCGCCGAGGGCTGCCACGCCCTCCTGGATACGCGCCCCGCCGGCATCGTAGAGGCCGATGATTGGCGCACGGTTGCGCAGCGCCATCTCCTGCACCTTGATGACCTTCTCGGC
Source organism: Mesorhizobium sp. ESP6-5 (assembly GCF_020164695.1). NCBI lineage: Bacteria > Pseudomonadati > Pseudomonadota > Alphaproteobacteria > Hyphomicrobiales > Phyllobacteriaceae > Mesorhizobium > Mesorhizobium sp. ESP6-5. Next base: position 32,854 of record NZ_JAIUGR010000016.1, read on the forward strand.
ATGGGCTTCCGACAGCGAACCGCCGAACACGGTGAAATCCTTGGCGAAGAGGTAAACGGGACGGCCATTGACCGTGCCCCAGCCGGTGACGACGCCATCGCCGGCGATCTTTGTCTTCTCCATGCCGAAATCGGTCGAGCGGTGCTCGACATACATGTCGAATTCCTCGAACGAGCCTTCGTCGAGAAACACTTCGATGCGTTCGCGCGCGGTGAGCTTGCCCTTCTTGTGCTGCGCATCGATACGGGCCTGGCCACCACCCATGCGGGCGATGTCGCGCCGCCGCTCGAGTTCCTTCAGCACGTCCTTCATCGTTCGATCCCCAAAATCGGAAGCTGCGTTTGTGGTAATGATGCCGGTCGGGGAGTGCAAGCGTCGGCTTTTTGGCTGGTTTTTGCTGCACCGCAACATTGCGCCCCTTGCATTCCAGGCCGAACTCAGCCATATGCAGCCCATAGGCGCTTGGGCCGGGAGATTCCGGCCTTCTCGACAAATGAGACTGGTTGCGTCTGTTTTCCCTCTTTCCGGTATATCGGCCCTCTTCCGATACATCACAAAGTGGCGAAAAAGCCCCGTGGCATGATGCCTGCGGGCACGACAGCGCAGCCGAGTGGACGCACGCGTCCGCCCGCCTTGTCGTTTCATATAAAATTTTCGACGGCAGGTTGCGCCCTGCCGCCATTGACGTTTGCGGCCAGAGGCCGCGTGAAAGAAGATTATTTTGACCAACGAAAACACATTGCCCGGCAACGACACCGCGGAACTCTCCGGTTTCGCGGCGCTGGGAATTACCGGTGCGCTGCTCAAGGCCACCCACAATGCCGGCTTCGCCGAACCGAAGCCGATCCAGATGCAGGCGATCCCGCCGCAGCTGGAAGGCCGTGACATTTTCGGCATCGCCCAGACCGGCTCCGGCAAGACCGCTGCCTTCGCGCTGCCGATCCTGTCGAAGATCATCGCACTCGGCACCAAGCGGCGCGCCAAGACGACCCGCGCGCTCATCCTGGCGCCGACCCGCGAACTCGCGGTGCAAATCGAGGACACCATCAAGATCCTCGCCAAGGGCGCGCATGTCTCGACGGCACTCGTGCTGGGCGGTGTCTCGCGCTTCAGCCAGGTGAAGAAGGTTGCTCCCGGCGTCGATATCCTCATCGCCACGCCCGGCCGGTTGACCGACCTGGTGCGCGAGGGCGACCTCATCCTCTCCGACACCAAATGGCTGGTGCTGGACGAGGGCGACCGCATGCTCGACATGGGCTTCATCAACGATGTCAAGCGCATCGCCAAGGCGACCGCGCCCGATCGTCAGACGGCGCTGTTCTCGGCCACCATGCCGGACGAGATCGCCGAACTCGCCAAGGGCCTCCTGAAGAACCCGGTCCGCATCGAGGTCTCGCCGCAAAGCACCGCGGCGGCCGAGATCGTGCAGGGCGTCGTCTTCGCCCGCACCAAGCAGAAGCGCCAGGTGCTGTCGACGATGCTCGCCGACGAAGCGATGAAGTCCGTCATCATCTTTTCGCGCACCAAGCATGGCGCGGACCGGGTGACCAAGGACCTGGAACGCGACGGCTTCAAGGCCGCCGTCATTCACGGGAACAAGTCGCAGAATGCCCGTCAGAAGGCACTGAACGATTTCCGTGATGGATCGGTGCGCATTCTGGTCGCGACCGACATCGCCGCGCGCGGCATCGACGTGCCCGGCATCAGCCATGTCGTGAATTTCGACCTGCCGGACGAAGCCGAAAGCTATGTCCACCGTATCGGCCGCACCGGCCGCAACGGTATGGATGGCATCGCGATCACGCTCTGCGATCCTTCGGAGAACAGCAAGCTGCGTCAGGTCGAGCGCATCATCCGCACGAAGCTGCCAATCGTTGCCGACCATCTCGGCAGCCCCGATCCCGCACGCAATCCTGCGGAAAAGAACGAGCGCTTCGAACCTGCCAACGATCGCGACCGCAATGGCCGTCGCGACGGCAGGCGGCCGGGCGGCGAGAAGAAGCCGAACAACGGCTTCGGCAAGAAGCGTTTCGGCGACAAGCCGGCCTTTGCCGGTGAGCGCAAGCCGGAAGGTGCAAAACCCTTCAAGGGCAACAACAAGCGCCGCTTCGGCGGCAAGCGTCCGGCCGCACGGGCTGCCTAACGAAACCTCGCGGCAACCGGCCAGTTCCTAACGGTTGCCTGGTGCCGACTACGAATGAAACGGCGGCTGAACATTGCTTCAGCCGCCGTTTTGTCTTCGAACCTCACTTCGCCACCGCTTCGATCCAGACGGCAATCCGTTGCGCCAGGAATGCGGTGGTGGATGGCGATAGCGCGTCGCCGGCAATGACATGGTTGTCTGGATCGCCAGTGCTTTCGATGGGCACCAGCTCATGCGCGGCACCCCAGCGCGCGGCGATCTCACGCGTGCGGTCGGGTCGCACGACCTTGTCTATATCCGAGAAGATGAACAGGGCGGGAATGGTCGCCTTCTCCACCGGCGCGCCATAGGCAAGGTCGGTCAGCGCCTGCATCGGCATCGTCGCGGCGATCGGATATCTGGTGGTCCAGAATTTCTCATGCAGCGCGTTGCGCGGCGCGAAGCTGCGTTCCTTGCCGGCGACGAGTTCGGCGATCTGCTTGCCCCAGGGCATGGTCAGGATCTCGGCGCCGGATGCTTTCACGCCGAAATTGGGCGAGATGAATGCAATGGCCGCCACACCCTCGGATGCCCCGGGCTGCGTCGCTGCCCAGGCCGCCAGCGCGCCGCCGGTCGACGTTGAGATGACGATCACCTTGTCGCCGATTGCCCGGCCGATGGCGAGCGCCTCCTCATAGTCGTTGATCCAGGCATTGACGCTGCCTTGCGTCATCGCCGCGCCGTCCTGCCCGTGGCCGGTGAGGCGGGTGTAGAACAGGTTGGCGTCGAGCTGGTCGGCCACGTCGTCGGGCAAGGGTCGGATCTCGCCCTTCGATGCGGAAAAGCCGTGGATGTAGACGATCGACAGCGGCGTCTTTGCATGCACCATCGGGTTGGCCCAGACGATCTCCTTCTCCAGCCCGTCGCGGATACCGGGTACGGCAGCCTCCACTTTTGCCACATAGGCCTGTGGGTCGTCGCCGATGGCGGAAGGATCGAAATGGATCGTGGTGTCGACGGGTACGCGTGGACCCAGTAGGAAGGTCAGTGCAAGGACGGCGATCAGGCCCAGCACAGCAAGCACGATCCGTCGCCCCATCGCAGACTCCACGCAACAACATTCAAACTATGGTGGTGGCCATGAACAGGCAACGGCCGTTCAGGCGGCCAAGCCACCAATCCTGTGGGCATTATTTGTTGGGCGGTTTGCGCTCATAATGCAGCGGGCGCGCTTTCCAGCTGGTCGTCAGGCTGATCACCCATCGGCATAGCGGCCTTGGCAGCATGCCGAGAATTTTCAACGGCCAGCTCGTTCTGTACGGGAACGTCACTTCGAAGCCGCCGGATTTGATTCCCCGCACCATGCGGCGCGTCGCGCGGCCGACCGGCATCAGGCCAGGCATCGGCAGCATGTTCTTTTCGGTCAATGGCGTGTCGACAAAACCGGGGTTAATCACCTGGACGCGGATGTTCATCTTGTCGAAATCATATTTCAGCGACTCGGCCAGGATGTTGATAGCCGCCTTGGTACCGCCATAGGCCGCCGTGGTCGGCCAGCCGAAATAGGCGGTCACCGAGCCGACCAGAACGACATGCCCACGCGCGCGCACCCGCATATGCTCGACGACAGGCACCAGCCCATTGATGATGCCGAAATAGTTGACTTCGAAGGAGCGGCGGAAATCCTTGACGACGAGGGACTCTCCGGGTGTCGAGATGTAATTTCCGGCATTGAAGATGGCGAGCACGATCGGCCCGAGGTCGTTCTCGATCGCCGCCACCGTTCTTGCCATGCGCGGCTCGTCGGTGACGTCGCAGGGAAAGGACACGACCTTGCCCGGCATCTGCGCGGTCTCGACGATGAGCGTGTCGATCGGATCGTCGTCCAGCGCTGTCACAGCCACCGCATAGCCTTGTGACGCCAGATCCCTGGCCAGCGAGCGGCCGATGCCGCTGCTGCCGCCGGTGACCCAGGCTACGCCGTGTTTCGGATCGGCCCGATAGAGTGTCATGCTGCGCCCTGCCGAGTTGTTGATGTCTTGCTCTAGCGGTGGAGAAATCGAATGAAAAGAGTGCTTCTCGACGCCGGGTGCAAATGAACTGTCAGGGGTCCACCCGGACCCCGGCGACATCCATACACCGCAGCGCCGGAAATGCGACTGGACCAGACGAATTCTTGCCTTGAAACCGAAGCGTTGGGTTTCTAGGGTTTCGGCGCACGCATACAAGGAATCCCGAATGCCCCGTTCAGTGATCGACGCGATCGGCAACACGCCCCTGATCCGCCTCAACAAGGCTTCCGAAGAAACCGGCTGCGAGATCCTGGGCAAGGCCGAGTTCATGAATCCGGGGCAGTCGGTTAAGGATCGCGCCGGCCTGTTCATCATCCGTGATGCCGAACAACGCGGCCTGTTGCAGCCGGGCGGTGTCATCGTCGAGGGAACCGCCGGCAACACCGGCATCGGGCTGACGCTCGTCGCCAAGGCGCTGGGCTATCGCACTGTCATCGTCATTCCGGATACGCAGAGTCAGGAAAAGAAGGACACGATCAGGCTACTCGGCGCCGAGCTGATCGAAGTGCCGGCCGTGCCTTACAGGAATCCCAACAACTACGTAAAACTGTCGGGACGGCTGGCGGAGCAGATGGCCAGGAGCGAACCGAACGGCGCGATCTGGGCCAACCAGTTCGACAATGTCGCCAACCGCGATGGCCATATCCGCACCACGGCCGAGGAAATCTGGGCCCAGACCGGCGGCAAGGTCGACGGTTTTGTCTCGGCGGTGGGGTCGGGCGGAACGCTGGCCGGTGTCGGGCTCGGATTGAAGGCCAAGAGCAAGAACGTCAAGATCGCGCTCGCCGACCCTCTCGGCGCCGCGCTCTACAGTTTCTACACCAGCGGCGAGCTGAAGTCAGAAGGCAGTTCGATTACCGAAGGCATCGGGCAGGGGCGCATCACCGCCAACCTCGAAGGCTTCACGCCTGACTTCTCCTACCAGATCAGGGATGAGGACGCGCTGCCGATCGTCTTTGACCTGATCCAGGAGGAAGGCCTGTGCGTCGGCGGCTCGACCGGCATCAACATCGCCGGCGCGATGCGGCTGGCTGCGGAATTGGGTCCGGGCCACACCATCGTGACGATCCTTTGCGACTACGGGACGCGCTACCAGTCGAAGCTATTCAACCCCGAATTCCTGCGCGAAAAGCAACTGCCGGTACCAGGCTGGATGGAATTGCAGAGCAAGATTTCAGTGCCCTTCGAGAAGGTCACGTGATGGCGCACCGGACCGAAGCGCTGTTTCGCGACGACGCCTATCTCCGCACGGCGGATGCCACGGTCGTCGCCATCAATGAGCGCGGCGGCATCATCCTCGACCGGACGATCTTCTATGCCACTTCCGGCGGCCAGCCGGGCGATAGCGGCACGTTGGAGCGTGCCGACGGCAGCCGCGTCGCAATTGCCGCCACGATCACTGGCGAGACCAAGGACGAGATCATCCATGTGCCGTCACCGGAGCAGGCCTTGCCGGAGGTGGGCGAGACGGTGAAGCTCGCCATCGACTGGGAGCGCCGGCATCTGCTGATGCGCATGCACGCGGCTTGCCACCTGCTCACCGTTGTCTGCCCGTTCCCGATCACCGGGGCGGCGGTTTCCGAGGACGACAGCCGTGTCGATTTTGACATTCCAGACGCCAGCTTCACCAAGGAAGAGGTGACCGCCGGCATGATGGATCTGGTGCGGGCCGATCATCCCATCTTCACCAGGCTGATCAGCGACGAGGAATTGGCCGCGAATCCTGGCTTGGTGAAGTCCAAGAACGTCCGACCGCCTGTTGGCACCGGCAAGATCCGTCTGGTCTGCATCGGTGACAATGCCTCGGTGGACAGCCAGCCCTGCGGCGGCACCCATGTGAGGAGCACCGGCGAAATCGGCGAAATCCACATCGGCAAGATCGAAAAGAAGGGCCGGGAGAACAGGCGCTTCCGCATCCGCTTCGGCCCGATGCCGGCGAACTGAACAGACAGACACCATCAAAAGGCGGCAGGAGAAAAGAATGGCCGAAGACAGTCCTTTTACCGTCGATGCGGACTGGCTGCAGGAACGCCTCGGCCAGCCGGGCCTGACGATCATTGACGCCTCCTGGTATCTGCCTGCACAAAAGCGCGACGCGCGCGCCGAGTATGATGCGGCTCACATTCCTGGCGCCCGTTTCCTGGACCAGGACGCGGTTTCGGATCCTGACGCTGCCTTGCCGCATACACTGCCATCCCCGCAGCATTTCGCCCAATATGTCGGCGCGATGGGCGTTTCGGCCGATGACACCATCGTCGTCTATGATGGCCCGGGCTTTTTCTCCGCACCGCGGGCATGGTGGATGTTCCGGATCATGGGTGTCTTCCAGACCTATATTCTGGACGGCGGCTTTGATGGCTGGAAGGCGACCGGCCGGCCGGTAACGGCCGAGCCGACGAAGATCGCGCCAAGCGTCTTTCATGCCGATTTCGACGCCGGTCGCGTCGTCGGTCTGGCCGATATGCGCCGGATTGTCGATACAAAGACAGCACAGATCGCCGATGCCCGTGGGCCGGGCCGCTTCACCGGTAGCGAACCCGAGCCCCGCGCTGGCATCCGCTCCGGCCACATGCCGGGCGCGCGCAATGTGCCGTACTCCGCACTGTCGGAAAACGGCAGGCTGCTGCCGAAGGACCGTTTGCGCAAGGTGATAGAGGACGCCGGTATCGACCTATCCAAACCCGTGGTCACATCCTGCGGCTCCGGCGTCACCGCCGCGGTGGTCACGCTGGCGCTGGAGACGCTTGGCCATACCGACAACAGGCTTTATGACGGCTCATGGACCGAGTGGGGCGGATTGCCCAATACACCAGTCGTGACCGGCCCAGCGACCACCGGCCCAGCAACGACCGGCCCAGCAACGACCGGCCCAGCAACGACCGGCAAGGAATGAATTGATGGAAAACGGCGTGCTGCAGGACATTGAGGTCACGGTGACTTTTCTCGAAATGCATGCCCCACCGCCCGTCTCGCCGCCGGTACCCTACAACCGTCAGGTCGCACTTCTGAAGACCAGGGACATTCCCTTGCATTTCTATCGCTACCTGATGGACCGGGTGGGACGCAAATGGCACTGGGTGAATGTTCTGAGGCTGAATGACGATGAGCTGTCAGCCGGAATCCACCGCGAGGATCGCGACATCAGGGTGCTCTATCTCGACGGTGCGCCGGCCGGCTTCTTCGATCTCAAGCCGCATCTGCCCGAGGAAGTCGAACTCGCCTATTTCGGCATGATGGAACATGCCACCGGTCAAGGCATCGGTCGCTGGTTCCTTGGTTCGGCGATTGCCGCAGCATGGTCGTATGGGCCGAAAAGGGTGACGGTGCAGACCTGCACGCTCGACCACCCGGCCGCGCTGCCGCTCTACCAGAAGCTCGGTTTCAAGCCGGTGGCGCAGAAGAAGGAAGTCGTGCATCCCCTGCCTTTCGCCGAGCGCTCGGCCAGCGTCATGCGGCCGTAAGTTCAGCCGGAATCCGCCGCCCCTTCGATGATTCATCAACGGATTGTCGAACTGATTAGCCGATTAACGATTTCGGTAACCCTCCCGGAGCTCGAAGGGAGGATCCGACATCGGATCGGCTCATGCACGCTTGGCAGGAATCGGGTGGGAAGCACGGCGGCGAGCGCATAATTTCCGGTCGCCAGTACCGGAGATCTTACGATGACCATCCAATTCACAGCTCTGCCGACCGAAAATGTCAGGGCGCTGCAGCGCGGCGGCCCCGATGCCTATGGCCGTACGCCCGAGCGGAAAATCTCTGACGGCGACGGGATGCCTTGCCGTCATTGTCTCAGGAATATCGCCGCCGGCGATGTCTATCTCATCCTCGCCTACCGGCCATTTCCAGACCCTCAGCCCTATGCAGAAACCGGGCCGATCTTCCTGCATGCCCAGGAATGCGAGCGTGCCGTCGGGACAAGGGAGCCGCCGGAGATCCTCGACAGCCCGGACTATATCGTGCGCGGCTATGGCGGCGATGATCGCATCGTCTACGGCAGCGGTGGCATCATCCCGACCGGAGCAATTGCCGCACGAGCCGAGACTTTGTTGGAGCGTGAGGACATTGCCTATGTGCATGTCCGCTCGGCGCGCAACAATTGCTATCAGTGCCGCATCGAGCGCGCATAAGATCAAGGGATTGGCGGCAGAAAGTCTCTGTCGCACTGCTGTCGCATAGACGCGCTAGAAAGCCAGTGTCGATCGATTGGCCGACCGCGGATGAACCGGCGGCAATCTTGATATCGAGGAAGCGGGGCTTTGGCTCCGCTTTTTTGTTGCCCGCGTTCGGCCCTAACGTCTTTCGCCGCAAAAAAGCCCGCCGGCATGGCCGACGGGCTTCGACTGTTTGCCTGGAGGGGGCTTAGTTGAACTTGTACTTCGCGCCGATACGCACGGTATGGAAGGAAGCCTTGGAAGTGATGGAGTCGTCGGGGAGGCCGAGATCCGACGAGAAATCCTTCTTGGCAAACTGCGAATAGCGGTATTCCAGACCGAGCGTGACGTTGCTCGACACTGCCGTTTCCAGGCCACCACCGACTGAGAAGCCGCTGGAACCCCAGTCGATGATATCACCGACCGGATCGGAAGCGTTCAGATCGAAATGCTGCCAGCTATAGCCAGCCAGTGCATAGGCAAGGGTCGATTCGTTCATCTTCATGCCGACGCGGCCCAGCACATCGAAGCCGTAGTCCGTATCCAGATTGATCGAGCCGCCTGGGATGTCGAGCTGGCTGGTCATGCCCGAATAACGAGCATCGACCATGACACCCGCAACCCAGCTGCCGAAGTCATGATCATAGCCGACGTTCAACTCGCCAAGCACGCCTTCACCACCAAGGCCGTTGAACTTGGCACCGAGAAGCGGCGGGATTTCGAGCTGGTGCACCGATGCGCCGGCGCCCAAGCCACCACCGATATAGAAGCCGGTCCAGTTGTAGGCGGGTGTTTCAAACGAAGCGGCGGCTCCGTTCTGCGCACCGAAGCGATAGCTGGCGGCAACCTGGAATGTGTGACGCGACGTGTCGAGATTGAGTGCGCCGTCCGGCGAAGGAATGCCAGCTTCGGAAAGGAGATCGTCCTTGGTGCCGAAGCGGGTGTAGCGGTATTCTGTTTTGATCGTCCAGTTGCTGTTGATCGCGGTTTCGAGACCACCGCCGACGAAATATCCGCTCTGGTCCCAATCGAAGCCGAAACCGGCATTGGTATCGAGCTTGTACTTCTGCCAGGAATAGCCGCCCATGACGTAGCCCAGCGTAGTCGGCGTGATCAGGTAACCAGCACGCAAACCGGCATCGAAGCCGTATGTCTCCTGAATAGACGCGTCGAAAGGGCCGACATCCAGCGACGTTTCAATGTTGCCAACATGGACATCGACAAGCCCACCCAGAAGGAAGCGGGGCGACACCATATAGTCGTAACCAGCGGTAAGTTCGCCGTAGACCCCTTCACCGCCGATGCCATCCAAAGACAGACCGGGGATGAAATCGCTGCTGAGCTTGTGCGAGTTGGCTCCGGCGCCGATACCGAAGCCAACATAAACGCCACTCCAGTTAAAACCGGATGCCTCGACCGGTTGCACAACATCAGCGGCATGCGCGACTGACATAATTGCCACCGCCGATACTGCACTAAGAAGAATAGATTTCGCTGAAACGCGAAGAAACATAGCCCGTACCCCTAATCAATAAGCCCAAGATGTTCCTAGCAGGGAGTCGGCCAAGACGGGTATGACAAAAATGCAACAATAGGGGGTAAAGTGCCCTTACGGCACACGCTTCGATGGTCCTCTGGGAAGCGGGTTTGGCGCATCATTGCCCAAAGCAAAAAGCCCGCCGGAGTGAACCGGCGGGCAAGAGTGTGAGTTGACTTTTTCTGGGTATATTCCGGGTATATTAAGCCGCCAGCACTGCTTTCGGCTCGACCAGTTCGTAGCCGAGCGCTTCGGCGACCGCGCGGTTGGTGATCTTGCCCTTGTGGACATTCAGGCCGTTGCGCAGGTGATGGTCATCGACCAGAGCCTTCAGGCCCTTGTCCGCGAGTTGCAGACCATAGTGCAGCGTCGCGTTGTTGAGCGCGTGGGCCGAGGTGACCGGCACGGCACCTGGCATGTTGGCAACGCAGTAGTGGATCACGCCGTCGACCTCGTAGGTGGGCTCGGCATGGGTGGTGGCGTGCGAGGTCTCGAAGCAGCCGCCCTGGTCGATGGCGACATCGACCAGTACCGAGCCCTTCTTCATGCCGGACAGCATTTCGCGGCTGACGAGCTTCGGTGCGGCGGCGCCCGGGATGAGCACGGCGCCGACGACGATGTCGGCCGAGAAGCATTCTTCCTCGAGCGCCTCGACGGTCGAGTAACGGGTGTGGACCCGGCCGGCGAAGAGGTCGTCAAGCTGGCGCAGGCGCGGGATCGAGCGGTCGATGATGGTGACATCGGCGCCAAGGCCGGCGGCCATACGGGCCGCGTGCAGGCCAACGACGCCGCCGCCAAGGACCGTAACCTTGCCGGGCAGCACGCCAGGTACGCCGCCGAGCAGCACGCCGCGGCCGCCATTGGCCTTCTGCAGCGCCGTGGCGCCGGCCTGGATCGACAAGCGGCCGGCGACTTCCGACATCGGGGCCAGCAGCGGCAGGCCGCCACGATCGTCGGTCACGGTTTCGTAGGCGATCGCCGTCACGCCCGAGGCGAGCAGGCCCTTGGTCTGCTCCGGATCCGGAGCCAAATGGAGATAAGTGTACAGGATCTGGCCTTCGCGCAGCTGTGCCCATTCATTGGGCTGCGGCTCCTTGACCTTGACGATCATGTCCGACTTGGCGAACACGTCGGCGGCCGTCTTGGCGATGATGGCGCCGGCGGCGCGGTAGGCGTTGTCATCGGCGCCGATGCCGGCGCCCGCGCCGGTCTCGACCAGCACTTCATGGCCATGGGCGACATATTCGCGTACCGAGCCCGGCGTCAGGCCGACACGGTATTCGTGGTTCTTGATTTCCTTGGGGCAGCCGATGCGCATTTTCTTCTCCTGATCCGGGCCCTTTTGGGCTCACTCCCTGTAGTGCTGGAGTGAACCATGAATCGGCGTGCAGGTGTTTGCGAATGCGCTTGCGCGAACAGGCCGGTTTCGATATTTGTTGCAAAAAATAAACGGATTTTCGCAGGAATCACGAAAAATGCCGCTCGACAGGATTGATATCGCCATTCTTGAGACTTTGCAGAAGGACGGGCGGATGCCGAACGCGGCCCTTGCCGAGAAGGTTGGCCTGTCGCAGTCGGCCTGCTCGCGGCGGCTCGACAATTTGGAGAAGTCCGGAACCATCCGCGGCTATCACGCCCGGCTGTCCAACGCGGCCCTTGGCCACCAGATGACGGCGATCGTCCACATATCGCTCTCCGGCCAGTTCGAAAAGACGCTGTCGGATTTCGAGGCGGCGATCAAACGCTGCCCCAACGTGCTGTCGTGCCACCTGATGTCGGGCGAGTACGACTATATCCTGAGGATCGCGGCCAAGGATCTCGTCGACTACGAGCGCATCCACAAGGAATGGCTGTCGGCGATGCCGCATGTGACGAAGATCAATTCGTCCTTCGCCCTGCGCGAAATCGTCGACCGGACGGCAATGGGTCTGAAGCCGGAGATGGCCTAGAGCCTATACCGTGGCCGTCTCCGTCACGATCCGATCCATCGGGATGTCGTGCGGCTGCGGATAGATGGTGGCGATACGCTGCAACTCGTAGCCGACACCGATGACAAGTGGCTTGAACGGCATGGCGGCCAGCGTACGGTCGAAGAAGCCGCCGCCATAGCCCAGGCGATAGCTTGCCGGATCAATGCCGACAATGGGCGAGATGACGATGTCCGGCAGCACCGGATCACCCTCTGCCGGAATCGGGATGTTCCAGACGCCCTTTTCCAACCGGTCGCCCGGTTTGTAGGCGCGGAAGATCAGCGGTTGCCCTTTCTCGACCACGATGGGCAGCGCGGTGCGGCCGCCACGCTCATTGACGGACGCCATCCAGGGCCGCAGATCCGGCTCGCCGCGAAACGGCCAGTAAAGGCTGACCATGCGGCCCGCGATCTCGCCGACAAGTGCATCCAGCCCGCCGGCGATGCGTTGCGACATTGCTGTTCGGGCGTCGGCGGAAACTTCAAGCCGGGCGGCGATTAGCCTTTCGCGCTCGGCTTTGCGCCAACGCCGCACGTCGGTCCAGTCGCTGAGTGGTGCCTGGAACGCAGGGTCGAGCTCGTGCATGAAGCAGGGCGGCGAAGAGTATTGCGCCGGGCCCTGGTTGTCATGATCGTTAGCCATGCCTCACCTCATCTCATGTTCGATGACGCTATACCTCGCGATACGATAGAACATGTGCATTCACGACATGGAACGACGAGTCTCAAGCACTGTCCTGCCATTGTTGCATTGCACAAGATACCTACATCTAGGGCAGGCAATCTTGCCCATCAGGGGTGAATCAAAATGAGCGATGCCAGACATCATGTCGTCGTCGTCGGTGCCGGGTTCGGCGGTCTCGAATTCACCCGCGCACTGGCCGGTGCACCGGTGCGCATTACCATGATCGACAAGCGCAACCATCATCTGTTCCAGCCGCTGCTCTATCAGGTGGCAACCACGGCGCTGGCAACCTCGGAGGTTGCCTGGCCGATCCGCCATCTCCTGCGCAAGCGCAAGGATGTGACGACACTGCTCGCCAATGTCACGGGTGTCGACCGGTCCGGCAAACGCGTTCTGCTCGACGACGGCAGCGCCGTCGCCTACGACACGCTGGTGCTCGCCACCGGCGCGCGCCATGCCTATTTCGGCCATGACGAATGGGAGCCTTTCGCGCCGGGCCTGAAGACTTTGGAGGATGCCACCACCATTCGGCGCCGCATTCTTCTGGCCTTCGAGCAGGCGGAGCGGGAATCTGACCCTGCCAGGCGCCAAGCGCTGCTGACCATTGTCATCGTCGGCGGCGGGCCGACCGGGGTCGAACTCGCCGGAACCATTGCCGAACTGGCACATGACACGCTGCGCGGCGAATTCCGCAACATCGATACGCGCCAGACGCGGGTGGTGCTGATCGAGGCCGGCGACCGCATTCTGGCCAATTTCGCGCCAAAGCTCTCCGACTACGCTCGGAAGGCGCTGGAACGGCTTGGCGTTTCGGTCGAGCTCGGCCGGGCCGTTACGCGCTGCGATGCCGACGGCGTGGTTTTTGGCGACACGATTCTGCCGGCCCGCACGATCCTGTGGGCAGCCGGCGTTGCCGCTTCGCCAGCCGCCGAATGGCTGGAAGCGAAGGCGGATCGGGCGGGCAGGGTGTTGGTCGAGCCTGATCTCAGCGTGCCCGGCAGCCCGGAGATTTTTGTCATCGGCGACGCCGCCCACGTGCTGCGGCCCGACGGGCGGCCCGTGCCCGGCGTCGCGCCTTCCGCCAAGCAGGAGGGACGGCATGTTGCCGCGACCGTCAAGGCCAGGCTTGCCGGCGACACCAGCCCGCGGCCTTTCCACTACAAGCACGCCGGCGATCTGGCGACGATCGGCAAGCGCGCCGCCGCCATTGATTTCGGCTGGATCAAGCTCACCGGTTGGCTTGCGTGGTGGCTTTGGGGCATTGCACATATCTATTTCCTGATCGGTTTTCGCAATCGGCTTGCGGTTTCGCTGAGCTGGCTATGGATCTACGTCACAGGCCAGCGCAGCGCCCGGCTGATCACCCAGGGCGACGACGACAAGACCTGACTTTCTTCACCGCGCCTTTCATCCGGCCGTCATCTGTTGCTGATGGATTGGCGTGCCAATGCGCGCGACTTCTTGAGTGGACTTGAGCTGATTTCAGCGCGAAGTTCGCTTCGGGGCAGGACTCGTCAGGTCGTTGAAGAAGGAGAAAACATGTCGCAACTGCTCCATCCCGTCTCTCGCCGTGGTCTCCTAGCCGGGGCCGCCGCCACAGGGGCGCTGATCGTGCTTCATCCCTTCTCCGCCCGGGCGCAGGCCAATCAGGCGCATCTAAGGATCATGGAAACCACCGATATCCATGTGAACGTGCTGCCTTATGACTACTACGCCGACAAAGCCAATGACACGATGGGCCTGTCGCGCACGGCCTCCCTCATCGACGCGGTGCGCAAGGAAGCCGCCAATTCGATGCTGATCGACAATGGCGACCTTTTGCAGGGCAACCCGATGGGCGACTACATCGCCTATGAGAAGGGCCTGAAGGAGGGCGATCTCCATCCGATCATGAAAGGCATGAACCTGCTCGGCTACGAGTGTTCGACACTGGGCAATCACGAATTCAACTATGGCCTGTCCTTTTTGGACAAGGTGCTGGCCGGCGCCAATTTCCCGTTCGTCTGCGCCAACCTGATCCGGGGTACCGAGCTTGCCGCCAACCCGCGCGACGACAAGCTCTACCTCAAGCCTTACGTAATCCTGGACAAGAAGATCAAGGACGGGTCAGGCTCGGAACAGCCGATCAGGGTCGGCATCATCGGTTTCGTGCCGCCGCAGATCATGGTCTGGGACCTCAAGAACCTCGAAGGCAACGTCAAGACACGCGACATTGTCGAAGCGGCGAGGGCGTGGGTGCCGCGGATGAAGGAGGAGGGCGCCGACATCGTCATCGCGCTCTCGCATTCCGGCATCGACGTCAAGCAGGGTGACATGATGGAGAATGCCTCGTTCTTCGTCGCCGGCGTCGAAGGCATCGACGCGGTCTTCACCGGCCACCAGCATCTGGTCTTCCCCGGCAAGAAAGATTTCCAGGCGCTCGAGGGCGTCGACGCACAGAAGGGGACGCTGCAAGGCAAGCCCGCCGTCATGGGCGGGTTCTGGGGCTCACATATGGGCCTGATCGACCTGATGCTGGAGCGCGACGGGTCGAAGTGGAAAGTGGTCTCGGCGACATCGGAGGCACGGCCGATCTTCGAGCGTGTCGACAACAAGAACAAGCCGACCGTCCCGGACGACAAGCGCATCATCGCCGCTCTCGAGCAGGACCACCAGGCGACGCTCGCCTATGTGCGCCGCCCTGTCGGCAAGACGTCCGCGCCGCTCTATTCCTATTTCGCGCTGGTCGCTGACGACCCGTCGGTGCAGGTCGTCAGCCAGGCGCAAACCTGGTACCTGAAGGACATATTGAAAAGCACACAGTGGAAGGACGTGCCGTTGCTGTCGGCGGCGGCCCCGTTCAAAGCCGGTGGACGCAACGGCGCCGATTACTATACCGATGTGCCGGCGGGCGACATCGCCATCAAGAACGTCGCCGACCTCTACCTCTATCCCAACACGGTGCGCGCCGTGGAAATCACCGGGGCTCAGGTCAAGGAATGGCTGGAAATGTCGGCCGGCATCTTCAACAAGATCGAGGCCGGGAAGGCCGACCAGGTCCTGATCAACACTGATTTTCCGTCCTACAATTTCGACGTCATCGACGGCGTCACCTACAGGATAGATCTGTCGCAGCCGCCGAAATACGATGCCAAGGGCGGCATCGCTAATGCCGGTTCCAATCGCATTGTTGAGCTTATGTTCGACGGAAAACCGATTGATCCGGCAGCGAAATTCGTCGTCGCGACCAACAATTACCGGGCCGGCGGCGGTGGCAATTTCCCCGACATCAATGCCGCGAAGATCATCTACGAGGCGCCAGACACCAACCGCGATGTCATCGTCCGCTACATCGTCAGCCAGGGCACCATCAACCCGTCGGCCGACGACAACTGGTCGTTCGCGCCGTTGCCGGGAACCAGCGTCGTCTTCGACACCGGCGTCAAGGCAAAGGACGTCATCGCCGATGTGAAGTCGCTGAAGATCGAATCTGCCGGCGAGGGTGAAGCTGGCTTTGCCCGATATCGCATCCTTCTCTGATCAGCCGTCAAAGCTGGATGCGGTCAGCCTTGGAGGGGCCGGCGGCACGAATCGCCCGGCATGACAAGATCCAGCGCATCCGTGGAAATGCCGCCCGCAAAGGAAGTTGACGTGCGTACCCAGCCTACGCCTTGTAGACCACCTGGCGCACATCGATGTAGCTGGCTCGGAAGCCGGCTTCGCAATAGTGCAGATAGAACTCCCAGAGTTTCTTGAAACGATCGTCGAAACCGAGCGGCACGATTTTCTCCCACGACCCTCGGAAACGCTGGCGCCATTCGGCAAGCGTACGGGCATAGTCCTCGGGGAAAACGCGTTCGCGCAGATGGGCAAGGCCGTGCGCGGCGCCAAGTGATTTCAAGATGGACGGCGTCGGCAGCATGCCGCCCGGGAAGACGTAGCGCTGGATGAAATCCGGCCTGGCGCGATAGGTGTCGTAGGCGGCTTCGTTGATGGTGATGATCTGCAGCCCAGCCATGCCGCCGGGCTTTAGGCAGTCCTTCATCTTGGAGAAGAACACCGGCCAGTATTTCTCGCCGACCGCCTCGAACATCTCGATCGAGGCGATGCGATCGTAGGTGCCCGTTTCGTCGCGGTAATCCTGCAACTTGATGTCGACCTTTTCGGTAAGGCCGGCCTTGGCGATGCGCGCCTTGGCGAAGTCGTGCTGCTCGCGGCTGATGGTCAATCCGGTAACCCGGCAACCGATTTCGCGTGCCGCGAATTCGGCAAAGCCGCCCCAGCCGCAGCCAATCTCCAGCACATGATCTTTCCCGCCTATGCCGGTGTCCCTGGCCAGCGCCCGGTATTTGGCGGCCTGGGCGCTCTCGAGATCGTTGACGCCATTGGCGTAAAGCGCCGAGGAATAGGTCATGCTCGGGTCAAGCCATTCCTTGTAGAAGGCGTTGCCGAGATCGTAGTGCGCCGAGATATTACGCTTCGATCCGGTGCGTGTGTTCTCGTTGAACCAGTGACGGATGCGCTGGACTGTGTTGATGAGCCAGCTGGCGCCGCCGGCAACCCTTTCACCGAAGGCGGAGTTGACCACGAATAATTCCAGGAAGCTGGTGACGTCAGGGCTTTCCCAATCGCCGTCCATATAGGATTCGGCAACACCAATTGTGCCGCCGGAAAAGGCGCGGCCCGGCAGGCGCCAGTTCTTGAGCACCAGTTCGGCATCGGGCCCCGGCGCCTTTCCGCCGACGAGAACGGCGCGGCCGTCCGGCATCCAGACTTTCAGCGAACCGCGCGGCAGGTTCATCGCCGCCGACAGCACCATGCGCGCCTTGGCCGGCAGGCCCTTGACGATCTCGGCGAAATTGAACTCGTCGAGCCTGACCGCGTCGCCCGGCGCTATGCCATGATGTTCCCCGTGTGTCATTCCAAGCCCCTGGATCTCCGTGGTGCCGGCGCGATCGCCGAGCCGCGGTTCTCTTGGTTCATCCGCCGGGTTCGAACGCCATTGCCTGGTCCCGGTAGCTTGCGGATCCGGCGACAGGCGGGCTCGAACGAAGCGCGCGCCCCTTAGCCAGAGCTTCAGCGCTTCCCGATGAATGCCTGCGCCAATCTTCCACGCCATGAGGCGGAACTTCAAGAGGCATGCCAAGAGCTGGACTGTGCCACGCGGGCGGCTGGCATCCGCCGCCTTGCGGCAGGCTGCTGCCCGAAATCGAAAACGTCTATGGCAGCCGCTGCGCTAGTGCGATAGCTTTAGCCATGCGTTATGTGATTGTCATTGCCGCCATCGCGTTCTTCCTGATCTGGGACGGTCTCTACAATCAGGGCCGGTATCTCGACGTCACGGTCAGGGAACTCTCCCATGTCGTGCGCTACGTCACCGGAAAAGCCTGATATCCCCTCTTGAGATAGCAGCCTGGCGCCTCATTTGAGGTGCTCACCGGTGTGAGACGAGGTCCAGCCCGATCGAGGCGCGTCGCAAGGACGCGTGGCGCCATGACCGGTTGACGCAAAGAGACCGCCGTCACAAAAGACCCCGACATTTCAGATCGAGGAGGCGGGATTGATCCGGCATATCGTTTTCTTCAGCGCGCGCCGCAAGGAAGATGTGGAAGCAGTTCGCACCGGACTGCTGGCGCTTGGGGACATTCCTCATTCCAGTCTCTTCGAGGTCACGTTGAACACCAAGGTCGACCCGCTGTCGGATGAAGTCGATGTCGTCGTCTACGCGGAATTTGCCGATGACGCGGCGCTGGCAGCCTACAAGGCGCATCCGCTCTATGCGCAGACCACCAGCAAGGTCAAACCATTGCGCGAGCTGCGCTATTCCGCTGATGTCGTGGCTGGAAGCTGATCCCGTGCCGGGATAGCCTCATGTCAAGTCCAGTTGCGGCGGAAGGGAAAGTCCACGACTGTTTCAGGTGGTTGTTGCGGGGCCGCCGCCGGCGGCATTGCGATCAAGTCTTGAACCGATCTTCCGAATGATGCACATCGCGCTTCCATGACCTCGTCAGGCATTCATCCGCTCGATCATCTGGTTCTGCCGACGCAGAGCCTCGATGTGGCGCGTGCCCGGCTCAACGCCCTTGGCTTCGTCGTCGCTCCGGCCGGAATCCATCCGTTTGGCACGGAAAACTGCTGCGTTTTCCTCGCCGACGGCACCTATCTGGAGCCGCTTGCGATCGGCCGTGAACAGGCTGCGACAGAGGCGGCTGCCGAGGGCAATGTCTTCGTTGCGCGCGATCGCCTCTATCGCGAAAGTCGTGGCAACGAGGGATTTTCCGCGGTGGTGCTTGGCACGGACAATGCCGATGACGACCATGAACGCTATGTCGAAGCGGGTCTGTCGGCGGGAGACAAGCTGAGCTTCTCCCGAGCCTTCACCGACACGGCGGGCAAAAGCGATACGGCGTCATTCAAGCTCGCCTTTGCCGCGGCTCCCGGCCAAACGGACGCATTTCTTTTTGCCTGTCAGCGCATCAACGCGCCGAGAGTAGACCGAGGAGCCTTGCAGGCTCACCTCAATGGGGTCGACGGAATTGTCGAGGTGGTTGCAATCAGCAGCGCTTCCGCCGAGCAGCATCGGCTGATTTCAGTGGCGGTCAATGATCAGGCCGCCGATGCGCACGAGTGCGTTTTTCATCTGCCGAACGCGGCCTTGACCGTGCTGGAGGCCGCCGCTTTCACGGCGCGCTTCGGCATACCGGCCGGTACGCCATCAGAATTGCACTTCGCCGCCGTGGTTTTTTCGATCCGCGACATTGGCGCCACCGCAGGCCTGCTTGCGACCAATGCCGTCCAGCACGATATGTCGGGCAATGACATCATCGTGCGGCCGGCATCCGGGCAGGGCGCGGCTTTCATCTTTCGGGAGATCCCATGAGCAACCCCCTGGCCCCCAATTCGTCGGTAACCGTCGGCAACGTCGTCTTCGACAATGCGGGACCCCTGGCGCTGATCGCCGGCCCTTGCCAGTTCGAATCGCGCCAGCATGCCTTCGACATGGCCGGCACGCTGAAGGAGCTGACCGGCAGGCTCGGCATCGGCCTCGTCTACAAGACGAGTTACGACAAGGCCAATCGCACCTCGTTATCGGCAACGCGGGGTGCCGGCATGGATGCCG
Source organism: Mesorhizobium sp. ESP6-5 (assembly GCF_020164695.1). NCBI lineage: Bacteria > Pseudomonadati > Pseudomonadota > Alphaproteobacteria > Hyphomicrobiales > Phyllobacteriaceae > Mesorhizobium > Mesorhizobium sp. ESP6-5. Next base: position 52,492 of record NZ_JAIUGR010000016.1, read on the forward strand.
CGCTTCCCGTCTTCGACGAGTTGCGCAAGGAATTCTCGCTTCCCGTGTTGACCGATGTCCACACCGAGGAACAGTGCGCGATCGTGGCGCCGCATGTCGACGTGCTGCAGATTCCGGCCTTCCTGTCGCGCCAGACCGATATGCTGGTCGCCGCCGCGAGGACGGGCAAGGTCATCAATGTGAAGAAGGGGCAGTTCCTCGCGCCCTGGGACATGAAGAACGTCGTCGCCAAGATCACCGGCTCAGGCAATGCCAATGTGCTGACCACCGAGCGCGGCGCTTCTTTCGGCTACAACACGCTGGTGTCGGATATGCGGGCGCTGCCTGTCATGGCCGAGATCGGCGCCCCGGTGATCTTCGACGCCACCCATTCGGTGCAGCAGCCGGGCGGGCACGGCGGATCGTCTGGCGGGGAGCGCCGCTTTGTCGAGACGCTGGCCCGCGCGGCCGTTGCCGTCGGCGTTGCCGGCGTCTTCATCGAGACCCACCAGGACCCCGACAATTCGACTTCCTCCGACGGTCCCAACATGCTGCCGCTAAAGGATATGCCGGCACTGCTGGAAAGGCTGATGGCCTTCGACAGGATTGCAAAGGGCTGAAAAGCCAATGTCTTGTAGCGGATAAGCCCCGGTTGTAGGCTCGTCCGGCAAATGAGCGCTTTGGCAGGAGGAAGCCAATGTCCGTCGCCCGCGTCACCGAAATCACCTCGTCGTCCAGGAAAAGCTTTCAAGATGCCATCGAGAAGGGAATTGCGCGCGCCGCGAAGACCCTGAAGAACGTCGAAGGCGCCTGGATCCAAGACCAGAAGATCGTCGTCGAGGATGGCAAGATCGCAGCCTATCGCGTCAATATGAAGGTGACTTTCATCCTCGCGGAGTGATTGGGCAGCCCGCCAAAAAAGTCGGGAACTTTCGCCCGCGCCCCTCATTGTCAAAGTGCGGATTAACGACAACGAGGAGCAAACAATGACGACCCAAACAGGCCACACCGAAGCCATTGCCGCTTCGCGAGTCATCGGCACGACCGTCTACAACACCCAAGGCGACAGCATCGGCAGCATCGAGGACGTCATGCTCGACAAGACGTCGAACGGCATCATGTTCGCGGTGATTGGATTTGGCGGCTTTCTCGGCATTGGCGAGAAGTACCACGCCATCCCCTGGGCAAGCCTCGACTATGATGAGGCAAGGGGCGGCTATGTCATACCCTTCTCCAAGGAACAGCTGAAGGCAGCGCCTGCCCATTCCATCAACGAACTGGCCGGCGCGGATGGCGAGAGCGCGCGCGACGAGTCATACGAATATTACAAGGTCGCGCCCTACTGGCATTGACGCCACAATCGAAAAAGGGGGTCGTTTCCACGGCCCCCTTTTTGATTCAAATGCAACGCTACTCGCTGATGTGCAAAGCCGGCAAAGACGCAATAGCCTTTGGCGGCGACTGCTGGTTGTCGCATGACGTCAGGAACGCCGCGGCGATCAGGAACAGACTGACAATACCGCTCAACTCAGACATGGCGAACCCCTCCTGTTTCGCCCCGCGATAACATTCCTAACCCGAAATGCGCGTCCGGTGGCATGACTTATGATGACAGGAAATTGCGCTTCGTGAATCGGGCGGGCGGCACTATTCGATCAGGCCCCGATTGCCTTTTGCGTCGCTTTGGCTAAGACGGGCGCGACGTTTTCTCCAGATCAATCGAGGACATCGCAATGACCGCCATCATCGACATTGTCGGGCGTGAAATCCTGGACAGCCGTGGAAACCCGACCGTCGAGGTCGATGTTGTTCTCGAAGATGGTTCGATGGGCCGCGCCGCGGTGCCGTCGGGTGCCTCCACCGGCGCCCACGAAGCCGTCGAGCTTCGCGACGGCGGCGCCCGCTACCTTGGCAAGGGCGTGCTCAGGGCCGTCGAGGCGGTCAATGGCGAATTGTTCGAGGCGATCGGCGGCATGGAAGCCGAAAACCAGATCCATATCGATCAGACCATGATTGAGCTTGATGGCACGCCCAACAAGAGCCGGCTCGGCGCCAACGCCATCTTGGGCGTTTCGCTGGCGGTCGCGAAGGCCGCGGCCGATGCAGCCGGGCTGCCGCTCTACCGCTATGTCGGCGGCACCAAGGCGCATGTCCTGCCCGTGCCGATGATGAACATCATCAATGGTGGCGCGCATGCCGACAATCCGATCGACTTCCAGGAATTCATGATCCTGCCGGTCGGTGCGCCGACGCTGCGCGAAGGCGTGCGCTGGGGCTCGGAAATCTTCCACACGCTGCGCAAGAAGCTGAAGGATGCCGGCCACAACACCAATGTCGGCGACGAGGGCGGCTTCGCCCCGAACCTGAAGAGCGCGCCGGTGGCGCTCGACTTCATCATGGAATCGATCGAGAAGGCCGGATTCAAACCAGGTGAAGAGATCGCGCTCGGCCTCGATTGCGCCGCGACCGAGTTCTTCAAGGACGGCAACTATGTCTATGAGGGCGAGAAGAAGACGCGCGATCCCAAGGCGCAAGCCAAGTACCTCGCCAAGCTCGCGGCCGACTATCCGATCATCTCGATCGAGGATGGCCTTGCCGAGGACGATTGGGAAGGCTGGAAGTACCTGACCGACCTGATCGGCAAGAAGACGCAGCTCGTTGGTGACGATCTCTTCGTCACCAACACGGCGCGCCTGCGCGACGGCATCCGCATGGGCGTCGCCAACTCGATCCTGGTCAAGGTCAACCAGATCGGCTCGCTGACCGAGACGCTGGATGCGGTCGAGACCGCGCACAAGGCTGCCTACACTGCCGTCATGTCGCACCGTTCGGGCGAAACCGAGGATTCGACCATCGCCGATCTCGCCGTCGCCACCAATTGCGGGCAGATCAAGACCGGCTCGCTGTCGCGCTCCGACCGCATGGCCAAATACAACCAGCTGATCCGCATCGAGGAAGAACTCGGCAAGCAGGCGCATTATGCCGGCAAGTCCGTGATCAAGGGCTGATCCGGCCGCACATCGTTGATACGGAGAGGGCGGGACATCCCGCCCTTTTTCATTTCAGGCCGGTATGGCGGTCTCCCGTAACCGTCCGTTAAGCACAATCAGGCGAAAAAGACTTCGAGCCGTTTGAGTTCGCGGCACGGGGAATCGGTCATGTGGACGCGTCAGCATAAGCAGAGAAACACCGGCCGGCTGATCATTCCCTCGCTGTGCGTGCTGTTCCTGGCTTATTTCGGCTTCCATGCCTATCACGGTGAATTCGGCATCAATTCGAAATACAAGCTTGAGGCCGAGACGGTTGCGTTGCAGGGTCAGCTCGATGCGATCAAGGCACGCAGGATGGAACTCGAGCGGCGCGTCAAGCTCATGCATGACGGCACGCTGGAGAAGGACATGCTCGACGAGCAGGCGCGCAAGGCACTCAATCTGTCGCAGGCCGACGAGATCACCATCATGCTGCCGGCTCCGGCGAAGTAACCAATTTCAGGTTAATCACCAATATTTTCAATGATTTTAATTGCTTAGGCGCATGCCAGCTATGCAATTTCGACATGGCGGAACGCCTTTCTACGTGTTAGCCTCCCATAAATCGAAGGGGAGGGCGATCTCCCCGGAGCAGTTTGATCTTGCTCCAGTGTCCGCAAAGAGACGCCAACAGGGAGTGATGCATGGCCACCGCAGCCAGAAAGGCGCCTGCCAAATCGAAATCCGACGGCAAACCCGGTCTATCAGCACCCAAGCCTGTTGACTTCACCAAGGACGAAGAGCTTGCCGCCTACCGGCACATGCTGCTCATCCGCCGTTTCGAGGAGAAGGCCGGCCAGCTCTACGGCATGGGCTTCATTGGCGGTTTCTGTCACCTCTATATCGGCCAGGAAGCGGTCGTCACCGGCATGAAGATGGCGCTGATCGACGGCGATCAGATGATCACGGCCTATCGCGATCACGGCCACATGCTGGCGATGGAGCTGTCGCCGCGTGGCGTGATGGCCGAGCTGACCGGACGCCGCGGCGGCTTGTCCAGGGGCAAGGGCGGCTCCATGCACATGTTCTCCAAGGAGAAGCATTTCTATGGCGGTCACGGCATTGTCGGTGCGCAGGTGTCGCTTGGAACAGGTCTGGCCTTTGCCAACCGCTACCGCGACAACAACAATGTCTCGCTTACTTATTTCGGCGACGGCGCCGCCAACCAGGGCCAGGTCTACGAAAGCTTCAACATGGCCTCGCTGTGGAAGCTGCCGGTGATCTACATCATCGAGAACAACCGCTACGCCATGGGCACCTCGGTGTCGCGCTCTTCGGCGGAAACCAATTTTTCGCATCGTGGCGCGTCGTTCAAGATTCCGGGCATCCAGGTCGACGGCATGGATGTGCGTGCGGTGAAGGCGGCCGGCGATCTGGCTACCGATTGGTGCCGTGCCGGCAATGGGCCGATCATTCTCGAAATGCAGACTTATCGCTATCGCGGCCACTCGATGTCCGACCCGGCGAAATACCGCTCCAAGGAAGAAGTTCAGAAGATGCGCTCCGACCATGATCCGATCGAGCAGGTCAAGGCGCGGCTCATCGAGAAGAAGTGGGCGACCGAGGACGAACTCAAGACCGTCGACAAGGAGGTTCGCGACATCGTCGCCGATGCCGCCGAATTTGCCCAGCACGACGCGGAGCCGGATCCGTCCGAGCTCTGGACCGATATCGTATTGTAAGGGAGGGCCAGGACATGCCGATCGAAATTCTCATGCCCGCCCTCTCGCCGACCATGGAAGAGGGCAATCTTTCCAAGTGGTTGAAGAACGAGGGCGACAAGGTCGTCGCCGGCGACGTCATTGCCGAGATCGAAACCGACAAGGCGACTATGGAAGTCGAAGCCGTCGACGAAGGTACGCTGGGCAAGATCCTGATCGCTGCCGGCACCGAAGGCGTCAAGGTCAACACGCCGATCGCCGTTCTGCTGCAGGATGGCGAAAGTTCTGGCGACATCGACAAGGCCTCCAAGGCGGCTCCCGCCTCGACGCAAGACGCGGTGTCAACTGGTGGGCAGCGCGCCGACGCGGCCGAGGAAGGCTCGCAACGGGCGCCGCAGGATGCTGGAGAGGCGCCGAAAGCCTCCGTCCCCGCCGCCCCGGTGGTCAACCTCGCTGCCGATCCGGACATTCCTGCCGGCACCGAAATGGTCTCGACCACGGTGCGCGAGGCGCTGCGTGATGCCATGGCCGAGGAAATGCGCCGCGACGGCGATGTCTTCGTCATGGGTGAGGAAGTCGCCGAATACCAGGGCGCCTACAAGATCACACAGGGCTTGCTGCAGGAATTTGGGCCGCGGCGCGTCGTTGACACGCCGATTACCGAGCATGGTTTTGCCGGCGTTGGTGTCGGCGCGGCGATGGCTGGGCTGAAGCCGATTGTCGAGTTCATGACCTTCAACTTCGCCATGCAGGCGATTGACCAGATCATCAACTCCGCCGCCAAGACGCTTTATATGTCGGGCGGCCAGATGGGCGCGCCGATCGTGTTCCGCGGGCCAAATGGCGCGGCGGCCCGCGTCGCGGCGCAGCACTCGCAGTGCTATGCCGCCTGGTACAGCCACATTCCAGGCCTGAAGGTCGTTATGCCGTATACGGCCGCCGACGCCAAGGGCTTGCTCAAGGCAGCGATCCGCGATCCGAACCCGGTCATCTTCCTCGAGAATGAAATCCTCTACGGCCAGTCCTTCGACGTTCCGAAGCTGGACGACTTCGTGCTGCCGATCGGCAAGGCGCGCATCCACAAGGCAGGCAAGGATGTCACCATCGTCTCCTTCGGCATTGGCATGACCTATGCGGTCAAGGCTGAAGCCGAGCTGCGCGGCATGGGCATCGACGCCGAGATCATCGACCTCAGGACTATCCGTCCGCTCGATCTCGACACCGTCATCGCCTCGGTCAAGAAGACCAACCGGCTGGTCGTGGTCGAAGAAGGCTACCCGCAGAATTCGGTTGGCGACCACATCGCCAACCAGGTCTCGCAGCGCGCCTTCGATTTCCTCGACGCACCGGTCATCACCATTGCCGGCAAGGACGTGCCGATGCCTTATGCGGCGAACCTCGAAAAACTGGCTTTGCCGAATGTCGGCGAGGTCATCGAGGCCGTCAAAGCCGTCGCATATCGCTGAACCGGGTGGGAGGACAATATGCCAATCAACATCACCATGCCGGCGCTCTCGCCCACTATGGAAGAGGGCAATCTTTCCAAGTGGCTGGTCAAGGAGGGCGACAAGGTTTCGCCCGGCGACGTGATCGCCGAGATCGAAACCGACAAGGCGACGATGGAGGTCGAAGCCGTCGATGAGGGCACGGTTGCCAAGCTCGTCGTGCCGGCCGGAACCGAAGGGGTCAAGGTCAACGCGCTGATCGCGGTGCTTGCGGCGGAAGGCGAAGATGCCGGCGCCGCGGCGAAAAGCGGCGGCGCCACACCGGCGAAAGCCGAAGCTCCGAAAGCGGATGCGCCTAAAGCCGAAGCGCCGAATGCTGAAGCGCCAAAGGCCGAGGCCGAGGCCCCAAAGGCGCAGGCGGCTCCGGCCGCCAATGGCAACGCGGCTGGCGACCGCACCTTTGCATCGCCGCTTGCCCGCCGTATCGCCAAGGACGCCGGCGTCGACGTCTCTGCGGTCACCGGCACCGGCCCGCACGGCCGCGTGGTCAAGGCTGACGTAGATGCCGCGATTGCCGGTGGTGGCGCCAAGGCGGCACCGGCTGCCAAGGCTCCGGCCGGCGCGCCTGCCTCCGCCCCGGCGGCAAAGGCGATGTCGGACGAGCAGGTGCTGAAACTGTTCGAGGAAGGCTCCTACGAACTCGTTCCGCACGACAATATGCGCAAGACCATCGCGCGGCGCCTGGTCGAAGCAAAAACCACCATCCCGCATTTCTATCTGACGCTCGACTGCGAACTCGACGCGCTGCTGGCTTTACGCACTCAGCTCAATGCCGCGGCACCGGTGAAAAAGACCGACAAGGGTGAGGCTCCCGCCTACAAGCTGTCGGTCAACGATATGGTGATCAAGGCGATGGCGATGGCGCTGAAGGCGGTGCCGGATGCCAATGCCTCATGGACCGAGAGCGCCATGGTCAAGCACAGGCATGCCGATGTCGGCGTGGCCGTTTCGATCCCCGGTGGCCTGATCACGCCGATCATCCGGCATGCCGATGAAAAGACGCTGTCGGTCATCTCCAACGAGATGAAGGACCTGGCCAGCCGCGCCCGCAGCCGCAAGCTGAAGCCGGAAGAATATCAAGGCGGCACGACCGCCGTCTCCAATCTCGGCATGTTCGGCATCAAGGACTTTGCCGCCGTCATCAACCCGCCGCATGCGACGATCCTGGCGGTCGGCGCCGGCGAGGAGCGGGCGGTGGTCAGGAACGGTGAGATCAAGATCGCCACCGTGATGTCGGTGACGCTGTCAACCGACCATCGTGCGGTTGATGGCGCGCTGGGGGCCGAACTGCTGGTCGCCTTCAAGAAGCTGATCGAGAATCCGATGGGCATGCTGGTCTAGGAAAGGGAAAGGCTGTGCGGATATTCTTCACCAGCCTTTTCGCCTTTTTGATTTCCGGCTTGGCCGGCGGCCTTATCGCGCAATGGTTGGCTGTCGCCACCGGCGCCGAGGAAGAATACATCATCGTCTTCATGTTCTCGGTGCTGGTGACTTTTGTCGTCACCTTCATCTTCTTCGTTGCGCAATTGACGAACGATCCGGTCGCGGCCGTTGCCAGCGCAGGCAAGTGGACGCTGATTGCCTTTGTGGCGCTTCTCGTCCTGCTGGTCGCGCTGGTCCTCTACAGCGACAGCAGCGCCGCGGTGGTCAGGAAAGACATACCGATGGTTGCCGGTCTCGGTCTGCCGGGCCTGGTGACGATCGTCATCCATTGGTTGTTCGTACGCTGGCGCGTGAAGCGCGGCGTGGCCGACACAAAGGCAGGTTGAACGGATGAAGACGGTGCTTTGTTACGGCGACTCGCTGACCTGGGGCTACAATGCCGAGGGCGGCCGTCATGGGCTCGGGGATCGCTGGCCAAGCGTCCTGCAAGCAGGCCTCGGCGAAGGCGTTCAAGTCGTCGCGGAGGGGCTCAATGGCCGCACCACCGCCTTCGACGATCATCTGGCCGGAGCCGATCGCAACGGCGCGCGGCTGCTGCCGACAGTGTTGACGACGCATGCGCCGATCGACCTGATCGTCATCATGCTCGGTGCCAATGACATGAAGCCATGGATCCATGGCAACCCGGTTGCCGCCAAGCAAGGCATCCAGCGGCTGATCGATATCGTGCGTGGCCACGACTACCCGTTCGACTGGCCGGCGCCACAGATACTGATCGTTTCGCCGCCTCTTGTCAGCCGCACCGAAAATACCGACTTCAGGGAGATGTTCGCCGGCGGCGATGAGGCCTCGAAGCAGCTTGCGCCGCAATACGCCGCACTCGCCGACGAGGTCGGCTGCGGCTTCTTCGACGCTGGCACGGTGGCGCAAACAACACCTCTCGATGGCGTCCACCTCGATGCCGAGAATACGCGAAACATTGGCGAGGCGCTGACGCCGGTCGTGCGCGTCATGCTGGAATTGTGATTGAAGGAGAAACCCGTGGCTGAGAACTATGACGTCATCATCATCGGCTCCGGCCCCGGCGGCTATGTCACCGCGGTGCGTTCCGCCCAGCTCGGCTTCAAGACGGCGATCGTCGAGCGCGAGCATCTGGGCGGCATCTGTCTGAATTGGGGCTGTATTCCGACCAAGGCGCTGCTGCGGTCGGCCGAGATCATGCATTATTCCGATCATCTGAAGGATTACGGCCTGAAGCTCGATGGCGGCAAGATCAGTGCCGATACCGCCGCCGTCGTCGATCGGTCGCGAAAAGTGTCGCTCAGGCTCAACGGCGGCGTCGCCTTCCTGATGAAGAAGAACAAGGTCGACGTCATCTGGGGTGAGGCCAAGCTGACAAAACCAGGCGAGATCGTCGTCTCCAAGACGGCCAAGAAGCCGATGGAGCCGCAGCCTCCAGTGCCGAAAGGCGTCAAGGGCGAGGGCACCTACACCGCCAAGCACATCATCCTGGCGACCGGCGCCCGGCCACGCGCTCTGCCCGGCATAGAGCCGGACGGCAAGCTGATCTGGACCTATTTCGAAGCCATGGTGCCGAAGGAGATGCCGAAGTCGCTGCTGGTGATGGGCTCAGGCGCCATCGGCATCGAATTCGCCTCCTTCTATCGCACAATGGGCGCCGACGTCACGGTCGTCGAGCTGCTGCCGGCGGTGATGCCGGTCGAGGATGCAGAGGTCTCGAAATTCGCGCAAAAGCAGTTCGAGAAGCAAGGCATGAAGATCATCCTCGAGGCCAAGGTGACCAAAGTCGAGAAGGGGGCGAACTCGATTACCGCGCATGTCGAGATGAAGGACGGCAAGGTCGAGAAGATCACCGCCGACCGTATGATCTCGGCCGTTGGCGTCCAGGGCAATATCGAGAACCTCGGACTTGAAGCACTTGGTGTTAAGACCGAGCGCGGTTGCGTGGTCATCGACGGGTATGGCAAGACCAATGTGCCTGGCATCTACGCCATCGGCGATGTCGCCGGTCCGCCCATGCTTGCTCACAAGGCCGAGCACGAGGGCGTCGTGTGCGTCGAGAAGATCGCGAACTTCCCCGGTGTTCACGCTACGGACAAGCTCAAGATCCCTGGTTGCACCTACTGCAATCCGCAGGTCGCCTCGGTTGGACTGACGGAAGCAAAAGCCAAGGCCGAGGGCAAGGATATCCGCGTCGGCCGCTTCCAGTTCGGGGCCAACGGCAAGGCCATCGCGCTTGGCGAAGACCAAGGCTTCATCAAGACCATCTTCGACAAGATGACCGGTCAGTTGCTCGGCGCACATATGGTCGGCGCCGAAGTTACGGAACTGATCCAGGGTTTTGTCGTGGCGATGAACCTCGAAACCACCGAGGAAGAGCTGATGCACACCATCTTCCCGCATCCGACGCTGTCCGAGATGATGAAGGAAAGCGTGCTCGACGCCTATGGCCGCGCCTTGAACGCATGATAGATTCCCCGCAGGAGACTCAGCTGTCAAAGCGGTGGGATCTCGACGGCGAGGCAGTTCGTTTCCGAATGCATTTTTACTGGCGCAAGGAGAAGGCATATGCACTTGAACGGCGTGGGCTGGATCGCAGCAATCATTATCGGCGGCCTGGCAGGCTGGTTGGCCGAAATGGTCATGAAGAGCAACACCGGCATATTCATGAACATTATCATGGGCATCGTTGGCGCGGTGGTGCTGAACGCAGTCTTGCAGGCGCTCAACATCGGCGTGTTCGGCGTCGGCTGGACCGCCTATCTGATCACCGGCTTCATCGGTGCCTGCCTGCTGATCTGGGTAGGTCGCCTGTTGCGCCGTTAGTCGATATCGTTTTCGGCTATGCGAAAACGGTTGTAGCGGCATGCGCCGCTGCAGCCTTTTTCTTTGTCCCGAAAAGTCCTAGATGACGTTAAGGTGACGATCGCCGACGGGCGGTCGCAAGAAAGGCCAGGGTTCAGATGGTCACTGTCCTCGACACGATCGCCAACGCGCCGCGGCTGCGGCATCCCGAGAAGGCCCACAAGCCCGACCAGGAGGTATTGCGCAAGCCGGACTGGATCCGCGTCAAGGCGCCGGTGTCGAAGGGATATGCCGAGACACGGGAGATCGTGAAATCGCACAAGCTGGTGACGGTATGCGAAGAGGCCGGTTGCCCGAACATCGGTGAGTGCTGGGAAAAGAAGCACGCCACCTTCATGATCATGGGCGAGATATGCACGCGCGCCTGCGCCTTCTGCAATGTCGCCACTGGCATCCCGACCGCACTCGACTCCGACGAGCCCGCGCGTGTCGCGCATGCCGTCAAGCAAATGGGCCTCAGCCACGTCGTCATCACCTCCGTTGACCGCGACGATCTCGACGATGGCGGTGCGCAGCACTTCGCCGATGTCATCCGTGCGATCCAGGCGGCAACGCCTCTGACGACGATCGAAATCCTGACGCCCGATTTCCTGCGCAAGGAAGGCGCACTGGAGATCGTCGTGGCGGCCCGGCCCGACGTCTTCAACCACAACCTCGAAACCGTGCCGTCGAATTATCTTAAGGTCCGGCCGGGCGCCCGCTATTTCCACTCGATCCGGCTGCTGCAGCGGGTCAAGGAACTCGATCCGTCGATTTTCACCAAGTCCGGCATCATGGTCGGCCTTGGCGAGGAGCGGAACGAAATCCTGCAATTAATGGACGATCTGCGTTCGGCCAATGTCGACTTCATGACCATCGGCCAATACCTGCAGCCGTCGAAGAAGCACCACCCGGTGATCCGCTTCGTCACGCCGGAGGAATTCAAGTCCTTCGAGACGATCGGCAGGACAAAGGGTTTCCTGCTGGTGGCATCGAGCCCGCTGACACGCTCTTCGCACCATGCCGGCGACGATTTCGCCCGGCTGCGCGCCGCGCGCGAAGCGCAGCTCCAGAAATTGGTCTAACGCCGGTTTCATGCCGAAATTCGAAGCCACCCGCCGCGTCGCCCACACGCCTGAGCAGATGTTCGCGCTGGTCGCCGACATCGAAACTTACCCGCAATTCCTGCCGCTTTGCGAAGCGTTGACGGTCCGCTCGCGCAAGGAGCGTGACGGCCGCACCATCCTCGTGGCCGACATGAGCATCGGCTATAAGGCGATCCGGGAGACTTTCACGACGCAGGTGCTGCTCAAGCCCGACGAACATGCCATCGACGTGAAGTATATTGACGGCCCGTTCAAATATCTGAGCAATGTCTGGCGGTTCGAGCCGGATGGTGCCGGTTGTGCCGTGCGCTTCTTCATCGACTATGAATTCAAGAGCCGCATCCTGGGTGCGCTGATGGGCACGATGTTCGATCGTGCCTTCCGCATGTTCGCCGAGGCTTTCGAAAAGCGCGCCGACATCATCTACGGCAAGAAACCGGCGGCCTGACTCTCGCCAAGCGCCTGCAAGCCTATCTCAAGTGCATGATGGACGGTTTCCCGGCGGATGAAGTCACGGCCATTGTCGGCAAACAGCTTGTGTTCAGCCGTCACGGGTCGGCCGTCCACCGCGACGCCAAACCAGACCAGCCCGACCGGCTTTTCCCTGGAACCGCCACCCGGACCGGCAATGCCGGTGACGGCCAGCGCCAGCCCGGCACGCGAACGGGCGAGCGCTCCGGCGGCCATCTCGATGGCTGTCTCGCCCGAGACCGCACCATGCACCTCGAGCGTGGCGGCGCGAACGCCGAGCATGTCCATCTTGGCTTCATTGGAATAGGTGATGAAGCCGCGATCGACCACGGCGGAAGAACCGGCAATGTCGGTCAGCGCGGCGATGATCATCCCGCCGGTACAGCTTTCCGCGGTCGCCAGCATGATGCCGCGCTGCCGGCACGCCTCAAACAGGGCGATTGCCAGTTCGCTGTTGGTCATTCCGGAACCTCGCCTGGAAACACCACGCTGGCGGTGGCGATCGCCGCGATACCTTCCTCGCGACCGACAAAGCCGAGCTTCTCGTTGGTTGTCGCCTTGACCGAGATGCGGTCGGCGGAAATCCCCAGCATTAGGGAAAGGACTGATGTCATCACCTCGCGGTGCGGGCCGACGCGCGGCGCCTCGCAGATCAGCGTGATATCGGCATTGGCGATGCGTCCGCCGCGCTCGCGCACCAGTCTTGCGGCATGTTCGACGAATATCCGCGATGCAGCGCCTTTCCACTGCGGATCGGATGGAGGAAAGTGCGTGCCGATGTCGCCGGCCCCGCAGGTCGCCAGCAGCGCGTCGGTCAGGGCGTGCAGGCCGACATCCGCGTCGGAATGACCCGAAAGTTTCCTGTCATGCGGGATGGCGACGCCACAAAGCGTAACATGGTCGCCGGGCTCGAAGGCGTGGACATCGTAGCCATTGCCGGTGCGGATATCGGGAAAGTGTGTCCGCTCGCTGGAAAGTCGCTGGTGCGCCATGGCGATGTCCCGTGCCCATGTGAGTTTGACATTGTCGGGCGATCCCGGAACGAGCTTTACCGGCATTTGCATCCATTCGGCGATCGACGCGTCGTCGGTAAAGTCGGATTTGCCGCTGTTATAGGCTTGCTCATGCATCGTCATGATCGCGAGGAAGGGAAAGCCTTGCGGTGTTTGCGCCGCGTGCAGCCCGCTCCGTGGCACCGTTTCGCCGACCATGCCGGTCGCCGATTCGCGTTTCAGCGTATCGGCGACCGGCAGGGCGGGAAGAGCGCCTTCACGTTCGCCGATGGCCGCGATGGTGCGGTCGATCAGATCCATGTCGACAAAGGGGCGCGCGGCGTCGTGGATGAGGACCTTGTCCGGCGCGTAGCTTCTCAGCGCCTGCAGCCCGAGCCGAACCGAATCCTGCCTGGTCGCGCCTCCGGCAATTGCCGTTACCCGATCCGCATCGGTTCCGACCGCTTGCTGAAAAAGCTCGCGGTCCTCTGCATGGATCGCCACGACAATCCGGCCGATGAGTGGGTGCGCCAGAAAAATGTCTATCACACGAGCGATAACGGCGCGTCCGCCAATTCGTTGATATTGCTTCGGACCATCGGTTTGTCCGGCGCGCGCGCCGCGGCCGGCCGCGACGATAACCACCGCGACTTTGCCACCCGGATCCGGAGCCTGATTTTCGGTTGCGCCAGTCATGCAGTCCGGTCCTAGTCGCGGCCAAGGCCGAAGGCCAGCATTTTCCCAATTGCGCCTTAATGTGGCGTCATTCCGCGTTGCACATTTCTCTCGATCTGGCTAGAGAATGTGCAACGAATGGACGTGCTTGGTTTTTGTGCATGGTTAACTTGACCGGATTGGCCCAGTCTCTCGACGTCGGCGACGTCAGAATACGCAACCGCGTCTTCCTCGCGCCAATGTCGGGGATCACGGACGAGGCGTTCAGGCAGCGCGCCCATGGGCATGGCGCAGGCCTGGTCGTGTCCGAAATGGTGGCCAGCGGCGAACTCGCCAAGGGCAGGGCGGGTTGTGGCCTGCGGATACGCCATTCCGGACTGCCCGTCCATATGGTGCAGCTTGCCGGGCGCGAGGCCATGCATATGGCCGAAGGCGCGCGGATCGCCGCCGGCGAGGGCGCCGACATCATCGACATCAACATGGGCTGCCCGGCCAAGAAGGTTACCGGTGGCTATGCCGGTTCGGCATTGATGCTGGATCTCGATCACGCGCTCTCGCTGATCGAGGCCGTGGTAGGCGCGGTCAAGGTGCCGGTGACGGTCAAGATGCGGCTGGGTTGGGACGAAGGCGCGCTCAACGCTCCTGTCCTGGCGCGCCGGGCCGAGCAGGCGGGCGTCAGGATGGTCACGGTCCATGGCCGCACACGCTGCCAGTTCTACCAGGGCAAGGCGGACTGGCGCGCCATCGCTCGCGTCAAGGAGGCTGTTTCCATTCCGGTCGTCGCCAATGGCGATGTCTGCTCCCCAAGCGAGGCAGCTGCCGTTCTCGAACAGTCCGGCGCCGACGCGTTGATGGTCGGTCGCGCCCATTATGGCGCGCCGTGGGTCGCCGGCGGCATCGCTGCGGCTGCCGGCGGGACATTTTCGCCCGGCATTCCCGAGACCGCGCAAGAGCTTACCGATTATGTCGTCGCCCACTACGAGGACATGCTGGCGCTTTACGGCTTCGAGAGCGGCCTGCGCCAGGCGCGCAAGCATCTGGGCTGGTATCTCGACCGACATGCCGGGGGTGTCGCTGGCGAGAGTAGGAAAGCGATATTGACCGCGTCCGAACCGGCCCGCGTCATTGCCTTGCTGCGTGACGTGTTTTCGCGCGATCCGCAAACCTTGAACCTGCGGAGCGCCGCATGACCGCAACCCCTGGCCAAGGCGTTGAAATGGCGGATGCTGCCCAGATCGTGCTAAACACGATCCGCCGCCCGGTGATCATGATCAGCGAGGAAGGCTTCGTCACCTTCGCCAATGCCGATGCCGAGGACTTCTTTCGCTCCAGCGCGACCATGCTGGCGCGCAACACCCTGTCCAAGCTCATACCCTTCGGCAGTCCGCTGCTGACACTGGTCGACCAGGTGCGCGAGCGCCGCGCGCCCGTCAACGAATATCGGGTCGACGTTTCGTCGCCGCGCCTCGGCATCGAAAAGGTCGTCGATCTCTATGTCGCGCCGGTACCGGAGTTTCCGGGCTCCGTCGTGGTCATGTTCCAGGAGCGGTCGATGGCCGACAAGATCGACCGGCAGATGACGCATCGCGGCGCGGCGCGCTCGGTGACCGGTCTGGCGGCGATGCTGGCGCATGAGATCAAGAACCCGCTCTCCGGTATCAGGGGGGCGGCTCAGCTGCTCGAGCTGTCCGCTTCCGATGAGGATCGCGCGCTGACGCGGCTGATCACCGATGAGACGGACCGTATCGTGTCGCTGGTCGACCGCATGGAGGTGTTTTCCGACGAGCGCCCGATCGATCGCTATCCCGTTAACATCCATGTGGTGCTCGATCATGTGAAAGCGATCGCAAAGAACGGCTTCGCTAGGAAAATCAAGATTTTGGAGGATTATGATCCGTCATTGCCTCCGGTATTTGCCAATCGCGACCAGCTGATCCAGGTGTTCCTCAACCTGATCAAGAACGCCGCCGAGGCAATCGGCAGCGACCCCCAGGGCGAGATCGTGCTGTCCACCGCCTTCCGGCCTGGTATTCGCGTTTCGGTTCCGGGGACGCAGGACCGCGTGTCGCTGCCGCTGGAGTTCTGCGTGCGCGACAATGGTTCCGGCGTGTCGGAGGATATCCTGCCGATCCTGTTCGATCCCTTCATCACCACCAAGCCGAACGGCTCGGGGCTCGGGCTGGCGCTGGTCGCCAAGATCGTCGGTGAACATGGCGGCATCATCGAATGCGATTCGACGCCGCGCGCGACAACATTCCGGGTCCTGATGCCGGCCTGGAAGGAAACGGCGCTTGGCGCTGATCAAGACGGTGAAGGAGACCGCAAATGACCGTTCGCGGCAATATTCTGGTCGCCGACGACGATGCTGCGATCCGCACCGTTCTCAATCAGGCCCTGTCGCGTGTCGGTCACGAGGTGCGCGTCACCTCCAACGCGTCGACCCTGTGGCGCTGGGTCGCGGCCGGCGAGGGTGATCTCGTCATCACCGACGTCGTGATGCCGGACGAGAACGCTTTCGACATGCTGCCGCGCATCAAGAAGGCGCGGCCGGAACTGCCTGTCATCGTCATGAGCGCCCAGAATACCTTCATGACGGCGATCCGCGCTTCCGAAACGGGCGCCTATGAATATCTGCCGAAGCCTTTCGATCTGACCGAACTCCTCAACATCGTCAACCGCGCTCTGTCCGAGCCCCGGCGGCCGAAGATCGATGCCAGGCAAGAAGAGCCGCCCGAAACGATGCCGCTGGTCGGCCGTTCGGCGGCCATGCAGGACATCTACCGCATGCTGGCGCGCATGATGCAGACCGACCTGACGGTGATGATTTCGGGCGAATCGGGCACCGGCAAGGAACTGGTGGCACGAGCGCTGCATGAATATGGGCGCCGTCGTGGCGGTCCGTTCGTTGCCATCAACATGGCGGCTATCCCGCGCGACCTTATTGAATCGGAACTGTTCGGTCACGAGAAGGGCGCCTTCACCGGCGCGCAGAGCCGCTCGACTGGCCGTTTCGAGCAGGCGGAGGGCGGCACGCTGTTCCTTGACGAGATCGGCGACATGCCGATGGAGGCGCAGACGCGCTTGCTGCGCGTCCTGCAGCAGGGCGAGTACACGACTGTCGGCGGCCGCACGCCGATCAAGACCGATGTGCGCATTGTCGCCGCCACCAACAAGGACCTGCGTACGCTGATCAACCAGGGCCTCTTCCGCGAGGATCTTTTCTACCGTCTCAATGTCGTGCCGCTCAGGTTGCCGGCCTTGCGCGAACGCTCCGAGGATGTGCCCGATCTGGTGCGCCATTTCTTCAAGCTCGGCGAAATGGAGGGGCTGCAGACCAAGCGCATCTCTTCCGGCGGCATCGAACTGATGAAGCGCTATCCCTGGCCAGGCAATGTGCGCGAGCTGGAAAACCTGGTCCGCAGGCTCGCCGCGCTTTATTCGCAGGACGAGATTTCCGCCGAGATCATCGAGACGGAGCTCAAGACAGGCGAACGCCCCGTGGTACCGGGTGGCGGCAACCTCATTCCCGACGATCTTTCCATCGGGCAGGCGGTGGAGCACTTCCTGCAGCGCTATTTCGCCTCCTTTGCGGGCGAATTGCCGCCTGCCGGTCTGTACGAGCGTATCCTGTCCGAAGTCGAATATCCGTTGGTGCTGGCTTCGATGACGGCAACCCGCGGCAACCAGATCAAGGCCGCGGAGCTCCTGGGACTCAATCGCAACACCCTGCGCAAGAAGATTCGCGAATTAGGCGTCAACGTTTACAAGTCCTCCCGCCAGACCTGAGCCCGCGCTGCATACAGGATCTTTTCAGGGGACCGACCGGGGAAAGAGTCCTGTAGTTGTCACACTTGTTGCATAATCGCCACAATGCGTTGCATAGATCGGACGCAATCACTGGCTCTAGACGGCGACATGGCTCCGCAGACACCTGTACTCAACACACCGCTCTTCAGCGAACCTGGCGCGCGCGACGGGCGCCGGCTGCTGGCACTCCCCGGCGTGGTGGCGGTCGTCGGTGCCTTGGTCATGGCGGCTATTTCGTTCGCCATCCTGGTCGGTGCGACACCGATTGCGCCTGACGCCAAAACGACCTGGGCGCTGATTGCTCTCAATGCCGCCTTCGTGCTCTTCCTCATCGCGCTGGTTGGACGCGAGGTGCATCGCATCGTCATGGCGCGCCGGCATGGCAAAGCGGCTTCTCGGCTGCATGTGCGCATCGTTGCCATGTTCGCTCTCGTCGCCGCCATTCCCGCCATCATGGTGGCGATCATCGCCTCGATCACGCTCGATATCGGCCTTGATCGCTGGTTCGAAATTCGCACCAAGACAATCGTCAATTCGTCCCTGTCGATCGCCGACGCCTATGTGCAGGAGAACGCGCGCAACCTCCAGGGCACGACGCTGTCGATGGCCTACGATCTCGATGCGTCGCGAACGCTCTACGGCCTCGATCGCACCGGCTTTCTCGATCTCATGAACAAGGAAGCCGTGGGCCGCTCGCTGGCGCATGCCGCCCTGATCAAGCCCGATGGCTCCTTCGTCATGAGCGCCAAGACCGATGCCGATTTCGCCATGCCGGAACCCCCGGAAGGAGCGGTGGCCACCGCCACCGACGGCAAGCCGGTGCTGATCGAGCCGCGCACGCGCAACATCATGGGCGCCATCGTCAAGCTGCGCGAGATCGATGGCCTCTATCTCTACACCATCCGTCTGGTCGACCCCGAGGTGATCAAGGCGCGGCAGATCGTCAGGTCCAACACCGACGAGTATCGCAATCTCGAGGATAACAGGCGTACCTCGCAAGTGGCGTTTGCGCTGCCCTATCTGTCGCTGACCCTGATCATCATCCTGTCGGCAATCTGGACCGGCATAGCTGTTGCCGACCGGCTCGTGCGGCCGATCCGTCAGCTGATCGGCGCTGCCGACGAAGTCGCGACCGGCAATCTCGACGTCGCGGTGCCGGTGCGGCCATCCGATGGCGATGTCGCCTCGCTCGGCGACACGTTCAACAAGATGCTGCTGGAGCTCAAATCACAACGCAACGAGATCCTGTCGGCGAAGGACCTGATCGATGAGAGGCGGCGTTTTTCCGAAGCCGTGCTTGCCGGTGTCACCGCCGGCGTCATCGGCGTCGACCCTTACGGCATCATCACCATCGTCAATCGTTCTGCCGAATCGATGCTGGCCGTTTCCGCCAGCGCGGCACTTGGGCAGAATCTTTCCGCGATCCTGCCGCATGTCGGCCGCGTCTTCGAGATCGGCCGTAAATCCGGCAAGCCGGTCTACCGCGAACAGGTGACCTTCTATCGCGCCGGCGCCGAGCGGACGTTCAATGTGCAGGTCACCATCGAGGCAGGCGACGACGGCTCGGAGGAAAAATCCTATGTCGTGACCGTCGACGACATCACCGATCTGGTTCAGGCCCAGCGCTCATCCGCTTGGGCCGACGTGGCGCGGCGCATCGCCCACGAGATCAAGAATCCGCTGACGCCGATCCAGCTTTCCGCCGAACGCATCAAGCGCCGCTACGGCAAGGTCATCACCGAAGACCGCGAGGTTTTCGACCAGTGCACCGACACCATTATCCGGCAGGTGGAGGATATCGGCCGCATGGTCGACGAGTTCTCGGCTTTCGCGCGCATGCCAAAGCCCGAGATGAAGGCCATCGACCTGCGCGAATCGCTGCGCGAGGCTTCCTTCCTGGTCGAAGTCAGCCGCGCCGACATCACCTTCGAGCGGATATTCGGGAACGAGCCGCTCAAGGGCACGTTCGACAGCCGGCTGATGGCCCAGGCTTTCGGCAATGTGATCAAGAATGCCGCCGAGGCGATCGACGGACTGGAACATAAGGACGGTTCGCACGGCATAATCCGGATTCAAGCCGGCCGTCAGAATGGCGCGATTCGCATCGATGTCATCGACAATGGCAAAGGCCTGCCGCGCGAGAATCGCCAACGGTTGCTGGAGCCCTATATGACCACGCGTGAAAAGGGCACCGGGCTTGGTCTCGCTATCGTCAAGAAGATCGTGGAGGACCATGGCGGCAGGCTGGAACTCCATGACGCGCCTGCGGATTTCCACGGCGGGCGCGGCGCGATGATCAGCATCATCCTGCCACCTGCGACCAGCGCGCTGCCGCGCGGCGAAACCAAGGCGGACCACGAAAGAGAAACTGAAAAGGTCGATAATGGCGTCTGATATTCTCATCGTCGATGACGAGGAAGACATCCGCGAACTCGTCGCGGGGATCCTGAGTGACGAGGGTCACGAAACCCGTACGGCATTCGATGCCGACAGCGCACTGGCGGCTATCGCCGACCGAGCGCCGAGGCTGATCTTCCTGGATATCTGGCTGCAGGGCTCGCGTCTGGACGGCTTGGCGTTGCTCGACGAGATCAAGACCATGCACCCGAACCTGCCCGTGGTGATGATTTCAGGCCACGGCAACATCGAAACGGCGGTTTCCGCCATCCGTCGCGGCGCCTATGATTTCATCGAAAAACCGTTCAAGGCCGACAGGCTGATCCTCATTGCCGAACGCGCACTCGAGACCTCGAAACTGCGCCGCGAAGTTTCCGACCTCAAGCTGCGCAGCGGCGAGACTTTCGATTTGATCGGCATGTCCTCGGCGATGAGCCAGTTGCGCCAGACCATCGAGCGTGTCGCGCCGACCAACAGCCGGGTGATGATCGTTGGCCCTTCCGGATCGGGCAAGGAACTGGCCGCCCGCGCCATTCATACGCTGTCGGCGCGCAAGGGCGGGCCGTTCGTGACGCTGAGTGCCGCCAATATCACGCCTGAACGCATGGAGATCGAACTGTTCGGCACCGAATCGAACGGGGTCGAACGTAAGGTGGGGGCGCTGGAGGAGGCCCATCGCGGCATTCTCTACATCGACGAAGTGGCCGACATGCCGCGCGAGACGCAGAACAAGATTTTGCGCGTGCTGGTCGAACAGCAATTCGAGCGGGTGGGCGGTACTAAGCGGGTCAAGGTCGACGTCCGCATCATTTCCTCGACCTCGCAGAACCTTGAGGCGATGATCGCCGACGGGCGTTTCCGCGAGGATCTCTATCACCGGCTCGCCGTGGTTCCGGTCATGGTGCCGGGACTGGCCGAGCGGCGCGAGGACATTCCCTATCTCGTCGACAACTTCATGAAGCAGATCGCCCGCCAGGCTGGCATCAAGCCACGCCGTATCGGCGACGACGCGCTGGCCGTGCTGCAGGCGCACAACTGGCCGGGCAACGTGCGCCAGTTGCGCAACAACGTCGAGCGACTGATGATCCTGGCGCGCGGCGAGGACGTGGACGCGCCGATCACCGCGGATCTGCTGCCGTCCGAAATCGGCGATGTCATGCCGCGCACGCCCAACCAGTCGGACCAGCATATAATGGCGCTGCCGCTGCGCGAGGCACGCGAACAGTTCGAAAAGGACTATCTGATCGCCCAGATCAACCGGTTCGGCGGCAACATTTCGAAGACAGCCGAGTTCATCGGCATGGAGCGTTCCGCCTTGCACCGCAAGCTGAAGTCGCTGGGCGTCTGACCCAATCCTCGGTGGCCCACGCGATTGTCCGTTACCTGCACGGCGGAATCGCCTAAACAGGCCGAACCAAATCTCCCGAGGTGACCATGCCGCGCATTGCCTATGTGAACGGGCGCTACATCACTCATGCCGATGCCGCCGTGCATATCGAGGATCGCGGCTACCAGTTCGCCGACGGCGTCTACGAGGTCTGCGAGGTGGCGCGCGGCTTCATCGTCGACATGCCGCGCCACCTTGCCCGGCTGAACCGCTCGCTGACCGAACTGTCGATCGCCTGGCCGGTGACACGCAATGTGTTGCCGCTGATCCTGCGCGAAGTGGTCAACCGCAATCATGTCGTCAACGGCCTGGTCTATGTTCAGGTGACGCGCGGTGTCGCCAGCCGGGAATTTGTCTTCCCATCGGCGAACGTCAAGCCCGCGCTGGTGGTGACAGCCAGGAAGGCCGATCCTGCCGCGGGTGCCAAGCGAGCCGAGACCGGTATCGCCGTCATCACCGTGCCGGAGAACCGGTGGGACCGTGTCGACATCAAGACCGTCGGGCTGCTGCCCAATGTATTGGCCAAGCAGAAGGCCAAGGAAGCGGGCGCACAGGAGGCGTGGTTCGTGGATGCCGACGGCAACGTCAAGGAAGGCGGGTCGTCGAATGCCTGGATCGTTACCAAGGATGGCGTTCTGGTCACCCGGCCGGCCGAACATGGCATTCTGCGCGGCATCACGCGCACCACCATGTTCGAAGTCGCGGCAAGGCTCGGCCTGAAGATCGAGGAACGGGAATTTTCCGTCGCCGAGGCCAAAGCGGCCCGCGAAGCATTCATCAGTTCCGCGACGACTATTGCCATGCCGATCGTGGCCATTGACGGCGATCCCATAGCCAATGGCCACCCCGGCTCAATAACACTTTCGTTGCGGCATGCCTTTTTTGACATTGCGGAAAAAAGTCCAGCCTGATAACCGCACAGGTGGAATGAACATCAATATATCTCGTTCTGCTTGTCGTTACTGACGGCAAGAGGGTGTTTGCGCGCTTGACATGTGCCCGCTAATTTGGCGCATTGGCTGCAAACCGAAGGGGATCGGCGAAAGACAAAAACAATGGCGGAACGATCGCAAAACCTTCAGGACCTGTTCCTGAATTCAGTTCGCAAGAGCAAGAACCCGCTCACCATCTTTCTTATCAACGGCGTGAAGCTGACCGGCGTGGTCACTTCTTTCGATAATTTCTGCGTCCTGCTGCGCCGCGACGGTCACTCCCAACTCGTCTACAAGCACGCCATTTCCACGATCATGCCGAGCCAGCCGGTTCAGATGTTCGATGGCGAGGAAAGCCAGGGCGCCTGATTGGCACGTGAGAAGGACGCGGACGGCACGGTTCGCGGAAAACCAGCGCATCATCCCGGGACGGAAGCCAAGGGTCCGACCCGGGCTGTTGTCATTGTGCCTGTGCTTACGCGCCAACCGCGTAACGACGATGACACGAACCGTCCGCGGCTGACGCGCTCGGCCGAGGCGCGCCACGACGAAGCAGTCGGCCTTGCCCGCGCCATCGACCTTAATCTGATCCATACGGCGGTCGTGACCGTCAACGACCCGCGCCCGGCGACGTTGCTGGGCAGCGGCAAGGTCGAGGAGTTCGCCGGGATCGTCAGGGAAGGGCACGCGAAAGTGGTCATCGTCGACCATCCGCTGACGCCGGTGCAACAGCGCAATCTCGAGAAGCAATTCAACGCCAAGGTGCTGGATCGCACCGGGCTGATCCTGGAGATCTTCGGCGAGCGCGCGCGCACCAAGGAAGGCACGCTGCAGGTCGAGCTTGCCCATCTCAACTACCAGAAGGGCCGCCTGGTGCGCAGCTGGACCCACCTGGAGCGTCAGCGTGGCGGTGCCGGCTTCCTCGGCGGCCCCGGTGAAACGCAGATCGAATCCGATCGGCGGCAGCTGCAGGAAAAGATCATAAAGCTGAAGCACGAGCTGGAAACCGTGCGCCGCACCCGCGACCTGCACCGCGCCAAGCGCAAGAAGGTGCCGTTTCCAGCGGTGGCGATCGTCGGCTACACCAACGCCGGCAAGTCGACGCTGTTCAACAAGCTGACCGGAGCAGGGGTGCTGGCGCAGGACATGCTGTTCGCCACGCTGGATCCGACACTGCGCCGCGTGCGGCTGCCGCATGGCACGCCGATCATTCTTTCCGACACGGTGGGCTTCATTTCGGACCTGCCGACGCATCTGATCGCGGCGTTCCGGGCGACCTTGGAAGAGGTGGTCGAGGCCGATCTCGTCATCCACCTGCGCGACATTTCCGACCCCGACACGGTGGCGCAGGCCGAGGATGTCGAGCGCATCCTCGCCGATCTCGGCGTCGACGCCAGCGACACCAGGCGCGTGATCGAAGTCTGGAACAAGATCGACCTGCTGGACGAAGGCAACAGGCAGCGGCTGCTCGCCGATAGCACCGACGGTTCCAAGGAGCCGCCGATTGCCGTATCGGCGGTGTCAGGCGAAGGCATCGATGCGCTGAAAGCGGTTATCGAAACGCGGATGGCCGGCGAACTGCAAGACCTGACGGTGACCATCCAGCCGGCACAATTCGGCCTGGTCGACTGGCTTTATCGCAATGGCGATGTCGTTTCGCGAACCGACAATGACGATGGCAGCGCCACCGTTTCGCTGAAGGCCACGCAAAGCGCCCGTGAAGAGATTGAAAGCCGATTGCGTCGCAAAAACAACGGCTAACGCGCAGAAATTCCAGGATAAGTATCGCGCTTTCCGTCCGGAATTGCCGGGGCCATAGAGGCTTACCTTGCAGTCTTTGCTTCCTGCCAGAGCGCTTCCATCTCCTCCAGGCTAGCTTCCTCCAGCGAGCCGCCTGATTTTTCCAGGGCCTGCTCGACATAGTGGAAGCGTGAGCGGAATTTCTCGTTGGTGCCGCTGAGCGCCGCCTCCGAATCGAGCTTCAGGTGACGGCCGAGATTGACGACGGCAAACAACATGTCGCCGAACTCGTCCTTGATCGAGGCCGTCTCACCCCTGGCCAAAGCCTCGCGCAACTCCCCGATCTCTTCCTCGATCTTGTCCAGGATGGGAGCAGCCTCGCTCCAGTCGAAGCCGACGCGGGCGGCTTTTTCCTGAAGCTTCAACGCTCGCGTCAAGGCGGGCAGGGCGACCGGAACGCTGTCCAGGAACCCCTTGCCGTTGTCCTCCGGGTCAAGACCGCGCGCGAGCCGGGCTTGTCGCTTCTCGGCCTTCTCCTGCGCCTTGATCTTCTCCCACATGCCCTTGGCCATGCCGGCGCTGCGGGCCTTCTCGTCGCCAAACACGTGCGGATGGCGGCGGATCATCTTGGTGGTGATGGCCTGGACAACGTCAGGGAAGGCGAATTCGCCGGCTTCCTGCGCCATCTGGGCATGGTAGACGACCTGCAGCAGGAGGTCACCGAGTTCGTCGCGCAAATCGTCGAGATCGCCGCGCGCGATGGCATCCGCCACCTCGTAGGCCTCCTCGATCGTGTAGGGCGCGATGGTGGAGAAGTCCTGCTCGATGTCCCACGGGCAGCCGGTCTTCGGCGCGCGCAACGCCGCCATGATCTCGATCAGGCGTGAAATGTCTTTCGATGGCGTCATGGTGCGGATGCTATCGCGCGAACCGCCACTCGGCCAACGCTGTCAGCCGGCGAGGGGACCTTGTCCACAGGCGCACCGTACCCGCCTCGTCAGTCCAGCACGGAAACGACCGCCTTGGCGAGGTCATCCATGCCGTCCTCGGGCAGGCCGGCGACGTTGATGCGGCTGTCGCCGACCATGTAGACGGCGTGCTCGGCGCGCAGCCTTTCGACCTGCGCTTCCGTGAGGCCGAGCCGCGAGAACATGCCACGATGGCTGGCAACGAAGTCGAAGCGGTCGGAATTGGATTGCCGGCGCAGCGCCTCGGCGAATGCGACCCTAAGCCTCAGCATACGAAGACGCATCTCTTCCAGTTCTGCTTCCCAGTCGGCACGCAGCGCGGCGTCTTCCAGGACGATGCGCACTGCCGCGGCACCATGGTCGGGTGGCATCGAATACATGGCGCGCGCCGCCGACAGCATCTGGCTCATCGCGACGTCGGCCTGCGCGCCGTCCCTGGCCAGGATCATCGCCGCGCCGACACGGTCGCGGTACACCGCGAAATTCTTCGAGCAGCTCGACGCGATAACCATTTCCGGAACTTTCGCGGCCAGCAGCCGCAAGCCGAGGGCATCGGCCTCCAGGCCGTCGCCAAAGCCTTGATAGGCGATGTCGACAAATGGCAGCAGGCCGCGCTCGACGACGAGATCGGCGATGGCCTCCCACTGGGCCGCATCCAGATTGGCGCCGGTCGGATTGTGGCAGCAGCCATGCAGCAGCACCACGTCGCCGCTGTTGGCCGACCGCAGCGCCGCCAGCATGTCGTCGAAACGAACCGCTCCCGAGGCCGCATCGAAATAGGGATATTCGCGAATCTGCAGGCCGGCGGAACGCATCACTGGCATATGGTTCGGCCAGGTCGGGTCGGAGACCCAGACCGTGGCATCCGAACGCGTCCGCTTGAGCAGTTCTGCCACCAACCGCAGCGCGCCGGAGCCACCAGGCGCCTGTGCCGCCCGGATGCGCGACAGGTCCGCGCCCGGACCGAAGGCGAGTTTGGCCATCACAGTGTTGAACCCGGTATCGCCGGCAAGGCCGAGATAGGTCTTGGTATCCTGGCCCTGCAGCAGCCGCTTCTCGGCCTCGCGCACGGCCCGCATAACCGGCGTCTTGCCGTCGCGATCCTTGTAGACGCCGACACCGAGATCGACCTTGCCAGGGCGTGGATCGGCGCGATAGAGGCCGATCAGCGCAAGAATCTTGTCGGCGGGAGCTGGCTGCAGGTCTTCGAACATCATTATGGTTCCGTTGGCGCGGCGGAGTGATACGCAAATTGGCCACGTTTCACCAGCGGTTTTGATCGCGCCGGCGCGAAAGGCGGCACCTGCCGGTGCTGCTTTTCAACCACTTCAGAGAAGGCATGCCATGCTCGTCCGTCTGACCATGATCTGCGCCGGTGCCACGGCGGCGACCCGGAAAGGGCGGTTTCCCTCGGATGAACCGCTGGAGCCACGATCGCTGACATTGGCAAAGGCGGTGCGCGGGACGCTGCGTCGCGCCGACCGTGTGTGGACAGCGCCGGCGCTTCGCGCCTGTCAGACCGCCGAGGCGCTGTCGCTGAACGCGACTGTCGATCCGATGCTGGCCGACCAGAATAACGGACGATGGGCAGGCAAGAGCTTTGAAGAGGTGCAGGCGCGACAGCCTGAAGAAATCGCCGCATGGCTTACGGATCCGAATGCGGTCCGGCATGGTGGTGAGTCGCTGGCCGATGTTGCCCGACGGACCGCTGGATTGATGGATCGATTGATCGCCGAACGTGGCCATACCATCGCCGTGACCCATGCCAGCGTCATCCGCGCCGCGATCCTGCATGTTCTCGGGGCGCCGCTTGCCGCCAGCTCAAAGATCGACGTCGAGCCACTGAGCATCACCGATTTTCGCAGCGACGGCCGCCGGTGGGTGTTGCGCGCCTGCGGTGTCACGGTTCCCAAACCGGCAAAACCACTTGGACCTAAGGGCGTTCACGGAACCTAGGCGAGACGAGATACCTGCAACCGATATTTCGCGCGAAGAAAAAACGGCACGGCCGGGATTAAAATCCCCACATGCTCCGTAAACAGGGCATGAAACGGTCGATGCCACGCTTTGACATCATCGGACAACTCGGGTCGCTGCGGCGCTACGCCCGTTCGCTGACGCGCGACGGCGTCGAGGCCGAGGATCTCGTCCACGACGCGCTGGTGCGCGCCTATGAGCGGCGCGGCACGTTCCGCTCGGGCGGAAACCTGCGCGCCTGGCTGCTGTCGATCGTCCACAACACCTTCATCGACCGCGTGCGCTCGCGCCGCTCGGAAGCGGCACGCCTCGAACAGGCCCGATATCTGGCCGACGGCAGCACCCCGGCGCCGCAGGACCATTCCGTGCGCCTGGCGCAGGTTCGCGAAGCCTTTTTCAGCCTGCCGGAAGAGCAGCGCTCGGCGCTGCATCTGGTCGCCATCGAAGGGCTCTCCTACCAGCAGGCCGCCAACGCCAGCGGCGTGCCGCTGGGCACGCTGATGTCGCGTATTGGCAGGGCGCGCACAGCCTTGCGGCAGATGGAAGAGGCGCCCGCCCGGGGCAAAAATCATCTCAGGATCGTGGGAGGTGACTCATGACCGCTCTTGTCGACCCGGTTACGGACGCCGATCTCGACGCCTATATCGACGACCAGCTCGACGTCAGCCGCCGCATCGCGGTCGAAGCCTTCCTGTCGGCGCGTCCGGACACGGCCGCGCGTGTGATGTCGGATCTGCGCACCCGCGACGAACTGCGCATGGCGCTGGCCGGCTCCGAAGGCATGGCGCGGCCGGCGACGGCCGATGCGGCGCGGCGGCTGGAGAGGGGGCTTGGCCGGGGCCGCATCTTCGGTGTGCTGCAACGCGCGGCAGCGGTCGCCGCTTTCGTCGCCGCCGGCTGGCTGGCCAACGGCATTGTCGGGCCGGTGTCGGTGACCAAGGTCGTCGCGTCGCCTCAGCCGCCCGCCTATGTCGACGAGGCGGTACAGGCACACAGGACGACGCTGCTGCGCGAAAACATGGCCTCGCAGACCGAGGCGCCTAATTACAATGCGGGCGAGATCCGCGCCGCCACCGCCATCGTCATGCCGGCGCTGCCGAAGGACTGGAAGGTCCGCGACGTGCAGATCTATCCGTCGCGCTTCGGCCCGAGTGTCGAGATTGCGGTCGACACCAAGGAGATGGGCCTGGTTTCGCTGTTCGCGATCCGGCCGGGCACTTTCGATGTGGTCAAGCCGACCGTGGCGCCCTCGGGCGACATCTCCTCGGCCTATTTCCAGATCGGCGATGTCGCCTACGCTGTCGTCGCCAAGAGCGAGGTTCATGATCTCGACCGCGCCGCCGAAACGCTCGCCAGAACGCTTTACTGACCAATCCACAAAGGAGACCTCGAATGAATACGCCCAATCTTGGATACCGCGTGGGCACAGGCGCCCGGACTGGAGCCGTCTATGACGAGGGCCTGCGCCAACACATGCTGCGCGTCTACAATTATATGGGCCTTGGCCTGGTGGTTACCGGCCTTGTCGCCTTCCTGGTGTCGTCGACGCCGGCGCTTTATGTGCCGATCTTTTCCAGCCCGCTGAAATGGGTGGTGATGCTGGCGCCGCTCGCCTTCGTGCTCCTGTTTTCGTTCAAGATGCAGACCATGTCGGCGGCAAGCGCGCAGGCGATGTTTTGGGCCTTCTGTGCCGTCATGGGCCTGTCGCTGGCTTCGGTGTTCCTGGTCTTCACCGGAACCAGCATCGCCCGCACCTTCTTCATCGCCGCCACCATGTTCGGCGCCACCAGTCTCTATGGCTACACGACAAGGCGCGACCTGACGCAGTTCTCGTCCTTCCTGATCATGGGCCTGATCGGCGTGGTGATCGCCAGCATCGTCAACATCTTCCTCGGCTCGACCGCGCTGCAGTTCGCTATCTCGGTGATCGGCATCGCCGTGTTCATCGGCCTGACGGCCTGGGACACGCAGACGATCAAGGAGCAATACGCCGAGAATTTCGATGCGGAGTCGCGCCAGAAGCTCGCCGTCTTCGGTGCCTTCTCGCTCTACCTGAATTTCATCAACATCTTCCAGCTGCTGCTGAATTTTACCGGCGAGCGGGAATAGTCCGGACCGTAGCAGGCAACAGCTTTGAGTCTTGGCTGGCCGGAGGGAAACCTCCGGCCATCTTCTTTCGAAAGGGGCGCCTGGCCCACCATCAAGGTTCATCGCGATCGCGTGAAATGCAAATGCCGTCCGCCACCTTGAGTTCACGCCCGGCCATTTGCTAGCCTGCCGGCCACGCCGGACGAACCGCGAGGACATATGGAACAGGACAGGCTGACGCTTCATGGCGAGGGCATATCGGCAACCATCATCGCCCACGGCGCAGAGTTGGTTTCCCTGCGGGATGCACGAGGATTTGAGTTCCTGTGGCAGGCTGGACCGGCCTGGCGGCGCCATTCGCCGGTGCTGTTTCCGATCGTCGGCCGGCTGAAGGGCGATCACCTGCACCATCGCGGCCAGACCTATCCGATGACGCAGCACGGCTTCGCCCGCGACAAGCCTTTTATGTGGGCGGAGAGGGGGCCTCGATCCTGCACGCTGGTGCTCACCGACGACGCGGAAACCCGAGCGCACTACCCGTTCGCATTTCGACTGGCCGTGACCTATGCGCTGGGCGAGGGGCAACTCGACATAGAATTCGAGATTACCAACCCGGGCGACGAACCGATGCCGGCGTCGATCGGGGCGCATCCGGCGTTCAACTGGCCGCTTCTGCCCGATATGGCCAAGGACGCCTATTGCCTGACGTTTGCCCAAGCAGAGCCAGCGCCGATCCGCCGGCTGAAGGATGGCCTGCTCATCGCAACGCCGCAGCCAACGCCGGTCAAAGGCACTGTGCTCGAGCTGTCCGAACGGTTGTTTGACGACGACGCCGTGATCCTGGACCGGCCGGCCAGCAACAGCGTTCGCTACGGCGCCGATGACGGTCCGGCGATCGAGGTCTCATGGCAGGGATTTCAGGAAGTGGGCATCTGGTCCAAACCCGGCGGCGCGCCGTTCCTGTGCATCGAGCCCTGGCACGGCATTGCCAGTCCGTTGGATTTCGATGGCGAGTTCACCGACAAGCCCGGCCTGATGCTGATCGCGCCGGGCGCGAGGCGTTCGCTGAGTTACCGGATCAGCCTGGAGCGGGGGCCTCGGTAAAAGTTTTCCTGCAAGCCATGAAGCGGGCGCAAAGGCGGACCGGGGCCGTATTCGACCTCAGCTCGGGTCTCAAACCTGCCTGACCAGGGCGCCGATAACATTGACAAGAAGTCGCGCGGCGGTGAGCGCCGACAGGCCGTCGATATCGGCTTGCGGATAGAGCTCCACAAGATCGAATCCGGCGATCCTCGCTCGCTTGCCCAGGCCCGCGATGAGATCGATGACCTGCGTATAGGTGAGGCCGCCGGGCGTACGCGCGGCCACGCCCGGCATGATGCCGGGGTCGAGACTGTCGCAGTCGAGGGTAACGACGACGCGCGCGCCTTCCGGAATATGGGTGAGCGCCGCTTCGACACCCAGGGCGTGGACCTCGCGGGCGGTGACGAAACGGCTGCCATAGCGCCGCGCCGCTTCGATTTCCGTGAGGCGTGCGCTGCCGACGCTGCGCAGTCCGACCTGCACCATGCCGGCGACATGCGCCATCTCGCTCGCGCGGCGCATCGGGCTGGAGTAGCCGTGGCGTTCGCCATGCACCTCGTCTCGCCAGTCGATATGGGCGTCGATCTGCAGGATCCAGACAGGCCCGTGATCCGCGAAGCCGGCGAGGAAGGGACTGACCACGGAATCGTCGCCGCCGAGCAGGATGGGCACGGCCGGCAAGGACAGGACCTCGCGCGTCTTCGCCTCGATCCGGGCGCGGTTGCCGGCATTGTCATGCATGATGGTCAGGATGTCGCCGGCGTCGACGCAGCAGACCGGCTTGCCGTCGAACAGCGGGCCGCCGAGATCGAAATCCCAATGCTCGACGAGCGCGGCATCACCCTGGCTCGCAACGCGGATGGCATCGGCGGCCAAGGCATGACCGCTGCTGTCCTTGCCGGGATAGGTGCTGCCGTGGCCGGCGCCGAAGATCACCGCGCGGGGCGCCGTGCCATCGGCGAGGCGATCGGGCAAGCCGAGAAAGGAAGATCGTGTGGTCATTCTTGATAAGCCTTTGAGTCCAGCCGAGGCGTGATGGATTGAAGCTAGCGTAGTTGCTGGGATGGTCGAATTCCATTGCCGCAATCGCCGTCCAGAAGTTCCGTCGGTTCCAAGCTGGAGGCGGCCCTGAGACGGGGACATTGAGCTTGCTAAAGTGGGTAAACGTTGCAGATTACTGGAACTGCGATAAAGCGAATGGACCGACCGAGGAAAATCCGCATGATCTATCTTTGTTGTCGAGTGCCGCGGTTCTTATGGCTGAACGCATCCGCATAGATGTGGTTGATGGGGAAGGGAATGACATTGCCAAAGTTCTCATGGCAGGCAGGTCTCCTTTTCGGCCTATGCGCTACTCCCGTTGCCTTCCTGCTGGCACTCTTTTCGGCCGGAGCTGGGCATGGCGACTATGTGCTAGCCCGCATTCTCTATCCAATCCCCATGTTGGCAACTCTTTTGACCGACAACACGATTACCAGCCTTTCCCTAGGGTTGGCTGTGGCACAGTTTCCTGCCTATGGGGCATTTGTTGCTCAAGCCGGCCGCGCCGGTTGGTTGGCGCTTGGCCTCGTCCACGTCATTGCAATAGCAACTGCTTTCAGCGGGGTGCTCGACAATTTTTAGGAACGCCTACGACGCGCCTCGCTGCCGCTACGCGCAACGGAATCAGTCTGCAGGTACCGCTGCGCTGGCAGCTATATGCTAACGTCAAAGTGACCTGGAGACGCGACATCGCCAGCTTCGTCGGCAGGATTCCATTGCCAAAATGGTCAGGTCCCGGCCGTCCCGCACCGGTTGATCCTCCGATGTCTCTTGACGTTATTTGTCCCGGAACCTTCCAGCGCGAGCATCGTAAACGAGGAGAGGCATTGGAAGGCCAATGCCAGGGTCCACCATCTCGACCGCGACCCGGAGTTCCTGATCGAATTGCCGGAGCGAATCCAGATCCACCGCATCCTGCTCGACCGGCGGAGGCTGCCCTGATGCGACCGGTCGCGATGTAGGAACAGATGGAAAGCGTCGCGCGCCGCCGCCGCGTCATCTGGCATGATATGCTCGGTACGGGCGTCCGCCAAACCGGACGCGATGTCTCGAGCGACGTGCCGGTGTCGGCGGCGCCGGGTCAGGAGGTCGGGTGAAAATCTATAGTCCGCGTGTAGTGGAGGGACAGGAATGGGTTCTTCCCCAACAAGCCGAGGACTACCAGCTATTCGCGAGCCTCGGCGACCCAGGCCAGAAGCGATGGCGTCCGCCGCGGATGAAATTCCTGCGCGAGCAAGAAGACGGAACACCCCGGCTATATTCGGATTTTCCTTGGCTCGGCGAGCACGTGCTCATTCTGAGGAGCACGGCGTTGAAGTGCTACGGCCGATTCTAGAACCGTATGGTGACTTCCTGCCGCTTCGTGCTGACGAACCCATATCGCTGTTCAACGTCACCAATGTGGTCGATGCGATGGACGAAGAACGTTCAAGAACCGTCCGGTTTGACGATGGCGGTATCATGACGATCGAAAATCTCGTCCTTCGGCCGGAGGCCATCGGCGGGGCCGAGATATTCAAGTTGCCGGAGCGGCCCGATGGCGTGCGACTATCCGATATCTATCTGCAAGAGACCATCGTGCGTCAGATCGGCGAGCTCGGATTCAAAGGCATCGCCTTTGAATTGGTCTGGAATGACGAAGCGGTCGGTCGCGACAGGATCGAATACCGCGGCATGGAGCGGCGTGCGCCAGTTTCATTCGCGAGTTTGAGACGCTTTTGGTCCGGTCTGCTTCGGAAGCCCGGGCTGTGAAGCAGGGCTGTGAGATGAATTCGAGATGCTTTTAACGCCGTGATAAAAGTCGCATAAGATAGATTATGGAACTTATGCATATAGCCCGGCCGGGAAGTTGCTGCTGTTTTGCGCGTTGCCGGCAAACATCGTGAATGGACGCCACCGGCACTTCACGACCTCGAACCATGGTCGAACGTTCAAACGACGACTTGAAACGCCAACTGAGCAGCAGCCTCTACCGGTTTGACTCGTATGGGATTTCGATCACCATGCCATCATAGGCTGGTTCGACATTGTCGGGCGTCTCAGCCATCACGGCGATGTAATCGAGCGGCCCGTGCATGTGCGTCAGCACGGCGCTCCCAGGCGAAAGCGCCTTGATCCAGTCGAGCGCCTGGCCAAGCGAAAGATGGCTTGGATGCGTGTTGTACTGCAAAGCGTCGATGACCAGCGTGTCGAGACCTCGCAGCCGTTCTGCGGTGGTCTTGGGAAAGTCGCTGACATCGGGACAGTAGGCGAGCCCACCGATGCGGAAACCCAGCGAAATGATGTCGCCATGGATCTGGGGCAGCGGCTCGAAGGTGAGGGCACCCCCCTCTCCTTCGATCACGACCGGCCTGGTATGATCGATGATGTGGGCGTCGACGATCGGCGGATAGGAACTGCCTGCCGGCGTCTGGAAGCAATAGCCGAACGCCTCGCGCAGCCGCAGCATGGTCGGCTCGTCGGCATGGATGCCGATGCGGTGCCGTTGTTCCAGCACATAGCCGCGCAGGTCATCGATGCCGTGGATGTGGTCGGCATGCGGATGGGTGTAGATCACCCCGTCGATGCGCCTGACTGAAGCCATCAGCATCTGCTCGCGGAAATCGGGGCCGGTGTCGATGACGACCGTGGTGCGGCCGCCATTGACGGCAATGCGCTCGACAAGTGCCGCCGTGCGCATGCGCCGGTTCCTGGGATTGGCGGGATCGCAATTGCCCCAGTCGCCGGTAATGCGCGGCGTGCCTGGCGACGACCCGCAGCCGAGAATTGTCAGGCGCAGCCGGTCGCTCATGTCTCGAGCGCCTGCTGGCGAGGCATTTTTCCAAACAGCCGAAAGAAATTATCGGTCGTCACCGCCGCGATCTCAGCCTCGCTGACGCCGATTGTCTCGGCCAGCACCTTGGCGGTTTGCGCGACGTAAGCCGGCTCGTTGCGCTTGCCGCGGAACGGCACCGGCGCCAGATATGGCGCGTCGGTCTCGACCAGCAGCCGGTCACGCGGCAAATCGGCGGCGATGGCACGCAATTCGATCGAGTTCTTGAAGGTCAGGATGCCCGAGAACGACACATAGCCGCCAAACGACACGCCGACCTCGGCGAGCCGCCGTCCCGACGAAAAGCAATGCAGGATGAACGGGAAGCTGCCCTTCCCTGTCTCATCCTCGAGAATGGCGGCCATGTCGTCGTCGGCATCGCGTGAATGGATGACGAGAGGCAGCCCGGTCTCGCGAGCGGCGGCGATATGAGCGCGAAAACCCTGCGCCTGCGCATCGCGCGGTGCCTTGTCGTAGAAATAATCGAGACCTGCTTCACCGATCGCCACCACCTTTGGGTGAGTGGACAGGCGCACAAGGTCGGCGGTGGTGACGTCGAGCTCCTCGGCGGCATTGTGCGGGTGGGTGCCGACCGAGCAATAGACTTCGTCGAAAGTCTCCGCGATCTCAAGAACTTGCTGAAACCGCTTCACGCGCGTGGAGATCGTCACCATGCGGCCGATTCCGGCCGCCTTGGCGCGGGCGACAATGGCCGCCCGCTCCTCGGCGAAGTCCGGAAAGTCCAGATGACAATGGCTGTCGACGAGCATCAGGCGTTCGCGTCCGTCTGTTCGACATAGCGCGGAAACACGCCCTCCGGCGCAGGCAGCGCCGTCCCGGAAACAAGCGCGTGATCGGCGTGGACATGCACGAAATTGCGATTGTCCGCCGGCACCGCCAGCAGGTCGAGCAGCTTGCCGGCCGAGCCCGGAATGAAGGGCTGGCATAGAACCGCCACGCGCCGGACCACTTCGGCCGTAGTCCACAGCACCGTTTCCATGCGCTCGGGATTGGTTTTCTTGAGCGCCCAGGGTTCCTGTCCGGCGAAATACCGGTCGGCTTCCGCAACCACGCCGAAGATCGCCGCCAGTGCCAGATGGATGCCCTGTTCGGCCATTGCCTTGCGCGCGGTGGCGAGAGCGTCGATCGCTTGATCCAGGATCACCTTGTCGGCTTCCGCCAGGTCGCCGCGCTTCGGTACCACGCCGCCGCAATTCTTGGCGATCATCGACAGCGAGCGCTGCGCCAGATTGCCGAGACCGTTGGCCAGATCGGCGTTGGTGCGGTTGACGATCGCTTCATGGCTGTAGCTGCCGTCCTGGCCGAACGGCACTTCGCGCAGGAAGAAGTAGCGTACCTGGTCGAGGCCATAATGCTCGATCATGGTGAACGGGTCGATGACGTTGCCGACCGATTTCGACATCTTCTCGCCGCGGTTGAACAGAAAGCCGTGGCCGAAGACGCGCTTCGGCAGCGGGATGCCGGCCGACATCAGGAAGGCCGGCCAATAAACCGCGTGGAAGCGCACGATGTCCTTGCCGATGATGTGCGCATCGGCTGGCCAGAACTTCCATTTCTCATCTTTTTCATCGGGATAGCCGACGCCGGTGATGTAGTTGGTCAGCGCGTCGACCCACACATACATGACATGCTTTTCGTCGCCGGGTACCGGCACGCCCCAGTCAAATGTGGTGCGCGAGATCGACAGGTCCTTCAGTCCCGACTTGACGAAGCTCATCACCTCGTTGCGGCGCTCGGCCGGACCTATGAAGTCGGGCTGACCTTCATAAAGCGCGACGAGCTTGTCCTGATAGGCCGACAGGCGGAAGAAGTAGCTCTCTTCCTCGACCCATTCGACCGGCGTTCCCTGCGGCCCGTAGCGGACATTGTCGGGACGGACCTCGGTCTCCTCCTCGCCGTAATAGGCTTCGTCGCGCACCGAGTACCAGCCGGCATAGCCGCCCTTATAGACGTCGCCATTGGCGGCCATCGCCTTCCAGATCGCCTGGGAAGCAGCGTAATGGCGCTCCTCCGTGGTGCGGATGAAATCGTCGTTGGAGGCGTTGAGCGCGGTCGCCATGCGCTTGAACTCGGCTGAATTGCGGTCGGCCAGTTCGCGCGCCGAAATGCCTTCGCGCTTGGCTGTCTGCAGCATCTTGATGCCGTGCTCGTCGGTGCCGGTAAGGAAGAAGACCTGCTTGCCGTCGAGCCGCTGGAAGCGGGCAAGCGCGTCGGTGGCGATCAGCTCGTAGGCATGGCCGATATGCGGCTTGCCGTTCGGATAGGAAATCGCGGTCGTGATGTAGAATGTGTCGCGTGACATGAATGAACCGTCATGAATGTCTGAATGGAGGCCGTGGCGGTGGATATCGCATCGGAATGGCGATTGCCATCCCGAGACCAGTGCATGCCGCCCAAAAGTGGCCCCGGTTTAAGGGGCAACGGCATGCACCAAAAAAGGCCCGTCACATTCGCATTGCAGAATTCAGGCGGTCGATCATGGTCAGGGCGTGCTGCTTTTTGTCGAGATTGTAGGTGTCCGTCTCAGATATAGCGTC
Source organism: Mesorhizobium sp. ESP6-5 (assembly GCF_020164695.1). Lineage (NCBI taxonomy): Bacteria > Pseudomonadati > Pseudomonadota > Alphaproteobacteria > Hyphomicrobiales > Phyllobacteriaceae > Mesorhizobium > Mesorhizobium sp. ESP6-5. Next base: position 88,948 of record NZ_JAIUGR010000016.1, read on the forward strand.
CAGCGCCTCATGCCAACTGTCCGACAGCGTTTTGGCCCGCTTGAGATCGCCAGCCCGCGCCGCCTGGCTTGCCGCATCCGACAGAAGGTCCAGCGCCCGGCGATTGAAGATGTCGAACTGTATCGCCTGGTCCTTGCCCGCGACCGCCTCGGCCAAGCGATAGGCGCCGCCAATATCGCTCTTTCCCGTCGCCACCAGTCCATCCAGCGTCCGCGCGATCTCCAGGCCGCCATACTGCGTCAACAGGATCGCGTTGCGGGCGCTGCCCCCTGCCCGCTCGACCAATGCAGCCCTCGCGGCCGGATCGTCCGGCGGCGGCGGCTCCGCTGTCTCCAGCACCGCCATCAGTTCGTTGGCGTCGAGCGGTGTCAGCCGCACCACCTGGCAGCGCGAGCGGATCGTCGGCAGCAGACTGCCGGGTGCATGGACGATGAGAATGAACAGGGTCCGTGCCGGTGGTTCCTCGAGATTCTTCAGCAAGGCATTGGCCGCATTGGCATTCATGTCGTCGGCCGGATCGACGATCACCACCCGGTAGCTGCCGTCATGCGAAGTCAGCGACAGAAAGCGGCTGACCTTGCGGATTTCGTCGACGGTGACGACGGTCTTGAAACTCTTGGTCTTGTCGTTCAACGGGCGGGTCAGATGCAGTACGCCGGGATGCGCGCCGGTTGCGATCTGGCGAAACAGCGGCGAGGCCGGATCGGGAACTGCTAGGTTGCCAGGCGCCTGGTCGAAGGCCGGATGCTTCAAAAGGTGGTGGGCGAGATGGAAGGCGAGCGTCGCCTTGCCGATCCCGACCGGACCGGCGAAGATAAGCGCATGAGGCAGCTTTCCCGCACGATAGGCGGCGGCAAGCATGGTGACGGCCTGCCCGTGTCCGACCAGACGCGGTGTTTCGGAGGGTTCCGGCACACCGTCCAGCGTATCATGCTGTTCCGGCGCGATGCGTTCGAAGATCATACGGGTGCGACCTGCCTGTTGCGCTCGGACGCCCTTGCCTCCAGTGCCGCGAACACGGTCGCCGTGACGACATCCTCCACCGTGTCCGGATCGGCGGACGCATCGACGACGATGCAGCGTTCCGGCTCTGCCGCGGCGATCGCCAGGAACGCTTCGCGGCGGGCCTGGTGGATGGCCAGCGTCTCTTTTTCGAAGCGGTCAGCTGTGGCATCGCTGCCACGCCGCAATGTCGCGCGCTTCAAACCCTCGGCCGGGTCGATATCGAAGATCAGCGTCATGTCGGGCATCATGCCGTTGACGGCGACCTGTTCCAGCATGGCCATGAATGCCGGATCGATCCCACCCGTAACGCCTTGATAGACACGCGAGGAATCCAGGAAGCGGTCACAAAGCACGATGGAGCCGCGTTCGACCGCCGGACGGATGACCTGCTCGACGTGGTCGGAACGCGCGGCTGCGAAGAGCAGCGCTTCCATCTTGGGCCCGAACGGTTCGGCGGCACCCGAAAGCAGCACATGCCTGACCGCTTCGGCGCCCGGCGAGCCGCCCGGCTCGCGTGTCCGTACGACATCATACTTCTTGGCGCGCATCTTGGTGGCCAGCCGCTCGATCTGTGTCGACTTGCCTGCGCCTTCGCCGCCTTCGAAGGTGATGAAAAAACCGCGCGCCAACCGAGGGCCTTTGTTCGTGTTCGAGTGGATTGTTGGGCTGTAGATAGTCCGCGTTCGGGAAAACGTCCATGCCGTCGGCGCTATCGAAGCCAGCCGATCGCTAGTTCCTTGACGGCATCGAGAGCGCGTTGCGGCAACGTGCCGACGCTGATCGACTCGGCGGCGAACAACGGTGTCTCCTGGCTCAGCGTGTCGCCGATCCAGACGCGCAGTGCGCCCACCGGCTGCCCCTCCTCCACCGGTGCCGCGACCGGGCCGGTGTAGATGATCCTGGCCGTCAGCTTGTCGCGGTTGGTGATCGGCAGGAAGATGTCGATCGGACCTTTTGCCTTGAGCGTCACGCCGGATTTCATGCCGCCAAAAACCTGGGCCTCTCCGACCACCTCGTCCTTGGCGAAGATTTCGGTCTTTTCGAACGAGCGAACGCCCCAATCGAGCAGTTTGCGTGCCTCTTCTGCGCGCTCCTTGTCATTTGCCAGCCCGCTCATCGCCGCGATCACCCGCGTGCCGTTGTGGCTGGCCGAAGCCACGATGCCAAAACCGGATGTCTCGCTTGCGCCGACAGCCAGGCCGTCGGCGCCGATGTCCATCGCCAGCAACGGGTTGCGGTTCCTCTGCGAGATCTTGTTCCAGGTGAAATCCTTCAACCCGTAATACCGGTAGAAATCGGGGTATTCGCGCCATAGATGCAGGGCGAGCTGCGCCAATTCGCGCACGTTTGTCTGCTGGCCGTCGGCCGGCAGGCCAGTGGAGTTCACGAAAGTCGACGTCTTGAGGCCGATCTGGCGCGCACGTTCGGTCATCTCTCCGGCAAAATTGTCCTCGGATCCGGCCATGCCTTCGGCGATGACGATACAGCCGTCATTGGCGGCCTGCACGGTCACCCCCTGGATCAGGTCCTCGAGCCGGATCGCCGATTTGAGCTTGGCGAACATCGTCGAGGTTCCCGACGGCGCGCCACCTTTGCGCCAGGCGTTTTCGCTGACCACGAACGTATCGTCGAGTTTGAGGCGCCCGGATTTGAGGGCGTTGAAAACCACTTCCATCGTCATCAGCTTGGCCATCGAAGCCGGCGGAATGGGTTTATCGGCATCTTTCGAAAACAGCACCGTGCCGGTATCGGCATCGATCATGAAGGCTTGCGCGGCCTTGGTCTCGAAAAGCTGCGCTTGGGCCGGCGAAAGCGTAAGCAGGAGGCTGAGGAGAAAAAAAACGGCGAAAGGCTGTAGCAAGCGAAACTGCATGAAAATCGACCCGTTGGCCGGCCCCTCCGGCGTCCCGAAACTATCGGGCTTTTTCGGTGAGGGATCAACTGCCGGGCGCAACCGGCGCTGGATCAGTCGCGCACGACCAGCGCGTCGGGCGCGCCATGAGACCACGCCGCCTTCAGCAACTCGTCCAGACCGCCATGGCCGTCCGGATAGAGGTTGACCGCATACCAGTCATTGCCGTCGAGATCGGAGCGCTGGATTTCTATTCTGCCGAAGGGCTTTAGTGCCGAGGCCACACGTGTGGCTTCGGTGGCGTCGTCGAACGTGCCGGCGGCGACATAGTCGGCACTGGATGGCGCCGCTTGGCGGCCGGTGTTTTTCCACGACCGCAGGATGTCTGCGGGCGACATGCCGCTGTCGTCCAGAGCGGCAAAGACATCCGCGCGATGGACGCGTTCATCCGCATAGGACAGCGACGCCATGGCGAACGGCGATTGCGGCGGCAGGCTGATCTGCGGCCGTTCCGGCACGATCGGTCCAAAATCGGGCAGCGCCGGATCGCCGAAGGTCGGTTGCGCGGCCATCCGTCCCTGCATCGGTGCCGCGGCATCGGTCAGCTGACCTGGAAACGGCACGGCGGCCGCGCCGACCGGAAGGCTCGGCGAAGGCCCGTTCATGGCCACCATGACGCCGGTCGGCAGGCCGTCCGATGGGTCCGGTATGCGGTTGCCTGGATGGTAAGAGGCCATCAGGTACTGGTCGTCATTGCCGTCGAGCGGCGCGCGGCCGACATATTCGACCTTCACCTTCGCGGTACCGACCTTGTCGTAGTCCAGCATCTGCGCGGCTCGCTCCGAGACGTCGATGATGCGGCCCTCATGGTAGGGGCCGCGGTCATTGACGCGCACGATGACCGAACTGCCGGTTTCGAGGTTGGTGACGCGGGCATAGCTGGGCAGCGGCATGGTCGGATGCGCCGCCGTCAGATGCGCCATGTCGTAGACTTCGCCATTGGCGGTCAGCCGGCCATGGAAGGCGTCGCCATACCATGATGCCAGACCCACCTTGGCGTACTTCTTGTCTTCCTTGGGATAATACCACTTGCCGCGCACCTGATAGGGCTTGCCAAGCTGGTCGCGACCGCCGCCGCGCCGCATGAAGGCAGCGCGCGGACTGGCCTTCACCCCATATTCGGTCTCGGCGAAATATTCCTTGGAGCGGGTCTTCTTGTAGACCATCCCTTTCGGCTCGGGCTGCGACGCGCAAGCGGCGAGCAATGCAGCCGACGCTGCAAGCAACGCAACCGTGGCAACGCGACGAAGACGCGGGTGCGTCACAGCCTGCATTCTTGATTGCCCCCTAAATCTCATGAAGACGTCGCATCCGACCATCAGAGGAGCCAAAGCACTCACTCGACAATGCCAACGACGCCTCGAACCCCGATCCTTTGTGCGCAGGAATTGTTTATCACGGTATTAACCGATTGTGGCCGGAACCGGGCAAGATTGTGACGCCGCCTGTCCTGTCCTAGGCTCAGGGAGCGACCTGCTCATGCAAGCCGGTTGACAGGCCTTTGCCGGGCACACTAGAGCAGTGGCCGGCAGTCGCTGGAGGGATGGCCGAGCGGTTTAAGGCACCGGTCTTGAAAACCGGCGTGGGCGCAAGTTCACCGTGGGTTCGAATCCCACTCCCTCCGCCAAATAACGTTGAAAAATATGGCTTGTTTCTTTTTTTGTCGTAGCGACCATCGAACCTACCCACAAATAGTGCGCACGGTGTGCTGCAATGGGTGCGTTCGGGTACGGTAAGGAAAGATACGCCCTTAACTTAACGTCAGCTTGACCGTGCCGCGTATTACGCCTGCCGCGATGAGCATATCGAATAGCAAATTCTCCAACTCCCGAGCCTGCCACATCGACGTAATCACCGGAATGTTTAAGCGCGATTTCTTGCCAGCGAGAATCGGTCTGCGCTCCTTTCCCTGGAATTGGTCCTCGGCATGAGCGCGGATAATCCACGCCATCATATCAGCGGCTTGGAGTGGCAAAACGCGCTCCTCATCCTCGAAAACAGGCATATTGCCAACTGGCTTTTTCTGGGCCTGCAAAAGGGACTTGTAGCGATCCCAATCCCTGCGGATTTTCTTCTTTTCCATCATCTGGTCGTCAAAAATGAAATTTACCGGACCTTGTAGCCCAAGCCCCTCCTGCCCCTCGGCGAGCTTCAAAATCATCTGATAAAGAAGGAAATAGTATGGGCTGTGGAATTGCTTCGGAAGCTGGCTTCCTTTGATAATCCTGTTGAAATCATCGACCATTACCGCAGCGACAACACCGGCTTTGACGTGGTCGGAAATCACGTTTTGCAGCAATAAGATTCGCTCGTCACGCCGATCCTGGGACCAGGAGGCGAACTCGCCGCCGTAATTCATCGCCTCGCTCATTTTGAACCGGCCAATGCGAGGCTTCATAGAAAGAATATCGGCCCAATCCGCCGAAAACTTCGCCCAGCTTTCGAGCGGCGCAATTAAGCCGGCCATCACGTAGATAGCAGGATTGGTCGAGACGCTTTCGTCAACGTAGGCCTGGAGCATTGATCGTTGCCAGTCCGAAATTATTCCCTTGCTGATTAATCCAAGGAACTCACCGGCAATCTCACATAATATCGTTGACATGCTTCAAAAGCGAGTCTCGGCCCAATGGGTATTCGCAACTTTGATGTCCTCTTCTGATTGAGCCTCAGCTGTCTCTCGGAGAAACTTAACAAGTCGGTTAGCGTGTTTTTCGGCGTAGTGTCGGAAGAAAATCCTATTTTTGTCACCGAGAGTCAGGCCGTAATAATCTGCTGAAACTGGGATATTGTTTGTTAGGGTCTGAAGCGACTTTCTCATAGGCAAATCTTGTCGCTGGCGCTCGACATGACGCGCCCACTCCCAGGCCACAAAATCAGCCGCATGGAAGACGCCCTCCATCTCCTCCTTTGGTGTCGCGACAAGCCTAGAGAGGGAATACTGTTCCAATACGTGCTTATATACCTGATGAGATTCCATTCTAGCAACTAAAAATTGAATATAATCTATAAATCCTCCTTGGCCGTCGTCTCCAGTTTCCAACATATACGAAATTTGCCTTGTCTTCCTATCGCCGTTGTTAGCAAAATCGCCAAGTGCCCACATGCACATATGAATCATAGGGCCATATTTTGTTCTAAATGCTTTATATAGAAACTCGTCAACGACTTTATCTTTATTAGAAAGCTTTGGAAATTTCTCGGAAAGCGTACCATCATCATAGGATGCGCAAGTTATGTAGGATGCGTTCGTTCTTATTATTTCCACTATGCCGTGCATTATTCGATTTTTGCTACGGTCGTCTATGCCTTCGAAATCGCCCTTCCTGGCGTTAAGGTGAGTCATATGGAACGTGCGCCCGTCGAGCAGACGTTGCCATTGTTTGTTTGCCTTTTTGGCCCGGCCATAGCCGAAGGCGACGGCGGCCACAGCGTAAACGCCAGAACCGGAACGACCTGCATCTATGCCAGCACGGAGCGCCAAGACGTTCACCGGATAAGGATGACAGGATGAGCGTTGACATCGACTCAGCCCAAAAAATCAATAGCGCGTTGATACCACGCGCCATCGCATTATACGTCGCCGCTAAGGCTCAATCGCGAGAATATCGCCGCAAATTGGGCTGGCCTATGCACCGTGAAATTCCTTGTCTTTCACACTGGAGAGGGCGCCGAAGTTGTACGCTAGTCTCAAAAACGCGAGGAAGGCCCATACGAAGAAAGAGAACCAGATAGCCACACTCACGTATGAGACGCTACGTGCGTCGCACAGATTTGGCTCTACGATGATGAGCGGGATAGTAAAAAACGTTAGAATAAAGCCTGTCCAATTAGCGCGTCCGATATAGCGCTCGAACCGCTCCATCGTCCGGGTACCTCTTAGCGCTCCGATAAATCCGCCACTCTTGCCGATCACAAAGCCGTAGACGCCGAAAGCAAATCCGGTTTGGATGGCCGCCCATCCAAAAATGGCGGAATACAGCCCGGTACTCGTCCATTGATGCGTTGCAAACTTGTCCGCTATCGGCTTGCCGAAATAAAGGAGAGCGATGAGTGACAGAACGCCAAAAACGGCGGGTGCCCATGCCTCAAAAAGCAATCCAAAACTTTTGCCTTCACCAGTATCAGCCATGGGCCTGCAACGCGTTTTTGACTATGTCTCGACGCAATTCGTAATTCTTTTCCGGATCATTTTTGGGGCTTGGGAATTCCAATTTCTCGGAAAGAACCTCGTCAATCAGGTCGAGTTCCTCAGACGGAATATCTTTGCCCTCTTTAACCCAACCTCGCAGACTCCTAAGGTCAGCGCCCCCATCTTCCCACAGTTTAGCGAATGCGCTCGCCGCGCTTTTCGCGATCTCTCCGAGAGAGCCTTTCCGGTTACCCATGCCGATCTCGATTGTGATGACCGGCGCGCTGTAGGCTTCTCCTAGTTGTTGTAGGGAATGCTTGACCGTTGCGCCTGCGTTTTCGATATCGCCTAGGTTTTGAGGGCTTGCTATCCCGATTCGGAGCTTCCGCACCGGGCTTGCATTAAACTTCTGCCAATTCTGGATATCGAGTTTCGGTTTGATGGAATAGGCAAAGCGCGCGTCCGATTGCATCAAATACTCCATCGCTCGCCCGGGGGAAACTACGCGTGTATCAAATTGCATGGCTAGTGTGTGATCGGCCGGCCGAAATCTGAAAGCGATTCCTTGACCAATGAATCCGTCTGTCTGTAACCCCGACACCCCGGTAGGGGTTACCTCAAATGGAAAATCGGTGTCCCTTACTCGTATGAATTCGCCTGCAAGTTCGCCTGCATCATCGGCGTAACGTTCTAATCTGACCACAAGCCCGCTAGACAGTTGCACCTGACGTGCGGCACGGTCCTTCTCGGATAATTGATCAAGTGCTTGCTTCAGCGATGGCCCATTCGGCTGGAGTTTTTCGACTGTATAAAACCTGCCGCTAATCCTGCTAACCATCGTCCCGTCCCCAATGAAAGACGAAAGCTAGCTCTGGAAAGTCTGGGGCGTCAATTTCCCGTGATGACTTACACCCGGATTTTTTTGTTCGCGGCGCAATTAAAATTGCCGAAAAGCGGTTATAATTTGCGAAAATCGTCCTTGATCTTTGTCGTCGCCTGCATCCGTTTCGTGATCTCTTCAACAATGTGACGTGGAAAGATCGCGTCGAGAGCCGGCAGCAATTCGTCAAGCGTCCGCATATTGGTTGCCTTGGCTTTTTCAATGATCCTTTTGCGGGCGATCAGGTCGCCGGCCATCTTCTCGGCTTGTCGACTGCGGAGCATCGCGCGCTGCTCGTCCGTAAACCCCGTTAGAAATGCCGGCCCGATCAGGACAGCGGCCATAGTTTCCTTGTCGCCGGCATCAATCGCCTTCAGCGCGACCGTGAGACGGTCATTCTCTTTCAGGCCGAGAAGATGACGACGAATCTCATGCGAACGCGGGCCGTCCTCAATTTCGAGCTTTGTGCGGATATCGTTGTCGATAGCGTCGATCGTTCGGTTCGCGTTGGCGGTGGCTTCCGTAGCGCGCTTCGTGATGTCTTCAAGCCAGCTATCGGAGCGCTTTTTCATGTCCATCAAATTGGCTTCTGGCGTCATCGCAGGGTCTTGGGATCGCAACGCCTCTTTCAAAGCCTTGAACCCGTTTCGGTAACTGTCGTGCGCCGCTCTCATCTGACTCACAACGGCATCAGTCTTCGCGGCTTCCGCCAAATCTGGCTCTAGAAATCGCTCGCCTAGCAGGTAGTCGCCGCCGGCCTGTTCAACGGCCTGGAAGTCGATAAGCGGTTCGCGGTGTTCAGGAGTGAGATACGGCGAGCGCCCGCTTTGGGGGAGAGCCATGGAGGTTCCTTTCGTGTGTCAGTTGAGTGGCAGGCCGGTATCGGTGAGAATTCGGCGCAATGTGTTCGTCGCCACGTTGAACGCATCGATGTCGATATCTTCACCGTTGACCAATTTCGCTTCGATGTTCTCGCACCACATCGCTAGGAAAGCCGCTCGGCGGAGCAACAACTCCTGCTGCGTCGTCATTCGCCTACCGACCCGAGAGAGTTCCAATTTCAACTCGCCGTTAAGTCGGAACAGGATTTCGCGATAGCGCCGCGCACCGGCAGTGCGACCGTCGATGCCGTCAAGCAAAGCGGAGCCGTTGCCTATGCGGGTGCTGGCGGTCGGCTTTGCATAGGCGACGGCGGGTCTTTTCATGTGCAATTTGTCAGCTTAGCCATGGGTAGATTTGTGGGTAGAAGATCAGAAGCATCAAAAAAGTCAACTAGAATAAGGGGGTTGTGCGGAGATATGCTCCGCCTTGCCCACAAAATCGTGAAGGGGCTGAATTTCGCCTCGGAGAGACCTGAGAGATGTAAAGGTAGATCGCACCGCTCGGGCTTTGCCGCATCTACTTTAGGAATCGATAGGAGATAGACAGGAATGCCAATAGGAAGGTTAAGTTATTGAAATATATACAAATAGGAAAAATAGGAAGAAATTAGCCCACTCTCTCCCCCTTTTCTCTACCCTTGCCCCCTCACAGCCTCTTATAGTCCTATTTTTCCTATTTCGTTTGAAATCAAGGAATTAGATAACCTATCGTCGTTCCTACTGCTCACCCGATAGAAGCACATCAACTGTTCCAGAACTGCGGGCTTTTTCGCGCGACGGCTTCATCAACGTTTCCGTCCTCCAATCCGAGAACCCATTTCAGATTCAATATCTCGTACGTCTTTCCTGAATTGGTTGTATGTTCGAACTTCTCGCCTTTATCGAATATCGCTCTTATTTCGCGTAATCTTCCCATTTCGCAAAGCGATATCAATGTTGACTTGATTGCGGCCGTAGCCTTTCGCTTGTCAGTTGCGAATGGCTTCAACTTGGCGACAGAGCGATGAATATAGCTGTACTGAATAACCTTTTTTTCGACCATTATCCTTAGTTTCAGGTCACTTATCTGGTCGGCCTCTCTTGAGAGATATTTTCTGATCACCTTCTTAATCTCGTCAATTTGCTTTTCGTTGTCTGTAATATCAACAGTGCCCATTTCACCGGCTTCGAATTTCGCTGAGAGCCGCTGCGTGTCGGTGAGTACGAGAGACGCGGCCCATTCGATCATTTCGCCAGTAATCACGGGAGCCTGCCAATTGTGGGCAACGGCTAAAAGCGCAGCCAATCGTCCGGCCTTTTGTGCAACTCGCGTCCAGATGTTGTTCACAACTTCCCCGGACTTGGAATTGATCACGGCGCGAGCATGTTCGCGAATTGCGTTCAAACTGCCTTCGGCATCGGGATTTATGCCAACGACCGTTACCTGTTCATTTTGCGCTAGGTCGGAAACGTGGTGATAGAGCTCATCAAGCTTCGCAACTAGCGGCTCGCTGACCAGCGCAAATTGGTGGCCTTTGTTGTACTCCGGACAGAGGCCGGCATATTCGATAATCGTGAAGCGCGAAATCAACCCGTTTGTAACCTGGGTATCGTCAAGCGCCTCGTATACCGTTGCACCTGTGCCCTCCCCGAGCAGTGTAAACGCGGGCGACATTATCGCGGACGTCGTTTCCTTCCTGTCCGAATACTCATACGGCTCAAGGATGCGCCCCGCGCCGGAAAGCGTGAACAGCTTCAGCAACTCTCGTTTTAGGGTTTGGGAGTGCTCGGAAGATCGCGGATTTGCCATCTGTTGAAGCTTAATGCCGACTTCGCCGGCAACGCATACGAAGCAAGGATAGGAACGCCGCGCGATCGATTTCACCAGGGCGGGGCCGCTGGCGAAATCCGCCGGTCCCATAATGTTAGTGGCAGCGGGACGCTTCTTCGCGAGCTTGCCAAGAATTTTGGACATGCCGGCTTTAGCCGCGTCCTTGCCCATGCCGGTATCAGCCACCAGCAAGATGTATTGGTTTAGTCCATCATCTGAGAAATTGAATTGCCTTCCTACAATCCCGGCGAACAGAGCAATGGCTCCGGCGAGCGCAACTTCATGGATTGGGTGCGGCGCCTGCGACAGAATGAAATCGTAGATTTCGCCAATTAGGCCGGGCGGTCGATGGCGATGAAAGTTCAAAGATATGTGCGCTACGCTCATTACCGCGATCCGGCCAGAAACTTAGCTAGCTCCTCGCCGTCAACTCCACTGCGGCGAAAGCACTCAATCGCTATCGCGGCAATGTCAGCGTCACTCAAGACGCCGGCATATCCCCTTTCCAGCGCAAAGAAGTTTTCGCCTCGATAGAGAAAAATCACGATGTGCGTGTTCGAGGAAAGCCGTACGATGAGCGCCCATCCGGCTGGCGCGTCGATTGGTTCGCCGGCAACTCGAAATTCACTTTGGTCGCATCTGCGAATTGCGAGCGTGCGGCTTTTACGACCGGGTTTGCTGAAGTACGCGATATCGGCGTTGTGGGCAGAAATGTATCCGCTTGCTGGTGAATAAAGGATGGCTGTTCCGCTTTGCGGTGCGGTCGGAAATAGCTGATAGGACATCGCACGCGATCTCTGAATATGCATTGATTTCGCGGGCGATAGGGAACATCTTCCTATCTTAGTTAGTGCCCGCATGAGGAAGCCGGTCTGTTGAGAGGCCGGCTTTCGTTTTTGGGCTCTACCCAGTAACCAGGCGACCGTTGGCGGCAAGGCGCTGCCTCTGCCAATCCATCACATCCGTTTCGATCCAGCCGACGATGCGAGGGGTCAGCTTGATCGGGCGCGGAAACTGGCCTTTGCCGATCAGTTCGTAGAGCGTGGAAGTAGGCAGTCCGGTAGCGGCCTCCACCTGTGGGCGGCGCATGAATTTGTGCATTGCGTTTCCTTTCTCGGTTCCGGTCAAAGCCCGTCGGAACCTCTTGGAAAGCAAAAGCCGCCGCGACACAATAAGGTGTGTCATTTTCTAATAGAGTTATTTCGTCTAATCAGGCGATAGATAGTTGTTAATTTACTGGTATTGCCTCCGGTAACTTGTAAAATAGCCTTTCTGCGCGAAATTTCCGGATTTCGTCTCATATATGTCAAAACTTTATCGGCCGTTTTCTCGTTATCGGTTCTCTGATCCCTCGGCGGACCGTAAATAAATTCGAATTTCTCCTGACTAGGCATTGATGGCCTCGCCAATTGCAATCACCTTTCCATCGCGCGGCTTTTCCGAACAGTATCTTGCCCACGCGGTCATCAGTCGGCGGCGCTTTTCCAATGCGTCACCGCGACGGTATGCGGCTTCGGTTTTATCGGCGATAACATGCGCGAGGGCCGCCTCGGCAATATCGCGGGGGAAATTCGTTTGCTCCGCCGCCCAATCGCGGAATGTCGAACGGAAACCGTGAACGGTAAGCTCTGCGGTATCGTCAATGCCGCGAAGGAACTCCAACATTGCCATGTTGGATAAAGGCCTTCCTTCCTTCGCTCCGGGAAACACATATTCCTCGCTTTCGCTCGGCAGTTTGTCGAGAATTTCAATCACGCGATCCGAGAGAGGAACGCGGTGATCGCGTCCGGACTTCATACGCTCGCCGGGGATCGTCCAAATTTTTTGGGCAAGGTCGAATTCGGACCACTTGGACCCTATTGCCTCTCCAGTCCTGGCAGCCGTAAGTATCGTGAATTCAAGGGCGCGGGCAGAGATGAACTCCGCTGCCCTCACGCCCTCCAGGAACGCCGGCAGCGCCCCATACGGCAACGCTACGTGGTGCTGGACCTTCGTGACCTTGCCTCGGGCCGGAAGCAGCTTATCAAGGTGTCCGCGCCACCTCGCTGGGTTTTCGCCGGTCCTGAAACCGCGAGCCGTTGCCCAATCCAAGATAGCCTCAATTCGACCACGAACACGACTTGCTGTTTCCGTCTTGGTTGCCCAAATCGGTTCTAGGATATTGATGATGTGAGACGTTTCGATTTGGGCAACGCCAAGTTTTCCAATTGTGGGCTCAGCGTAAGTTTCCAGCGTGTTTTTCCATTGATCGGCGTGTTTGAGATTTCGCCAAGCTGCCCCGTGAGCTTTAAGGTACCGACCAATCGCTTCCGAGAACGTAATGAGCTTTGCACTAGCTGCACCGCTGGCGAGCTTTTCGCTCACACGCTTTTGAATAGGATCAATCCCGCTCGCTACAAGTTGGCGAGCTTCCCGCGCCCGTTCCCGCGCCTCTTTCAGCGAAAAGGTTTCGATACTCCCTAATCCCATTTCGCGCGCTTTGCCGCTCATCATGAACCGGAAAATCCACGCCTTTGTGCCAAACTGCGAAACCTGTAGCCAAAGCCCGCCGCCGTCGCCGTACCGGCCTGGCTTCGATGTCTTGGCGACGGTGACCGCAGTTAGCTTATTGATCGCCCGCATGATCCACATTCCTACCCACAAAACGTAGTCGGAATGTGCCGGAACGCTCCGGCATTGTCCAGAACGCTTTTCCGTTCTAAGCGACAGGGTTAATTGAGCTTTTCGGAAGCAGCCGGAATGAACCGGGAGTTAGGCGGACGGACACTCCCTCCGCCATAACGTCTATGAATCAGATAGGGACCCCACCGCTATCCCCAGCCCGCTTGGCTGCGGTGGTGCCGCAACATCTTCACCAATCATCCGCGGGTGCCATGGTCGAGTTCGACACGGGCATCTGGGGCCGCCGATTTGAGAGCCGATAAGGGGTGACTGCAAGGGCCGTAAAGCGTCTCGTAGTTACCATTCACGATGATTTTGGGCATGGTGGGCACAGGGAACCGGTAGCTATCCACCGCGTTCTCTCGGCATGCTCAAGAAAATCGCCTTTGCCGCCGTGCTTGTTCAAGTTGCAGCCTTGTCAGCCCTCCTGACGCAAACATTCCTCCTTGCATCCACGCCTACCCAAGCGGCCAGTGTGCAAGGCGAGCCCGTGGTGGCCGTTACGCCATCGGAATGCGCCAAGGCGACATGGCCTAATATTCCCCTTCAGTGCCTTGAGAGGGTTGAGGCGAGAGCGCAATAAAAACTGGAGAAACGCAAGCCGGCGGGCCGCCTCCGACACACGGAATTGTTCCATTGCGTCCAAGGCGATCATTGCCATCGTCGAAAGCTACAGATTACTGCTGACGCCCGACCGGCGAAACTGTCACGATTAACGAATCATTGACCGCGCTGTCCTATTCTGAGACAGCGCGGTCAAATCCCAACCGGACTGCGCAGGCGGCTCCGGCAACCCAGCCCCCGCCGCACTGTCGGAGCCGCCACCATACGATGGAATAAATACCAGCAATGGTTGAATCAACCGTTACTGCAGTTGTTGCAACTAGAACGAACGACATCCACCGTTCCGCACCATTCCACCTAGCGCTCCCGGTTCAAAAAACCGCAGGACGTCATAGGAGCCAAAAAAGCCCGCCGGGCGGAGCCAGTCCGCTCAGCGTGACAAACAGGAGACTGATAGCGAATTCGTTTCGATTTATGCTCTGAGCATGGAATGCGCCGCCTTCGATGACATCGCCAGCGCCCTGGCAGCCCGCAAACGGCAAACCGCAATGGGAAGCGCTATAGCAGCGAGTCCTGCTCTAGCTCCCTCTCGCAAGGCGTGGGCCGTGCCACAGCCGGCTGACACTCTACAGAAGAGCCGAGCAGTCTACCTGATCGCGCATCGAGGCTAGATCGTCGCGAACGAGCCATTCCGAGTAAGCCCTCAGTCGCCTGAGGCCAGCGGTCTTGGCGTCTCGCTCCGTTCGCTCGGCTTCCAGCGTTGCTGACGCTGGAAGCCACGCGATGCATTTAGGCTTCGGATGGTACCGAAGTGATCCGACAATTTGATCCTTCACCGGCCATTCCCCTCATACGCCCTGTGAAGCTTTCACATGTGGCGGGGTAAGTCGTCCGTCATTGTGATGATGTCACGGCCAACTGCTATGCGTTAGCAATCGCTTGTTTCCTCTGGACTATCGCCGTGCCGACCGCGTTGTTTCCCGGCTGGTTCCAATGGCGGCACCTCCCAGCTGCGCGGGTGCAAAAAAGCCTTCGGCCGGGGCAGGAGGCAGTTCAAAGGGGCGAACCGATAACAGGGAAGCGGACCAGTTCCGAGCCTTCATGACCGGCACATATTTTTCAACCCACCAGCAAAAGACCCGCCAGGTGGGAACCGGCGGGCAAGTTCTGGAGTGCTGGGATCAACCAGCATAGGTCAACGATGGGCGGCGAAGTTGGTTGCGGGGGCGACCCAACCGTAGACGGCTATTTCGACTCCACGCCCGGCTCAGGCTGAATGTCGATCGTGTCGCCATCTCCATGCACGGCATCACGGTCCCAATCATTGGCCTTGTCAGGTGTTTTGGCAATCGCTTTTCGGGTGTCCCTTCCTCGGTCCTTGCGGGGTTCTGGACCTGGCAGTTCGCGTGATGACTTTGGCTCCACATGCGCCTCCTGTTCTCTACCAAAACAAAGTCGGGGGGCTCGGGTTCCAACAAAGCAAAGCCCGCCGCCTCCGGGAGGAGCGCAGCGGGCCATTCGGCAGGAGTTGAGGGGACATCTCCACGCTGCGAAAACAACAGATCGGCAGCGGATTGGTTCCCTGAGACGGGACCGTGAGATAGCGTGTTAGCCCAACAGCCGCCGCAACCGCTCCGCCCGGCAAACGATCGGCGTTTGCTATTTGGCTTTTAGCCGGAGACATGTCAGCCAGATTTTTTGGCTCGGTCGCTTTTCGCTGCGCGTTCGTCTGGTGGCCCCGACGCTTGGTGCAACCCGACCGTCTCCCGCCGTTTGAATGATGCCGTTTCTGGAAGCTGGCGTATTAACGGTCAAGCTGGCGGGTAATCATCCCAACCCAACACCGCTGGTCAGGCCCGGCGGCGTCCCACCCCTCCTCGCCGGGCCGCCCGCATGTTGCACAAAGGCGAAGGTCGCCACCTTGCTCAGTCGGACTGCTGTGTGCGCTCCGCGATGGCAAACGCCTGCAGGTTCCTGGCCTTGCCGATGTCCCGGTCGGCGTTCGCGATGATCGAAAAGAAGGCTGCTCTGGCGATATCCTTCTTGGAGGCCTTGGGGTGCGCTTTCCGGGCAGCCTTGACGAGCTGCTTGGGAGACATGTCGGGCGTGACGATCCTCATGAGGGTATCGCCGATCGCACTCATTTCGCTTGCATCCATGATGGGCGTCCCTGCTGACCGCAATGCCACAATAGCAAGGACAACTCGCGACCGACAATATGGTTCTGAAAATGAGAAGCCCCGCCGGCAGGGACCGGAGGGGTTAGTCCTGGAAGGACGCGCGTTGCGCTGCGTTCGACAAGCGCGCATTGTCCAGATATCGCGCGGTTGCGACACCGATGTGACACAAGGACAGATGGCTGCGTACGCCCTTCGCAAGGACGATCGGTACGCGTCTCGCGGTCTTGCGACATCGGTGGCGATCACATGCCGGCCATAAGCATTATCGGAGATCCCTTCAGCCTTTGGAAAGGGAGATGTGGTTCTGCTGAGGAGTTGAAGCGCTGGCGGCGTGCCGGCGACAGGCTGGGCGATAGATGGACATCTTTGGCATCAAGGCGCTTTTGATCTGTGCGCTGATCTTCATTCCGTTCGAACATCTGTTTGCCGAGCAGCCGCAGAAGGTCCTCCGCAAAGGCTTGGATGTCGATCTGATTTATGTGCTGTTCAACACCTTCGTCATAAAGGCAGCCATGGCCATGATGGCGCTCGGCACCCTCGAAGCCGCCGCGATCCTTGTCCCGCAATCGGTAACGCGGGCCGTCAGCGGCCAGCCCATCTGGCTGCAGGTTGCGGAAATGATCCTGATCACCGATATCGGCGTCTATTGGGCGCATCGGGCCTTCCATAAAATCCCCGCTCTCTGGAAATTCCATGCGATACACCATGGCATTGAGGAGCTGGACTGGCTCGGCGCTTTCCATTCCCACCCGGTCGACGCGATCGTCACAAAGGCAATATCGTTGACGCCGATCTACCTCCTTGGCTTCTCCGACGCCTCACTCGCCGTCTTTTCGCTTATCTACTTCGGCCACACGATGCTTGTTCATTCAAACCTGCGGATTGCGTTCGGCCCCTTCAAGTGGTTGATTGCCAGCCCGCAGTTCCATCGCTGGCACCATGCCAACCAGCGCACAGCCTACGACAAGAACTTCGCCGGCCAATTGCCGTTCCTCGACGTGATATTCGGCACCTACAATGCCACCGGCAACAAGCTGCCCGAGAAATACGGCGTCGATGATCCCATCCCCTCCAGCTATTTCGGCCAGCTCGGCTATCCGTTCTTGCCTCACAGGAAGCCGTCGAAACGGGCAGCGCCGAGCGTCGAAGCAGGCTGGTTGCCGGACACGCCGGGCATCGAGCATGTCGACAGATGAGTTCGGGGCCACGGTGCCGAGGCCTTTCATGGCGAATCGGCTAAGCCTCGAGGCATGAACGAGACCTCACTCTACGCGCCGGTGAAGCGCTTCCTCGAAAACCTCGACTTCGTCGTGAAAGGGGAAATCGGCGGTTGCGACATCGTCGCGCTGCGCGAGGGAGAGCCGCCGATCGTCGTCATCTGCGAGCTGAAGCTGCAGTTCAATCTCGAACTGGTTCTGCAGGGCGTCGACCGTGCGGCTGCTTGCGATGAAGTTTGGCTGGCAGCGCGCATGTCGGCGCGGGGCAAGGGGCGCGAAAGCGATGCCAGGTTCCGCAATCTCTGCCGTCGGCTTGGCTTCGGCCTGCTCGCGGTGACCGCCAATGACAGGGTCGAAGTGCTTCTCAGTCCGGTCGCCCAGGCACCGCGCAAAAATGCGCGACGGCGTTCTCGCCTTGTCGATGAGCATCAGCGCCGCCGCGGCGATCCTGTCGCTGGCGGCGGATCGCGCACTCCGATCATGACCGCCTACCGGCAGAGCGCCCTCGCCTGCGCCGCCGCGCTTGCGGACGGCCCCAAACGGCCGCGCGATCTGAAAGCCTTGACGTCGATCGCGCCGAAGATTCTTCAGCACAATGTCTATGGCTGGTTCGCAAGGGTCGAGCGTGGTCTCTATGATCTCACGGATGCCGGCCGAGCTTCGCTGGTTCGTTGGCCGCAGGTCGCGCACGATGAAGCCCGACACGAGATTTTGATTGCGCCGGACCTCTGAATGCCGGGGTTTGCCGAGCATGAACCGCCGCTATTGGTTGATTTTTCAGACAAAACATGTTGCTTGTCCCGCCCATGAAGACACTCTGCATGATGGCCATTGCGTCCCTGACGCTGGCCTTTCCGGCCAGTGCGATGGACAACGCTTTGCGCGCCGGGCTGATGAAACTTGATCCGCAAACCCGCCTCGAACAGCGTTGCGATGCCGAAATCCTGGACCGGATCACCCACGATGATCGCAAGTTCAAGGCCGACCGCGTCGTCGCTTACGCCTTCGCGACGCCGGAGATGAGCGCCGACGCAATCCGGAGTCCGGGTGCGGCGTTCCGCAGCAAGGGGCAATGGTACCGGCTGAAATTCAAATGCCAGACGGGACCGGACCACATGGAAGTTCTCCAGCTCCGCTATCGGATCGGCGACGAGATTCCGGAAGCCGACTGGGCGAAATACAATCTCTACGATTAGGTTCTCGCGGGCTTGCGCCGCCTCCGGCTTGTGCCGGCGGCTGTCGAGAACCTCCCGCAATTCCACCGCCACGAAAATGGTTTTCCAGCGTTGCCCGTTGCCGCACTTGACGCCAGCGGACCATGCCTTTAGGCCCGTTCGGACGATCGACGACGAACACTCGACGAAGGGCTTCCAGGTCGATGGAAATATTTACCGCCGCGGGCTTTTCGGCTCTCCTTCAGGTCATCGCCATCGACCTTGCGCTCGCGGGCGACAATGCCATCGTTATCGGCCTTGCCGCTGCCGGCCTGCCGGCCAGCCAGCGCCAGCGAGCCATTCTTGTCGGCATCGCGGCGGCCACCGTTCTTCGCATTTTCTTCGCCCTGATCACGCAATGGCTGCTGACCATTGGTCCCATGCTGCTTATCGGCGGCGGCCTGCTTTTGCTGTGGGTTTGCTGGAAGATGTGGCGCGAATTGCGTGTCAGCCACGACGACGAGCGCGACGCCACCGAAGCGCTGTCGAACGGCGACTTCGACAAGGACGGCGTCATTGGCGGCAAGGGGCCGAGCAAAACCTTCTCGCAGGCCGCTTGGCAGATCGTCATTGCCGACGTCTCGATGTCGCTCGACAATGTTCTGGCCGTCGCGGGAGCGGCTATGAACCATCCGACGGTGCTGATTGTCGGACTGGCGCTGTCGATCGCGTTGATGGGCTTTGCGGCGTCGTTCGTCGCGCGCTTGCTGCACAAATACCGCTGGATTGCCTATATCGGCCTGGTCATCATTCTCTATGTCGCGGTCAAGATGCTGCTGGACGGAGCCGTGCAGCAATTCCCCGATCATTTCGCTTTCCTGTCACCCTGGTTCGGGTCGAACGGGCACTGACGCACATGCCGGGCCGCAGGGCTCCGTTTGCCTGATTGAGCAAGCCGTGCTATTGCGCCGCCCAAATTGAGCTCCTGCCAGGAGCCATGCCAACCGTCATATGTTGAGACTGCGGGCCGGATCGGTGTTTCCGGTTCGCGTCCATTGGAAAATTGCCCATGTCCGCCCCACGCGTCAGCTTCGTCAGTCTCGGATGTCCCAAAGCCCTTGTCGATTCCGAGCGCATCATCACGCGTCTGCGGGCCGAGGGCTACGAGATCGCCCGCAAGCATGACGGCGCCGATCTCGTTGTCGTCAACACCTGTGGCTTTCTCGACTCCGCCCGCGACGAGTCGCTCAACGCCATTGGCTCGGCACTGTCGGAAAACGGCAGGGTCATCGTCACCGGCTGTCTGGGCGCCGAGCCGGACGTGATCCGCGAGAAGCACCCCAACGTGCTGGCGATCACCGGCCCGCAGGCCTATGAGAGCGTGATGGCCGCGGTCCATGAGGCCGCCCCTCCCGCACACGATCCCTACATCGACCTGCTGCCGCCGCAAGGCGTCAAGCTGACGCCGCGCCATTATGCCTATTTGAAGATTTCGGAAGGCTGCAACAACCGTTGCACCTTCTGCATCATTCCGGCACTGCGCGGCGATCTCGTCTCGCGGCCGGCCGCCGATGTGCTGCGCGAAGCCGAGAAACTGGCCAAGGCCGGCGTCAAGGAACTGCTCGTCATCTCGCAGGATACCAGCGCCTACGGCATCGACATCAAGTACCAGACGTCCATGTTCGGCGACCGCGAAGTGCGGGCGAAATTCCTCGATCTCTCGGAGGAATTGGGCAAGCTCGGCATCTGGGTGCGCATGCATTATGTCTACCCCTATCCGCACGTCGCCGACGTCATCCCGCTGATGGCCGAAGGAAAAATCCTTCCCTACCTGGACATCCCCTTCCAGCATGCCTCGCCACAGGTGCTGAAGAACATGCGCCGGCCCGCCCATGGCGAAAAGACGCTGGAGCGCATTCGCGGCTGGCGCGACGTGTGCCCGGATCTCGCCATCCGCTCGACCTTCATCGTCGGCTTCCCCGGCGAAACGGATGACGACTTCGAGATGCTGCTCGATTGGCTGGATGAAGCGAAAATCGATCGCGCCGGCTGCTTCAAATACGAGCCGGTCAGAGGCGCCCGCTCCAACGAGCTCGGGCTTGAGCAAGTGCCGCAGGAGATCAAGGAAGCGCGCTGGCATCGTTTCATGCAGCGCCAGCAGAAGATCTCGGCAGCGCAGCTGGCCAGGAAGGTCGGCAAGCGTCTGCCGGTGCTGATCGACGAGGCGCACGGCACTTCGGCAAAGGGTCGCACCAAATATGATGCGCCCGAGATCGATGGTTCGGTCCACATCCAGTCGCGCCGCCCGATGCGCGCCGGCGACATCGTCACCGTCAAAATCGAGCGCGCGGACGCTTACGATCTCTACGGCTCGGCTGTCTGAGCCTTCCGTCAAGTTCACCATCCAAATGAAAAAGGGCGCCTCGCGGCGCCCTTCCCATAGAGACGTGGCGTGCTGCTTATTGCGGCAACTTGTCGTCGACGCCCTTGACGTAGAAATTCATGCCGAGCAGCGTGCCGTCGTCGGCGACCTCGCCGTCCTTCAGCCATGCCGAGCCGTCCTGCTTGGCGATCGGCCCGGTGAAGGGGTTCCAGCCTCCGGCGATCTTCTTTTCGGTCGCTTCGGCCATCGCCTTCACGTCGTCGGGCATGTTGGTGTAGGGCGCGAGCTTGACCGCGCCGTCCTTGATGCCGAGCCAGACATTGTCCGGCTTCCAGGTGCCGTCGATGGCCGCCTGCACGCGGCTGATATAGTACGGACCCCATTCGTCCGTCAGCGAGGTCAGCTGCGCGTGGGGCGCGAACTTGATCATGTCGGACGACTGGCCGAAGCCGTGCAGCTTGCGCTCCTCGGCCACCTGCAGGGCCGCGGTCGAGTCGGTGTGCTGGACGATGATGTCGGCGCCCTGGTCGAACAGCGCCTTGGCGGCGTCGGCTTCCTTGCCCGGATCGAACCACGAATTGACCCAGACGATCTTGGCCTTGAAGTTCGGATTGATCGACTGCGCGCCGAGCATGAAGGAGTTGATCCCCATCACCACTTCCGGGATCGGGAAGGAGACGATGTAGCCGGCGACGCCGGACTTCGATTCCTTGGCGGCGATCTGGCCGAGCACATAGCGGCCTTCATAGAAGCGGGCATTGTAGATGCCGAGATTGTCCCCGGTCTTGTAGCCGGTGGCGTGCTCGAACATCACCTTGGGAAACTTCTTGGCGACCTTCACTTCGGCGTCCATGAAGCCGAACGAGGTGCCGAAGATGATCTTGCAGCCTTCGCGCGCCAGGCGCTCGAAAGCGCGGTCGGCATCGGGGCCTTCGGAGACGTTT
The DNA here is from genome assembly GCF_020164695.1 of Mesorhizobium sp. ESP6-5. Classification (NCBI taxonomy): domain Bacteria; kingdom Pseudomonadati; phylum Pseudomonadota; class Alphaproteobacteria; order Hyphomicrobiales; family Phyllobacteriaceae; genus Mesorhizobium; species Mesorhizobium sp. ESP6-5. The sequence goes on from NZ_JAIUGR010000016.1 coordinate 110,668, forward strand.
TCCAGGTAAGCAGTCTCGACCTTGTCGCCGAGCGCCTTCTCCACCTCAAGGCGGCCCTGGTCGTGCTGGTAGGAATAGCCGAAATCGCCGATCGGGCCGGTGTAGACCCAGCAGGCCTTCAACTTGTCGGCGGCCTCCGCGGACGCGGCCAGCGACAAAGCCGCTGTCGTCGTCATCAGGGCAATAAGCAGTTTTTTCATTGTGTTACCTCTCTGAGTTAAGCCTTGGAGCTTCCCGTCTTGTTCTTGTTGTCAACGATCCGGAACGAATGGCTGCCCCAGGGATGCCGGCGTGTTCATCATCGTCAGACGCTTGTTGCGCGAGATTAGAACGAGAACCACGACGGTTGCCAGATAGGGCAGAGAAGAAAGCATCTGCGAGGGCACTGGAATGCCAAAAGCCTGTGCATGAAGCTGGCCGATCCACACCGCGCCGAAGATGTAGGCGCCGGCCAGTACCCGCCATGGCCGCCAGGACGCGAACACCACCAGTGCGAGCGCGATCCAGCCTCGGCCCGCGGACATGTTCTCGACCCACTGTGGCGTATAGACGAGCGACAGATGCCCACCGGCAAGACCGGCGCAGGCACCGCCGAAGATGACCGAGAGATAGCGGTAACGGATGACCTTGATGCCGAGCGCATGCGCCGACGTGTGGCTGTCGCCGATCGAGCGCAGCGTGAGGCCGGTACGCGTCTTGAACAGGAACCACATCACCGCGGCCGTCAGCGCGATCGAAATGTAGAAGATCGGATCCTGGCCAAAAAGAAGCCTACCAACGATCGGTATGGAACTGAGGCCGGGAATATCGAGATTGGGCAGCCTGACGCCGGGCTGGCCGACGAAGCTTGTTCCCATCATGCCGGAAAGGCCGAGACCAAGCAGCGTCAGTGACAGGCCTGTTGCCACCTGGTTGGTGGCCAGCGACAGCGTCATCACGGCAAAAAGCAAGGAGAACAGCGCGCCCACGACGATCGCCGCCAGAAGGCCGATCCAGGGCGATCCCGTCAGATAGCCGGCCCCGAAGCCGCCGACGGCGCCCATGACCATCATGCCTTCGACACCGAGGTTGAGCACGCCGGAACGTTCGACCACCAGTTCGCCAATCGCCGCGATCAAAAGCGGCGTCGCCGCCGTGGCTATGGTCAGGAGAATGTTGACGGTGATGTCCATCAGCGGGCTTCCTTCAACTTTGGTGCGGCCTCGAGCTTCGCGGGCGTTTCCTGTTTCGTCAGCGCCAGACCGATCAAGCGGATGCGGTAATGAATGAGCGTGTCGCAGCCGAGCACGAAGAACAGCAGCATGCCCTGGAACACCCTCGCCACCTTGTCGGAAATGCCGAGTGCGCTTTGCACGGCCTCGCCGCCGAGATAGGTCAGGGCCAGCACCAGGCCCGCGGCGACGATGCCGAGCGGATTGAGGCGGCCGAGGAACGCCACGATGATGGCCGTGAAGCCATACCCGGGCGAAATCACGGGCTGAAGTTGCCCGATGGCGCCGGAAACTTCGGAGATGCCGGCAAGGCCGGCCAGCGCTCCCGATAGCAGGAAGGCAAAGAACACCATCCGGTTGAGGCCGAAGCCGGCGAAGCGCCCTGCCCTTGGGCTGGAGCCCAGCACGCGGACCTCGAAGCCCTTGAGCATGCGGCCCATCAGGATCCAGATCAGCACCGCGGCCACCAGGGCGAACACAAACCCCCAATTGGCGCGCCCGGCATCGGGCATCAGTTCCGGCAGCACGGCCGCGTCGCCGAACTGGATCGTCTGCGGAAAGCCGTGGCCCTGCGGATCGCGCCAGGGACCCCGCACCAGCCAGTCGAGGAAGAGCTGCGCGACATAGACCAGCATGAGGCTGGTCAGGATCTCGTTGGTATTGAACCGGGTCTTCAGCAAGGCCGGGATCGCCGCGTAGGCCGCACCGCCGACCATGCCGAGCAGAAGCATCAGCGGCAGCACCAGCGGGCCATCGAATTGCGGGAACAGCACGGGAATGATCGAGCCGAAGATTGCGCCGAAGATGAACTGGCCTTCGGCGCCGATGTTCCAGATGTTGGCCTTGTAGCAGACCGACAGGCCGACAGCGATCAGGATCAGCGGCGCTGCCTTGATCGCCAGCTCGTGCAACTGCCAGACCTGGCTTATCGGCTCGATGAAATAGATATGGAAGGCATTCAGCGGGTTGACGCCGAGCAGCGCGAACAGAACCGCGCCGGCAATGATGGTCAGCGCGAAGGCGATGAACGGCGACAGCATCGAAAACAGCGCCGAGCGCTGCGGGCGTTTGACAAGTTCGAGGCGCATCATGCCGTCTCCAGCGTATGTTCGGCGTGGCCGGGCTCGGCGCCACCCATCAGCAAGCCGACCTTCTCGAAAGTCGCTTCGGCGATCGGCATCGGCCTGGACAATTCTCCATTGTGCATGACGGCGATCGCGTCCGATATTTCGAACAGCTCGTCGAGATCCTGGCTGATCACCAGCACCGCCGATCCGCTGCGAGAGAGCTCGATCAAGGCCTGACGGATGTGCGCTGCGGCTCCGGCGTCGACACCCCAGGTCGGCTGGTTCACCACCATCACGCTTGGGCGGCGGTCGAGTTCGCGGCCGACGATGAATTTCTGCAGATTGCCGCCCGAAAGTGCTGCCGCTTCGGGATCCGGCGCGCTCTTGCGCACATCCATCGCCTCGATGATGCGCTGCGAGGCGGCATAGACGGCGCCGCTTTTGACAATGCCGCCGGTGCCGACAAAAGCCTTGCCGTCCGTGGCATGGCGCGACAGCAGGAGGTTTTCCGAGAGCTTCATGCGCGGCGCGGCGCCATGGCCGAGACGCTCCTCCGGCACGAACGCGGCCCCCAACAGGCGCCGCCCGGTAATGGTGAGGCTGCCGGCGTTCTTGCCGCGGATGCGCACCGAAGCGGCATCCTGCTGCAAAACCTCGCCGGAGACGGATTCGAAGAACTCGCCCTGGCCATTGCCGGCGACACCGGCAATGCCGATCACCTCGCCAGCGCGGACATTGAGGCTGATGTTCTTGAGCGGAATGGAAAACGGTGTTGCCGGCTTGCGGTTGAGGTTGAGGATTTCGAGCAGCGGCTGCGCGGTTTCGATCCCCTCGACCGGCGCCCGCACCACAGCCTGCACTTCGTTGCCGACCATCATGCGGGCGAGCGATGAGGCTGTCTCCTCGCGCGGGTTGCAGTGACCGACCACCTTGCCGTGCCGCAACACCGTGGCGCGGTCGCAGATGCGTTTGACCTCTTCAAGCCGGTGCGAAATGTAGAGGATCGATTTGCCTTCCGCGCGCAAGCGCTCCAGCGTCTCGAACAGCTTGTCCGCCTCCTGCGGCGTCAGCACCGATGTCGGCTCGTCCAGGATGATGAGCTGCGGCGTCTGCAGCAGGCAGCGGATGATCTCGATGCGCTGGCGCTCGCCGACGGACAGATCCCCGACCAGCGATTCCGGATCGAGCGGCAGGCCATAGCTGTAGGAAAGCGCCCTCGCCTTGGCCGCGATGCTGCCGATCGGCGAGCCGTCATCCAGCGACAGCGCGATGTTCTCGGCGGCCGTCAGGGCTTCGAACAGGGAAAAATGCTGGAAAACCATGCCGATGCCGAGCTTTTTGGCAACGCCTGGGCTGGTGATCCGCACTGCCTGGCCGTTCCAGAAAATCTCGCCGGAATTGGGTTCCAGCGAGCCGAACAGCATCTTGACCAGCGTCGATTTGCCGGCGCCGTTCTCGCCGAGCAAAGCGTGGATTTCACCTTTGGCGATGTTGAGATCGATATGATCGCACGCTGTCAGCGTGCCGAATATCTTGGTCAGGCCACGAACCTCGAGCAGGTTCGCCCCATCATGATTTGCACTCACAGTGCCTCCCATCCGGATTACCGGACATGTTCTGTGTTCCCGCAAGCATCGTATGCGCGGCCGGCTCTCGTGCGAAAGCAGCACCCAACTTGAAAGAGCTTCAAGAATTTCAGCGGAAACTCAAGGGCAAAGATCAGCCTTCCTTCGCACAAGCATATGGCGGGCCGGCTTTTCGGGCAAACCATGCTCGCGGCTGCGGCAGCGCGCTGAAAACCCAGGCAGATTGCCGTCAGGGAACCAGGATGGTCGTACCTGTCGTTCTGCGGCCTTCAAGGTCCGCATGTGCCTTGCCGGCATCTTTCAGCGCATAGCGCTGATTGATCTTGATCTCGACGGCGCCGCTGAGCACGACCTCGAACAGTGCGGCGGCGGAGGCATCGAGGTCCTCACGTCTGGCATTGTAGACGAACAGCGTCGGCCTGGTTGCGAACAGCGAGCCCTTCTGCGCCAGCAGCGACATCGAGAACGGCGGGATGGGTCCCGAGGACTGACCGAAGCTGACGAACATGCCGAGCGGCTTCAGGCAGTCGAGCGATGCCGGAAATGTGTCGTTACCCACCGAATCGTAGACGACATCGCACTTCTTGCCGCCGGTGATGGCTGCTACGCCGGCGACGAAATCCTGCTCCTTGTAGTTGATGACATGGTCGAAGCCGTGCGCCTTGGCGAGTTCGATCTTGTCGGTGGAACTGGCGGTGCCGATGACCGTCGCGCCGAGATGCTTCGCCCATTGGCCGAGGATCAGGCCGACCCCGCCGGCCGCGGCATGAAACAGGATGGTGTCGCCCGCCTTCACCTTGAAGGTGCGGCGCAGAAGGTATTCCGCGGTCATGCCTTTCAGCATCATGGCGGCGGCCTGCTCGTCGCTGATGCCGTCCGGTATCTTGACGACCTTGCTGGCATCGATGACGCGCTCTTGCGCGTAAGCGCCCGTCGTCACGGCATAGGCTATCCGGTCGCCCGGCTTCAGCCAGTCGATGCCCCCGCCGACTTCCAGCACCACGCCGGCGGCTTCGCTGCCCGGAATGAGCGGAAATCCGCCGGGCGGCGGATAAAGACCCGAGCGATGATAGACATCGATGAAATTGAGACCGATCGCGGTATGCCTGATCAGGATCTGCCCCGAACCCGGCTGGCCAGGATCGGCGTCCTCATGGATCAGGACTTCCGGACCGCCATTGGCGTGGATGCGGATGGCTTTGGACATGGAGAGGATTCCTTGAAGAGCGGCTGGTCAGGCTTTTTTGGCGCCGAGGTTCGGAAAGAACTGCATGAGGCCACCAATGGTTGCGAGATAGAGCCCGGTAACGGTGATTCCGATCTTGGTGAAAGTGCCGACTTGTTCGCCAAGCACGCCGATCTGGTCGTAGAAAGCGGCGAGTGCGGCCTGCGCAAGCGCGAGCGCGCCGAAAGCACACCACAACAGCGTCATGCCGAGATTGATCGGCCGCAGCCGCCTCACCCGCACCGGATGGATGAAGTTTATCGGGACAAAGGTCAGAATGCCGGCCACCACCACCACCGCGAACGAGACCCATTGTCCCGGTTCGATGACAAACAGCGTGAACACCACCATGTTCCAGACCACCGGGAATCCCTTGAAGAAATTCTCCTTCGTCTTCATGCCGGTGTCGGCATAGTAGATCGCGCTGGAGACGACGATGATCGCCGCCGAAAGGAACGACAGGCCTTCGCCCATGAAGCCCCGTTGGTAGAGCGCGAAGGCCGGGATCAGCACGTAGGTCACGTAGTCGATGATGTTGTCGAGGAGTTCGCCGGACCAGGTCGGCAGGATTTCCTTGACCTCCAGCTTTCGGGCGATCGGCCCGTCGATGCCATCGACGAACAGCGCCAAGCCTAGCCACCAGAACATGGCCGTCCAGCGCTCCTCGCTCGCCGCCACCAGCGACAGGAAAGCCAGGAACGAACCGGAGGCGGTCAGCAGATGCACCGAAAACGCACGCGCCTGCGGCCAGGTGACCTTCTTCTTCGGCCGTGGAATCCGGTCGGTGATCTTCCCGGCGATCTTGCGGGCTTTTGTGTTCTTGCTCACGGGCCCCGCCAATCAAGCTTGCAGATCTCGGCCGATCGGCCGGCGAAATTCCAGTTGCGACCAAAGGCGCGCATCTTGCTCTTGTCGGACCTTGCCACGATGATCTCCGGCGCGATCCAGTATTCCGAATTCGTGATCACCGTATCCTTGTCGCGGTCCTTGCCCGCGATTGGCGTGACCGCCCCGTCGATGATCTTCGGAATCTGGAAGATACGCGTCTTGTCCCGTGTCTCGTAGGTGATCGGCACCTGTTCGACACCCAGGAATTTGCCGACGAGGATCGAGAGCAGCGACGTGGTCCCGCCGGCCTTGCCGGTGAAGATCTTGGTCAACGCCTTGACCGCGTAAACCGAGGCTCTGATGTCGATGAACAGGCCCGCGGTCCAATTGCCGCGGCTCATGTAACCGGGGATTTCCATGATCAGCCCAAGGTTGAGGCCGGAGAGGTCGACTTCGCCGAAGTGACCCGCATCGATACGGAAACCCGCCCATGTCTGGCAATAGCCTTCTGTTGGTGGGTGACTGCCGAGCGACAAGACGCAAGGGCAAAAAACCGTGCAATTGCAGGAGAGTACGAGCTCTCCTTTCATTGCCCAGCCCGGGTCAGTCATCGAATTCCCCCCAATCACAGTGAGACTACTAGCAGCACGGCTGCCCAGACAAGCAGTATCGCACCGGCCAGCCGGGTTGGAAGACTGCCCATCGTTTGTTTTTCAATTAGGGTGAACACGCCGATCAGCGCCATCCAGAAGACGTTCATGACGCCGACGGCGAACATCACCAGCATCAATGCCCAGCAGCATCCCAGGCACCAGATACCTTGCACGATGCCCAGCCGAAAGATGCGGAAGGTCTCGGCACTCCAGTTTGAAAACAAGGTCGAGAATGGGTTCCGGCATTTCGTCAGGCAGGCCTCCTTGAGGCCGCTGAACTGGTAGAGGCCGGCAACCAGCAAGGCCAGCCCACCAGCAACGCCAAGCACCGGATCGAATACCCCCGCGGACGCGGCGACTGCGTGGACGGCAAGTGTCAGTGCCGCAAACAGCAGCGATGCGGCGAGCCAGGCGCAGAGGTAGCCGGCGACCAGCACCAGCGGATGGACGACCGGCGCCCGCTTGATCCGCGCCGTATCGGCGATCTCGCAATAGGTGCGGATCATCGGTGCCGCCGACGGCAGCATCGCGGCGATCGCCATCAGGAACCACATGAGGATGAGTGCCAAAGCACGCGGGCCGATGCTTGCGTCCAGCGGCGCTGGCGAAAGGCAAAGAACGAAAAAATGGTCCAGGAAATCGGGCAGCGGCAGCTGTGGCAGGTTGCGCAGGAGAGCGTCACCCGGCGCGCTGATCCGCGCCTCGGCGCCGCGTATCGCCATCGCGGCAAGCAGCAGCCAGGCCAACGCGATGCTTGCACAGACGACGACGTTGACCGTCAAACGCGGGTCGCGCGCGACATTTGCCGTGGCGCGGCCGGCGCGGTCGAGATGGCTGAAGTCGTCCTGTTGGCCGGTCATGACATCCGAATGGGCCGAATCGCCGCGTTGATCAAGCCGCATGATCTGCCCTATATGCCTGTTTGGACTGGCAGGTCTGGTGGCCGCCTCTCAACTGCAGACCGGAAGCCGATCTTGGAGCATCAGGAAACAGCGCGGATACTGATTGCGGGCACGGGGCCGGCGGGGTTGATCGCCGCGCTTGCCTTCGCCGATGCCGGCTTTCCGGTGACGATTGCCGGGCCGGAAACCTCGGCTCCCGACGGTCGCACCACGGCGCTCATGACGCCTGCCCTGAAGGTGCTCGAAGGGCTGGGCGTGCTCGAGGACATCAGGTCCAAGGGCGCGCCTTTGAAGGTGATGCGCATTGCCGATGCGACCGGCCGGCTGATCCGCAGCCCCGTCGTCACCTTCCGCGCCAGCGAGATCGGCGAGGAACAGTTCGGCCTGAACCTGCCCAACGGCGTCCTTGGCCCGGCGCTTGCCAGCAAGGTGGCCGCGCATTCCGGCATCGAGTGGCGCAGATCCATGGTGAAGGCATGGCATCTCGGCGCCGGCAAAGCGCATGCCACGCTGGCTGATGGCAGCGAGATCGATGCGTCCCTTGCGGTCGCCGCCGACGGCCGCCTGTCGCCGGCCCGCGAGGCCGCGGGCATCTCGACGGCGGCGCGCGCCTACCCTCAGGCGGCGCTTGTCCTCAATTTCGGCCACAACCGCGAACATGGCTTCACCTCGACGGAATTCCATACAGAGACCGGCCCGTTCACGCAGGTTCCACTGCCGGGCAATCGCTCCAGCCTTGTCTGGGTGGTCAAGCCAGAGACCGCCAAGGAGCTTGCCGCTTTGGACGATGCAACGCTCTCGCTCCGCGTCGAGCAAAAGATGCAATCGATGCTGGGCCGGGTATCCGTCGAGCCGGGTCGCCAGATTTATCCATTGTCGACGGTGACCCCCCTGCGTTTCGCGGCGCGACGGGTGGCGCTTGTCGGTGAGGCGGCGCACGTGTTCCCGCCGATCGGCGCGCAAGGCCTCAACCTAGGCATCAGGGATATTGACGATCTGGTTGGAATCGCGCGTGAAAATCGTGAGGATCCGGGGGCTGTTGCGGCCCTTGCTGCATACGATTTCAAGCGCCGGCCCGATATTCTGGCGCGCAGCAGCGCTGTCACTCTGCTCAACATGTCGCTGCTTTCGGACATGTTGCCGGCGCAGATGGCGCGTGGCGTTGGCCTGGGTGTACTTGGCGGCTTTACACCGCTGCGCGCCTTCTTCATGCGGGAAGGGCTTCGCCCGGGCAGCGGCTTTGCGGCCCTTGCGGGCCTTCGGAAGCCGGCTCGGCAGCGATAGCGATTTTGCGGACTTTGCCGCGGTATCGCGACGTTCATCAAAACCTTTGTTGCGCATACCGCGTATCTTGAAGGCGCTCAAACGCTCGGGATTGAATTGATGCGGAGTCTGCGCCAAATAAAGCCAAGGAATTCAGTGGTGAGTGCGATGAAAACGGCCAAATTCGCGATCGGACAGGTGGTTCGCCACCGGCTGTTCCCGTTCCGAGGCATCATTTTCGACGTCGATCCGCAATTCGCCAACACCGACGAATGGTACGAGGCCATCCCCGCCGACGTACGGCCGCGCAAGGACCAACCATTCTACCACCTGCTCGCCGAGAATTCGGAAACCGAATACATCGCCTATGTGTCCGAGCAGAATTTGCTCGAGGACCAATCGGGAGAACCGGTCCGCCATCCGCAAATCAAGGAAATGTTCGACAAGAAGCCGGATGGGCGCTATGCGCCGAAACGGCAGTCCAGGCACTGACTTCCGGCATGCTGAGTATGGCCAGAAATGAAAAAAGCGGGGCATGACCCCGCTTTTTTGACTCGCTATGTTCCCGACGCCGGATCAGTTGGCGGTCTTCGCCTTGTCCTGCTCGTCCTTGAGCTTCTTGGCGAAATCCTGGTTGTTCTTGGCGACGAAGTCCTGAAGCTTCTTCTGCCGGTCCTCGATGTCCGACTGCTGCAGCGGCGGGCCGTCATAGGCGCCGCTGAAGCCCTGCAGCGCGATCTTGATCGGGTTGGCCTGGTTCTGGAAATTGATCGAGGTCAGCGTGATCCCCTGACCCTTCTTGAACGAAGCGACAAGCTGATCGGTCAGCGGCACTTCCGCCACGCAACGATCCGGGAAGCAGATGACATAGTCGAGCTTCTGCGCCTTGCCGGTGTCGATCTGCAGGCCGATGCCGGGAGGCACGAGGCGGCCGGTCGGGACCGTCACCTGGAACACTTTGCGGTTCACCTTGCCCTTGAGCTCGATCAGGCTGACGCCGGTGACGAGTTGGCCATTGCCAGCAGTGACAATGTTCTGGACATTGCAGATGTCGACGTCTTCCTGCTTGGTGCAGGCCTTGAACCAGCCCTGCGGAATCTGCGGCTGCTGCTGCGCGGAAGCAGAGGGAAGTCCTGCGCCGAGAAAGCCAACCACGCCTGCGGCCATGACCGACAGGCGGTACGCGTTGCTGTTCAGGCTCGTCATGTCGTGCACTTCCTCTCAATGATCCCGGGACCGGCTTCTTCGTGCCGTGTGGTCCAGCTACCTGTTGCCAAAATGAGGCAACAGAATGACTTCGGACGGCGTGTTACACTGCAAGCGGCGTCGAATCCAGCCCGCCGACCGGTAATTCTTGACGACGCCATTGGCCGCCACGCAGGTGCCCCATGCTAGGGTGCGGACCGAATCATCAAGCCGACCTGTTAAGGAGACGGTCATGGGCCGCGTTCTTGTTTGGCTGGTCACCGCATTATCGTTTTTCAGCCTGTCGTCGCCACCGGCGCTGTCGGAGCCGAAACACGCGATTGCGATGCAGGGCGAACCGGCCCTGCCGCCGGACTACACCCATTTCAGCTACGTCAATCCCGACGCGCCGAAGGGTGGCAGCATTACCTATTGCGTCGTCGGCAGCTTCGACAATCTCAACCCTTTCATCCTGAAAAGCCTGCGCACGACCGCGCGCGGCATGATGGACACGATTTACGGCAATCTGGTCTTCGAGCCGCTGATGCAGCGCAGTGCCGACGAGGCCTTTACCCTTTATGGGCTTCTGGCCGACACCGCCGACATGGATCCCGAGCGCAAGACCATCGAATTCCATCTCAACCCGAATGCCAAATGGTCGGATGGTCAGCCAGTGACGCCGGAAGACGTGCTGTTCACCTACGATGCCTATACGCAGAAAGGCCGTCCGCCCTACAGCGACCGCATGGCCAGGATCGCCAAGCTCGAAAAGACGGGCGACCACAGCGTGCGCTTTACCTTCAATGACAAGGCCGATCGTGAGTTTCCCCTGATCATCGCGCTGACGCCGATCATCCCCAAACACGCTTTCGACATCGGCACTTTCGACAGGACGACGCTGAAGCCGTTGATCGGCAGCGGTCCCTACAGGATCGCACAGGTGACGCCCGGCCAACGCATCGTCTTCAAGCGCAACCCCGACTATTGGGGCAAGGACGTTCCCGCCAAGCGCGGTTTCGACAATTACGACCAGATCACCATCGAGTATTTTCTCAACGCCAACGCCAAGCTCGAAGCCTTCAAGAAGGGTCTTTGCGCCATCGATGACGACAGCGATCCGGTGAAACGCGAGCGCGATCTCGACTTTCCGGCGTTTCATAGGGGAGACGTTGTCTCAGAAACCTTCGATACCGGCATTCCACCCGTCGTGACGGGTTTTCTGTTCAACACGAGGCTGCCGAAGTTTTCCAACCCCGTGGTTCGGCGCGCGCTCGGCATGCTTTATGATTTCGAATGGGCCAACAAGAACCTGTTCGGCGGCAAGTACACCCGCACGATGAGCTACTGGCAGAACTCGGAGCTTTCCGCGCTCGGCCATCCTGCTGATGACAGGGAAAAGGCGCTGCTGGCGCCCTACCCCGGCCGCGTGCCGGCCGACGTCATGGACGGCACCTGGAAACCGCCGGTGACGGACGGTTCGGGCCAGGACCGCAAGGTGCTGAAGACAGCTTTCGATCTTCTGAAAAGCATCGGCTACCATGTGCAGGACGGCACGATGATCGATCCTGACGGTAAACCTTTCGGCTTCGAGATTCTGACCGCCTCGCAGGATGAAGAACGTCTGGCCGGCATCTACCAGCGCACGCTTGAGAAGATCGGCATCAATGTCAGCATCCGCAGCCTGGACGGCGACCAGATCCAGTCGCGCAAGCAGCGTTTCGACTTCGAGGTCCTGATCGGCTCCAGCGGCTTCAACAATTCGTTGTCCCCTGGCATCGAGCAGATCGGGCGCTGGTCGTCCGCCGCGGCCAGGACCGAGGGATCGTTCAACCTCGCCGGCGTCGCCGATCCGGCGATCGATGCGGCCATCGACGCAATGCTGCGAGCCCGTTCAAAGGAGGACTACGTCGCGGCGGTTCGCGTTCTCGATCGGCTGCTGATCTCCGGCAATTACATGGTGCCGATGCAGTACAATACGCAGCAGTGGCTTGCTTACTGGAATTATCTGGAACATCCGCGCAAGACGCCCATATTCGGTTATCAGCTGCCAACATGGTGGCGCAAACCGAGCTGAAATCCGGAGATCGAGATGAGCGAAGCGAACGCCATAACCGTCGATGTGGTGTCGGACGTCGTCTGCCCATGGTGCTTCATCGGTCAGAAGCGGCTGGACAAGGCGATCGCCGCGGCCGGCGATGTCGAAGTGCATATACGCTGGCGGCCGTTCCAGCTCGATCCAACCATTCCGCCGCAAGGCAAGGACCGCCACGGCTACATGCTGGCCAAGTTCGGCAGCGACGAGCGCATTCGCGAAATTCATGCCCGCATCGAACCGCTTGGCGAAGCTGAAGGCATTTCCTTTGCCTTCGACGCCATCAAGGTGGCGCCGAACACACTCGACGCGCATCGGCTGATCCGCTGGGCCGGTGCCGCCGGCGAGGACGTCCAGAACCGACTGGTGCGCCGCCTATTCCAGCTGAATTTCGAGGAAGGCGCCAATATCGGCGACCACACCGTCTTGGTCGAAGCTGCCCGCGAGGCCGGCATGGACGCCGCTATTGTCGAAACGCTCTTGCCGAGTGACGCTGATGTCGAGGCGGTTCGCACGGAAATCGCCACCGCGTCGCGCATGGGCATCACAGGCGTGCCGTGCTTCCTGCTTGAGGATAAATATGCCGTGATGGGTGCGCAGGATGCCGACAGGTTGGCAGATGCGATCCGTCAGGTCGCGGCGGCCAAGGCGCGTGGCGAGTTGGAGAAAGCCGGCTGAGGCCAGCGGACGCCAATTCGCCTTCATTTGGCGTGCTGATGAAAGAGCCGCTTGCCATTGGGCCGGTGCGGATCACCCCTTTGGTTGACGAATGGGCAAGAACGATCCTGCACTCCCGCTGTTCCAATCCGATATTGGCGACTTCGCCACGGCGAGGAATCAGACGTTGAGGACAGCGTGTTCTCAGGCATTCTGGCCAGGTCTCGGGAAGAGAACCCCGGCCCTCATGAATTTTTGAGTTACGAAACCGTGTGCCAGGTTTCCCCAGGGGAAGATCGACAGAAGCCCCGTTCGCCGCGCCCAGGTTGCTGAAACCAATCAAAATTTTCTGATCGTTGCCCACCGTTTTGCTGGCGATTCGATCTTCAATCTGTTGCCTCAGTGCAACGGCCGCGAGAGCAATCCCACAGGCCTGGTTTAAAAATTAATGGAAAATGATCAATTGGTGTTACCATCCGTAACAAAACAAAAAAGGTTTGGGCGGGATCGTGATTCGGATCGGCAGGCGATCGCAAGAGTCAGTACCGGATGGACTACGCAGCGACGCCGCAGGGCGGTCGCATTTGACGCCGGTATCCTCGATGCGCAATTTCTGGGGGCTCGTGCGAGCCTACTGGATCTCGGACCGCTGGAAGGAAGCCTGGGCGCTGACGCTGGTGATAGCCCTGCTCACCGCGCTGTCCAGCAAGGCTAGCGTGTGGTTCGCCATGGCGTCGGGCGAATTGGTGAATTCGATCGCCTTCCTGCACGATGCCGCCAACACCAGGCCCTTGGAAACAATCCTGACCAACGCCGGCATACTGGTGCTGCTCGTCATGCTCAAGGATGTCGGCTTCACCGGCGTGCGCAATCTCGTCTCGGCAACCTTGCACCGCAAATGGCGCGGCTGGCTGAACGACCAATTCAACCAGGCCTTGCTTGACGGCAACCATACCCATTTTCACGCTCAACATGGTTCCGCGGACGGCGGCATCGTTGCGCCCGACAATGTCGACCAGCGCATCCAGGAATCGATCAAGGACATGACCGGCGGTGCGATCGGCCTCGCCATGGGCGTGCTGGGGCTGGCGACTTCGCTCTATTTCATAGGCCAGAACCTGTTGCAGTCGTCAGTGGAGGTCAAAGGCCTGGAGTTCCTTGGCAGCTATGGCAGCGCTGTTCTCGCCCTTCTCGCGGTTGCCACCTACGTCCCCCTCAACACCTGGATCGCCGTCAAGCTCGGCAGCCTGCTGGAACGTCTCAATATTCGCATGCAGAAGGCCGAGGGAAGTTATCGTAGCGAACTGACGACGTTCCTGCGCCGCAGCTTCCATGTCGCCGCCTCGCATGGCGAGGGCGTGCAGAAGAGGATGCACGACCGGCTCTATGTCGACATCGATCGCACCTGGGGGCGGCTGAATGTCGTCAACTCCAGCTATATGTCGTTCGAGCTGATCTACAACTTCGTCGGCGCCCGTATCGTCGCCTATGCTCCAGGCCTTGTGCCGTTCATCCACAGCCGCTTGGACTATAAAGGCTACATCACCGGCTCCGAAATGGTCGCCCAGCTCATCAGCCAGTGTTCCTGGTTCATCCATGTCATGCCCGCCATCGCGACGCTGCGCGCCAACAGCCAGCGCGTGACGGAGCTCGCCAACGCGATCGAGAAAGTCCAGCACCCGCAGGAATTCTACAGCCAGAGCGGCCGTTCCGACTTCCACTACGCCAGCCAGAATCCGGTCTTCGGTCTGACCATCCAGAAGCTGGAGCTGGCGCATCAGGGTGAGGATGCGACACCATTTCTCAGTTCCGCCAACCTGCGCTTCCGGCGCGGCGAATGGACCTTCCTGAAAGGCGAATCCGGGTGCGGCAAGACCTCGCTGATCAAGGCGATCAACGGCCTGTGGCCTTATGGCCGCGGCACCATCGTCTTCCCCGAGGGCGTCAAGAGCTTCTATGCCGCCCAAGAGGTCAAGCTGCCGCAGGTGTCGCTGAAACAGCTGGTCTGCCTACCAGGCTCCGAAGGCGACCACGGCGATACCCAGGTCGCGTCGGCACTGCACAAGGCTGGCCTTGGCGATTTCATCGAACACATGGCCAATGAAAGCCGTGAGGGCAAGAGCTGGGATCAGGTCCTGTCGGGCGGCCAGAAGCAGAAGCTGGTGGTGGCTCGTATCATCCTGCAGCAACCGGGCCTGCTGTTCCTTGACGAGGCCACCGGGGCTCTCGACCCTGATGGCAAGATTGCCTTCCACCAAGCCATCAAGGACAACTGCCCTGATGTGACGGTGATCAGTGTCATGCACGAAGCCGTGGCACCGAGATCTGCCGCCGGGACCGAGTTCTACCACTCGATGGTCCTGATCGCCGACGGCGTCGCCACGAAGAAGCCGCTTGCCCCGAGCCTGCCGCTGGAACTCACCACGATCCTGGCCCAGCCAAGGCCGGTCGAGGACAAATGGACGCGTTTCTCGCGCCGGCTGAAGCAGAAATAACGCTGATGTCACCGTGGCTTGCCACGGTGACCGGTCCACGGTGATCACAGTCTCGCGATCCGGGCCGTTCGGCACTGTTTTCCTTCCTCACCGCGATTGACTCGGCAAGGCGCGCTCCTATGTTGCGCCGGCTTGCAGCAGTCAAAAGCGAACCCGCAAGCAGAAAGGTCACCGCGCCATGCCTGGCGACAGCCACAGTCGAACGCAACCGCCGTCCGCCTAGACGTGACCTGAATGGTTCATGTCCTGCCGGACGGCAAGGAGTGAGCCATGAACGATTTTTTCCCCGTAGCGGACGACGAGGCCGTCGCCATCGCCCGCATCCTTGCCAATGATCACGTCGCCGACCTTGTCGAGGCGCTCAACCATGAATCGCGCGAAACCGCGACGGAGCTGCTTTGCGCCATACCCTTCGAACGGCTGGTCGAGATTTTCGACCAGCCTGAGCTCGAAGGCGCGCCCGAACTGGCGGAGGCCCTGCCCCGTCCCAAGGCGAGCAAGCTGCTCACCGCCATGTCCGTCGACCGCGCGGCCGACATCCTGCGCGAGCTCGACGAGCCGGCACGCTCCGAGCTGCTCGGTGCGCTGGCGCCGCCGCTGCGCGCCACCCTGCTTTCCATTCTGGGCTATCCCGAAGGCAGCGCCGCCTCGATCATGACGACGGAGTTCGTCAGCGTGCCCTCCGACTGGACCGTCGGACGCACGCTCGACTACATCCGCAAGGTCGAACGGACGCGCGAGACCGTCTATGCAATCTACATTGTCGATCCGCGGACAAATCTCCTGGTGCGGTCGACGGGCTTGCGTCGGCTCATCACCGGTGAAGCGGACGACCCGATCCTGTCGGTAGCGCCGGACCGCCTGCCGGTGACAGTCACTCCGCTGACGGATCGTGAACACCTGGCGCAGACGATCTCCAAATACGATCTGCTCGCCGTCCCGGTCGTCGACAACGGCAAGATCCTCGGCATCGTCACCATCGACGACATCATCGACACGATGATCGAGGAGACGACCGAAGACGTGCATCGCTTTGGCGGCATGGAGGCTTTGGACGAGCCGTACATGAAGATGAGCTTTCTCGCCATGATCAAGAAGCGCGGTGGTTGGCTCTGTGCGCTGTTCATCAGCGAGATGCTGACGGCCAATGCAATGCAAAGCTATGAGGGCGAGCTGGAGAAGGCGATCGTGCTGACGCTGTTCATCCCGCTGATCATGAGCTCCGGCGGCAATTCCGGCTCGCAGGCGACCTCGCTGGTCATCCGCGCGCTGGCGCTGCGCGAAATCGGCCTTCGTGACTGGTGGCGGGTGGCGCTGCGCGAACTGCCTACCGGTCTCGTGCTCGGCGCCATGCTGGGCGCGGTCGGCGTCTGCCGCATCGCGCTCTGGCAATATATGGGCTTCTATGACTATGGCCCGCACTGGCCGTTGATTGCCGCGACCGTTGGTGCCGCACTGGTCGGCATCGTCACCTTCGGTTCGCTGTCGGGGTCGATGCTGCCTTTCGCCCTGAAACGGATCGGTTTCGACCCCGCCAGTGCATCCGCGCCGTTCGTCGCCACGCTGGTCGATGTCACCGGACTGGTGATCTATTTCTCGGTGGCGCTCGTCATCCTGCGCGGCACTTTGCTGTAGCGGTTCGACTGCCGCCGCCGGCCATGGCTGGCGGCGGCAGCGCCGCGTCAGGCGACGTCAGACGCGCTCGCCGTCCTTCACCCGATAGGTCGGCTTGTACATGGTGACGAGCTCTTCGGAGGCGGTCGGGTGCACGGCCATTGTGCGGTCGAAGTCGTCCTTGGTCAGTCCGGCCTTCAGGGGGATGCCGAGCAGCTGTGCCATTTCGCCGGCATCCGGCCCCAATATGTGGGCGCCGAGAACCCTGCGCGAAGCGCCATCGACGACCAGCTTTATCAGCATCTTTTCGTCACGGCCCGACAGCGTGTGCCGCATCGGCCGGAAGCTGGCGCGGTAGATTTCGACATCGGCGAAGCGCTTTACGGCTTCGTCTTCCGACAGGCCGACCGTGCCGATTTCCGGTTGCGAGAAGACAGCCGTTGCGATCGTGTCGTGGTCGGGCGCCGTCGGATTGTCCTTGAAGGCCGTCTCGACGAAGCACATGGCTTCGTGAATCGCCACCGGGGTCAGCTGCACGCGGTTGGTGACATCGCCGATCGCCCAGATATTGTCGATGCTGGTGCGGGAATACGGGTCGACCTTGATCGCACCGGTCGCGGCGGTCATATCGAGGCCTATGCCTTCCAGGCCCATATTCTCGGTGTTGGGGATGCGGCCGATGGCCAGCATCACCTGATCGACCGTCAGCACCTGCCCCCCGATGAGCTGCGCGTCGAGCCGTCCGTCCGGCCGCTTGCTGACCGATTCGGAGACGGAATGGCAAAGGATCTTTATCCCCTTCTTCTCCATCGTCTCATGCAGCGTGCGCCGCAGGTCCATGTCGAAGCGGCCGAGGATTTCCTTGCCGCGATAGACCAGTGTGGTGTCTACGCCGAGGCCATGGAAGATGTTGGCGAACTCGACCGCGATATAGCCGCCGCCCTCGATCATGATCGCCTTTGGCAGTTCCTTGAGGTCGAAAGCCTCGTTGGAAAAGATGCAGTGTTCGTGGCCGGGCAGCGCCGGATGCGCTGCCGGACGGCCGCCGGTGGCGATCAGGATCTGATCGGCGGTGACGGTGCGGTCCTCGCTCAGGAGGTGGATCACGTGCGGGTCGACGATCATCGCCCGCGTGTGAAACGTCTCGCCACCCGAACCCTCGACATTCTTCTTGTAGATCGCTTCCAGGCGGCTGATCTCGCGGTCCTTGTTGGCGACCAGCGTCTGCCAGTCGAAACTGGCTTCCGGCACTGTCCAGCCATAGCCGGCGGCGTCGGCGAAATGCTCGGGAAATTGCGAGGCATAGACATAGAGCTTCTTCGGCACGCAGCCCCTGATGACGCAGGTGCCACCGAAACGGTATTCTTCGGCAATGCCAACGCGCTTGCCGAGCGCTGCCGCGACCCGCGCCGCCCTCACCCCTCCGGAGCCGCCGCCGATGACGAAGAGGTCGTAGTCATAACCGGCCATGAAGCGGCTCCTTGAACGCCAAAATTCGACTGACAGGTAGGCCGCAAACCGTCAAAAGCAAAGCCCGGACAAGCCGGGCTTCACAGATGGCCGCAAGGCCGTCGGAAAGATCACGATCAGTTCTGCGTGCCGTCCGCCGGCGCAGAACCGTCGGCGGGGGCCGCGCCATCCGCCGGAGCAGCTCCGTCCGCAGGAGCAGCACCATCCGCGGGGGCGGTTGCATCGGCGGGTGCGGCCGGCGCCTTGGCTTTTGCCGCCGCTGCCAGAGTCTCGCCGACTTGCTGGGCGAGATCGCGCGCGACGCCGTTCTGCCAGATGTCGGCGGCCTTGACGAGGTCACGCGTCACGGTCGGGCCGCTGTCGAGCAGCTTCTTGCCGGACTCGGAGCTGTAGAAAGCCGCGATGTCGGAGAGTTCCTTTTCGGAAAACACCTTCGCATAGGCAAGAGCCGCTTCCTTCTCGAGATCCGCACGGCGTGAGGCCATCGCCAGCGCCTTCTCGTTGATCGTCTTGCCGATCAGTTCCTGCATGTCCGGGTTCTTCTGGATAAGCTGCGATTCGAGCGCCGCGGCGGCCTGCGGCAGGATGTTGTCGAACGGGTCGGTCGCGTGGATCGCGGCGACCGCGGCGCGTGCGGCCTTCAGATGCGATTCCGTGACGTCCTGCGCGAAGACAGGCGAGGAGAACGCGAAGACGGCCGAAGCCGCCACAAGGACGGAAAGACGGCGAACCCGGTTATGCAACATCATGATCGGTAGAACTCCCTGGTTTTCGGGCGGCATGGACAGTTTGGATACCGTCGCCGCCGGCGATGATGGCCGCTGACGCCAGCCCGATGAAAAGACCATGCTCGACCACGCCAGGAATGGCGTGGAGAGCATTCGAAAGCGCTCTTGTATCCGGAATGCGGCCAAAAGATGCATCGAGGATAAAATGGCCGCCGTCTGTAACAAAAGGCTGGCCTCCCGTCATCCTCAATGTCACCGGACCGGAAAGGCCGAGATTTCCAGCCGCCATGGCCACGGCGATCTCGGTCGCGCGCAGGCCGAACTGGTTGACTTCGATTGGAAGCGGAAACCGGCCGAGTGTCTCGACCATCTTCGAACGGTCGGCGATGACGATCATGCGCTGCGAGGCCGCGGCCACGATCTTCTCGCGCAGCAGCGCGCCGCCGCCGCCCTTGATCAATGTCAGCTCCGGGTCGACCTCGTCGGCACCGTCGACGGTGAGATCGAGTTCGGGCGTTTCCTCCAGCATCGACAGCGGCACGCCGAGTTCGCGGCACAGCGCAGCAGTGCGTTCAGAGGTCGGCACGCCCGTTATGGTCATGCCGGTGGCGACCTTGTCGGCAAGCAGCCGCACGAACTCCTCGGCAGTGGTGCCGGTGCCGATGCCGAGCCGCATGCCGTCGCTGACATGGGCAAGGGCCGCCCGCGCGGCCTCGACCTTCAATTGTCTCGCATCCATGCTGCTTTGCTGCCCCGAAACCGAATGCATGTCGCCCAAAATGACCTCGGCTTTGGGAAAACGACATGCATGAAAGAAAGACCTGAAGCGCGCCGCATGAGTCGGTTTCGACGCGACGCGCTTTAGCGTTTTCGGCTCCTAGCATTTTTGCAGGCCGGGTCAAAGCCCTTGGCGGCCGTCCCGCCGGTCTGCTTGCCTTAACGCGTCGCAGCCGTTATCGCCTGCCATGCACAAACCTGCGCAGGATGGATCATGACTCGCCCGATCATCGTGTTCGACCTCGATGGAACGCTGATTGACACGGCGCCGGACCTGCTCGACAGCCTCAACCACAGCCTGGCGGCCAGCGAACTATCGGCCGTCGACGAAGCCGGCTTTAAACGCTTCGTCGGCCATGGCGGTCGGGTGATGATCGAGCGGGCGCATGCCGCGCAGCAACGATCCCTCAAGGTTGAGGAGCACGACCGGCTGCTGAAACTGTTCCTCGATCACTACACCGACAACATTCCGGGCAAATCCCGCCCCTACCCCGGCGTGATCGAGGCGATTGCCCGCTTTGAGAAGGCCGGCTATCTGCTGGCCATCTGCACGAACAAATACCAGGCCAATTCGCTGGCGCTGATCGAAGCACTCGGCTTGACCAGGCATTTCGCGGCAATTGCCGGGCAGGACACGTTCGCGTTCCGCAAGCCCGATCCGCGCCACCTGATCGAGACCATCAAACTCGCCGGCGGGAATCCGCACCGTGCCGTGATGGTCGGCGATTCGCAAACCGATATCGACACCGCCAAGGCGGCCGGTATTCCTGTCGTCGCCGTCGATTTCGGCTACACCGACCGTCATGTGCGCGAGTTCGAGCCCTCGGCGGTGATCTCGCATTTCGATGCGTTGACGCTCGATCTGGCACAAAGGCTGATCGGCGCCGCCGCGCGCTGAGCGCCGACGATGAAAATCTCTGCGGAACGGGCCTTGGCGAGACCGCAAATCCGATCTGTGTGACAACACCAGACGCTGCCTTGACTTAATGGGTCGGCCTCCCTTATATCGCGGCTCGCTTGGCCTTCGGGCAACGAGCGGGCGATTAGCTCAGCGGGAGAGCACACCCTTCACACGGGTGGGGTCGCAGGTTCAATCCCTGCATCGCCCACCATCTGTTTGCTGAACATCACATCGGCAGCTACAGCCCGCCTTCCCCTTTGGCGCTCTGCCTTTCCGCACAGGCGCTGAACGCCGGAACACCCACATGCGGAACAAACCTGCATGACAGCGAGTTTCCTTGCGTCGAAACTTGAGGGAAAACCATGTCCAGATTTCTGCTTGCGGCCTCCGTCGTCGTTCTTTTCGCCGCCGGACCCGCCTTTGCCGCGGATGAAACTGCACTGCCGCCACCCAATGCCAAGAAGCTGTCGGAGATCATCGCTAAGGTCGAGCAGCGTGACGGGTTTCGGTACGTGAAGGAGGTCGACTGGGACAAGGACGGCTACACCGTCACCTACTATACCTCGGACAAGGCAAAGGTCGAAATCGTCTTCGATCCTGTGACGGCCGAACCAAAATAAGGTTCGCGGACATCACGTCGCGAATGCGCTGCGTCTGCGTGTTCTCAACGACAAAACGAGCGTCAAAATTGTCCATCCTGGCGTATGTTAGGCTGGGCGCGGGGCCGCGCCTTCGGCAATCCTGTTGGCTTGGGGGCCATGATGCGATGTTTCGTTAGACCCTATCTTCTGTCTGTATTCGCCAGCGTCTCAGCCGGCGGCTTCCTTGCCGTTTCTCCGGCATTGGCGGACGGGCCGTCCTTCGACTGCGGCAAGGCAAACCTGCCGGCGGAAAAGGCGATCTGCGCCGACCCGCAGTTGTCGGTGATCGATCTGCTGGTTTCGAAGGCCTATAAGGAATTCGAGCCGGCGTTCGGCGGCGACAAGCGCAAGATTGCCCGCGGGCTGATCGCCGATCGCAATGCTTGCAAGAGCGATACCCCCTGTATCGTCAGCGCGCTCGACAACGCCTTGCAGACCTATGGAAATGCGCCGTCCTGGGTGCAGGACTACACCATCGCGCTGATCGGCAAGAAGGCGCTGGACGCCGCTGCACGGAACCCCGGCAATAAGGACCAGCCCCTGCCCTCGGCGATCGGCCAATGCGCGTCGACGCATATCGAGACGCTGACCACGCGGCTTGGCGACGATCCGCTGGAAACGGCTACTCCCGAAGCGGGCAGCGCGGCCACATTCACCAATGGCGGCGGCGCCGTATCCTATAATCGCGAGGCTGGCCTTGCCGCCGCCAAGGTCGGCGAACCCGTCGTCATGTGCTTGATCTCCATTCCCAGGGACTGCCCCAAGGACGACGACCGTGGCCGGGTTTATTATTCCGTCGACCTCGTCGCGAAAGGCTCCTGGGCTCTCCCGGATTCGCAGCACATGTGCGGCGGCGCCTGAGCGGCGGGATTTTCACCAGCGGGCCACCACGAGTGTTCCGTCTCCCCTTGCGTCAATTCGCCATTGATGGCTGACTGTGGAACGACCGGCTTCAGGGGGTGGGCATGTCGACTGCGAAGCACTTGATGAAGCGCGTCCTCATGATGCTGGCCGGCTATCTCGTCGCCATACTGGTTGGTCTGATCGCCGTCGTGGCGATCTATGCCGCGCTGAGTTCCCTGCCCAACGCGCCAGCCTATTTCGACCTCATGGGGGTCTCGCCGATCGCGGCCTTTGTGGTACCGCCGCTCGGCATGTTCATCTATTTCCTGACCATCGTGGTAACCGCGCCTCAGACGCTGATTTTTGCGCTGATCGCCGAATTCTTCTCTCTTCGCAACGCTATGCTGCACATGGTCTTCGGCGCCGCGGCCGCGGCCGGAGGTTTCTTCCTGATCTGGCCGGGCGCGGCGGAGGACGTGGATCTGGAGCGCTGGGCCGACATCGGCATCATAGCCGCCGCCGGTCTGGTTGCCGGGCTGGTCTATTGGCTGATCGCCGGGCGCGACGCCGGTTTCAGACGCTCGCTGTCGGAGCGATAAACGACTAGCTCGAGGGTGAGCGCACCGCCTCGGTTGCGTCCAGGGCCTGCTTCAGCCGGGAATCGCGATCGTAGACGTCGCTGAAATACTCGACCTTGCCGGACATGTCGGGCCAGGCGGTGAAATAAGCGACATAGACTGGGATCTTGCGTGTCACATCCTCGGTCGAGTGTCCGTGCTTCAGCTTCTCCGCGATATAATCGACCGAGGTGCCGAGCACTGCCGCCGCCATGCCGCGCGGATCCTGCAGGCGCACGCAGCCATGGCTGAGCGCGCGCATATCCTGCTTGAAGAACGATTTCTGCGGCGTGTCGTGCATGTAGATCGCGTGCTTGTTGGGGAACAGGATCTTCAGTTCGCCCAGAGCATTGGCCTCGCTCGGCTGCTGGCGCACATTATAGGGAATGTTGGCGCCATAAGCGCCCCAGTTCACCGCCGACGAAGGGATGCGCTTGCCGCGTGAATCCGTCACCTCGTAGCCGGCCCGGTCAAGATAGCCGGGATCGCCGCGCAACCTCGGCAGCATTTCGTTGACGATGATCGACTGCGGCACGCCCCAGTAGGGGTGGAAATCGACCTGCTTGATCTGGTCGTAGAAGAAGGCGGTCTGGTTGGTGACACGGCCGACGACTGCGCGCGTCTTCAATTTTTCCTGGCCGTCGTCGATATAGCTCGCGGTGAAGGCAGGCTGGTTAATGAAAACACGCGGGCTGCCGAGATCGGAGGGCAGCCAGCGCAGTTCTTCCAGCGCCACCTCCACCTTCAGCAGCCTGTCAGCCTTTGACGTCCCGGCCAGCGTGGCGACCGTGCGTGGACCGATGACGCCATCACCCTTCATGCCTTCCTTCTGCTGCACCGCCTTGATCAGCGGCACCAGCTCGGGAACGTAGACTTCGCTGGTTGCCAGCCGCGACAGGACCTCGCCATAGGTGCCGCCCATCTCGTCATCGAGATTACGCGCGATCAGCGACAGCAGCTTCGGCAATTCGGGGCTGGTTTCGCCTGGCTTCAGCAGCAGCTTGGGATCGACGACGATTTCGTTCTCGGCGCTCGCCTGCAGCGCTTCCAGTTCGACGCGCAGCGCCTGATATTCCGCATTCTGCGGATGGCGCGATTCCAGATAGGTGCGAACCTCCTGGGTATGCGCCAGAGTCTTCAGCACGCCCATCATGTCGAGCGGCTTGGCCGGGAAATCGTAGTAGCCTGTCATGCGGTTGGGCTCGACACGGCCATTCTGGGCGTCATGGGCATAGCGCAGGACACGTGCCGACAGCGCCATCTCGAATCGCACGAGCTCCTTCAGCTTGACCTCGTCGTCCGCCGAGGACGAACTGGCGGCAGGCACATCGACCGTGTAGTCGGCAGGCGTGAGGCCGTAGCTTGCAGCCTCGCCAAGCACCCGCACGGCATCCTGCGCGCGGTTGTTCGGGGTGGTTCCGGTCACCCAGATGAAATCCGGGTTGGCCGAGTAATAGGCGATCAGCGCCTTGGCTATGTCGGGCTCGGCATAGAGTTCATAGTCGGCGAGCCCGGCAATGGCTTCATGGAAGGCAGCACCCGTGGCCGAAGGCACGAAAGCGGCATCTTGCGGTGTAGCCGGCTGCGGCGCCGCCGCCAGCGTCGAGAAGTCGACACGCACCAGCTTGTCGGCCTTGTAAGTATAGTAGGACGGACTGCTGATCTTCACGCCACCGCCGGCCGGAGCGTTCGGCTTGGGTTTGTGCTTCGGCGGAGGAGGCGGAAACTCGCCTTTCGGCTCATGCCTTATGCCACCGCCGAACAGCATGTCGAAAAATCCCTGGGCCCCTGCCTGAGGCATGCCGAAAGCCAGCGTCGCCGTAATCGCCACCAGCGGCATCACGGTTGCTTTTTTACCGAGGAATTTCATGGATCACCCGCTCCGGTCGCAACCGGTTCCCGTTCCGCACGCTAGACCGTCCCGCTCACCGCATGGCGGATGTAAGGCGCGACTATACCGATTCATACCGATTTCGTTAAGCTTTCATAAATTTCGGCAGGGCTGTTGCAGAACGGTTTCACAACATCGTGACGGCCGGCGCGACCGAACTGTCGCGCCGGCCCGGGAATCCCTGTGGCTTACGCGTTTGCGCCTCCATCGATGGTCAGCGCGGCTCCGGTGACGAACCTGCTCTCCGGTCCGGCGAGCCAGGCAACCATGCCGGCGATATCGTCAGCTTCGCCGAATCGCGGGGTGGCCATCTTCTGGCGCTGATGCTCGGCATGCGGGCCGTCGGCCGGGTTCATGTCGGTGTCGGTCGAACCGGGATGGACGACATTGGCGGTGATGCCGCGTGACCCGAGGTCGCGGGCCAATGCCTTGGTCAGGCCGACCAGCGCCGCCTTGCTGGCCGAGTAGGCGCCCAGGCTGGTGTCGGTGACCCGCTCGGCCAGATTGCTGCCGATCGAGATGATCCTGCCGCCCTCGCCCATGTGCCTTGCCGCCGCTTTCGAGGCGATGAACGGCGCTCTCAGATTGATCGACATGGTTTCGTCGAAATCGGCAAGCGACAGCGCATCGATCGGCGCGGCGCGCCAGATGCCGGCACTGTTGACCAGGATGTCGAGCCGGCCGAAGGCAGTCACAGCATCGGCCACCGCCTGGTCTATGGCCTCGGCGTCACGGTTGTCGGCTTTAATGGCGATGGCGCGACCGCCCTTGGTCTCTATCTCGGCGACGACGGACCGAGCCTGCTCCTCGCCATGCACATAGGTCAGCGCCACATCGGCCCCCTCCGCCGCCAACCTTCGTGCAATGGCCGCGCCGATACCGCGGCTGCCTCCGGTGACGAGTGCTGCCTTGCCGTTCAAATTTCCTGATGACATCGGTTTCTCCATTTATGTAGCGATTGATACATAAATACCTGCCAGCCTTGCCTGGCCGCGTCAACTCATTTATGTATCGATCAACACAGAAAAGAGCATCATGTCGGAAAGAGGCCGTCCACGAACCTTCGATCGAACCGCGGCCTTGCGGCGCGCGATGGACGTGTTTTGGGCCAAGGGCTATGAAGGCGCATCGATCAGCGATCTCGCCGTGGCAATGGGCATAAATTCGCCGAGCCTCTACGCCGCCTATGGCAGCAAGGAGGCCCTGTTCCTCGAGGCGACCGATCTCTATTCCCGCGTTGAGGGCGCCGACATCTGGCTCGCGCTGGAAGAGGCGCCAACGGCGCGGCTTGCGATCGAGCGGTTCTTGCGCCGGACCGCGAAGGCCTATTCGCAAAGCGATCGTCCGCAGGGCTGCCTGATTACGCTGGGTGCGCTGCACGAAGACTCGAGCCGGGGCGCGATCTGCGCGGATTTGCGGCGCCGGCGCGCCGAGAATCTAGCCGCGCTGAAGAAGCGTCTGCAGCGCGGCGTGGCCGAGGGTGAATTGCCTGCCGACTTCGATTGCCTTGCAGCCGCGACCTTTTTCGCAACGGTCCAGCATGGCATGTCGATTCAGGCGCGTGACGGCGCTTCCCGCGCCGCCCTGATGGCGACGGTAGCCGGGGCAATGGCCGCTTGGAAGACCATGGCCGGCACCGTCGAGGCGTGACAAACACCATCCGTTGTGCTCGAAATCCGACTTGCCCGCAAACCTGCGGCCGGAGGGAACCACGTGAAAAAAGGGTATCGCGAACTGCTGGATGAGGCCAACGCCGAGATCGAAGTGGTTTCGCCCGAGGAAGCGGCAGGGCTGCTTGAGGACGAAGACACCATCTTCGTCGATCTGCGCGATCCTCGTGAAATCGAACGCGACGGCAGAATTCCCGGCGCCAAGCACGTCACGCGTGGCATGCTGGAGTTCTGGATCGATCCCGAAAGCCCCTACCACAAGCCCTTCTTCGCTTCCGGAAAAAGCTTCGTCTTCTTCTGCGCCGGCGGCTGGCGTTCAGCGCTGGCCACCAAGACGGCGCAGGACATGGGTCTTTCCCCGGTCAAACACATCCTCGGCGGCTACACGGCCTGGAAGGCTGCCGGACTGCCTGTAGAGCCCGGAGACAAGAAGAAATAGCCTGAGTGCCGCTCAGTGGAACAGCGACGGGTTCTGCTGCATGGTCACGAAGCCGACGGCGCGTTCAACCACGCCCTTGTCGGCCAGAATGCGGCGATGGCCGAGCCCGTCGGCCCAGTGCAGCCGTACATGGTCGCCGGCGCCGGCATAGCGTCGTGCATGTGCAGCCGGCACCTCCCGGTCGTCGGGCGCGTGGATGACCAACGTCGGCACCGGCGCCTGGGCGAGCTGCCGGTCACCGGTGAATTCGTGCAACGGCCGGCCGGAGAGATATTCGACGCGGTCAGCCATGGCGACCTGCGAGCGGGGACCGACATTGAGCATGCGGCTGAAGTCGGCGAAGATTGCCGGCAGCGAGCTTGGTGCCGCGATCAGCACAAGACGTGCGGCCGACAGCGGCGGGATGTCCTTGACGGAGCCGGCGATGGCATTGGCGGCAACGGCACCTCCGAAGGAATGGCCGACGGCAGCCACGAACGGCCCAAACCATTCGCCGGCCACTCTTGCGGCTTCGACGGCATTGACCATGTTCAGGTGCCTGCCCTGCGAATGGCCATGACCGGGAAGATCGAGTGAGACGACCTTGTAGCCGGCGGCGCGAAAACCTTCGATCAGCACGCGCATATATTCGGTACGCGAGCGCCAGCCATGGATGACGAGGACGGTGCCGGCGGACTCGCGGCCCGGCTCGGGGCGGAATTCATGAACCATGACGCAGCCGGTCGCGGTCTTCAGCCGGTGATGCCGCGCCTCGGCCATGAACTCCGCGGCGCGGTCGATGGCGCGGCGCTCGCCGTCGGTCAGTGTCCTGGTGCTTGGCGTACGGCAGAACAATTCGAAAGCCGCACGCCCGGTGATGCGCGGCGCGACATGTTCGGCCGCACCAAACACACCTCGGATGACCTTCAGCCCGAATGATGCCATAGTCAGAATCCATCCATACGTTCAAGCATGAACATAATAGTTCAAAGATGAACAATAAACAAGAGCTACCCTGGGACAACCCGCGTTTTCGCAACTGGGTCGCGGTGGCGCGCGCCTGCCATGTGCTGGAGCGCACGCTGGCGGTGAAACTTGCGCCGCTCGACCTGAAGCCGGCGCAGCTCGACGTGCTGATGAACCTCTACCGCCATCCGGGCATGTCGCAGCACGACCTCGCCCGCAAGCTGCTCGTCGGCCGCTCCAACATCACCATGCTGTTGCCGCAGTTGGAGACGCGTGGCCTGCTGCGGCGCGAAGGCGATGAGAAGGACAAGCGCATCTTGCGGCTTACGCTGACCGAAACCGGCGAGGCGCTGCTGATGCGGGCGCTGAAAGTGCATATGGCGCTGATCGAGAAGGCAATGAGCCAGTCGACGCCGGAACAATGCGACATGATCGGCGAGCAGATGCGCAAGATCTATGACGTGCTGAACGAGGCGTGATCGCCCTTTCAGGCGATCACCACATCGATTTCTTCGCCCGCTCCGGCCACTCCCTGTCGTAGGTTTCGCCGTCGATATTCTTGCGGCTGGTGATCTCTAAAATCTTTCCGGGTGTCGGCAGCGACTTCGGGTCGACATGCTTGGCAGGGTTCCACAGTTCCGACCGCACGATGGCGCGAGCGCACTGGAAATAGACCGAATCGACATCGATCACGGTGACCGAACGCGCAGGCTTGCCGTCGACCATGAACGACGCGCACAGCGCTGGGTCCGTGGTGATATGGGCTCGGCCGTTGATGCGCAGCGTCGTGCCGGAGCCCGGCACCAGGAACAAAAGGCCGACGCGCGGATCCCTGATGATGTTCTTCAGCGAATCGGCACGGTTGTTGCCGCGCCGGTCCGGCATCATCAGCGTTTTCACATCGACGATGCGCACGAAGCCCGCGAGATCGCCGCGCGGCGAACAATCCAGCCCCTCCGGGCCATTGGTGGCTAGCGCGACAAAGGGCGAGGCTTCGATAAAGGCGGCGTATTCGGGAATGACATGGTCGAGTTCCTTGACCACCGAGGCCTCGCCCGGCAATCCGTAAAGGGCTTCGAGTTGTTCGACTGTGGTGATGACCGACATTTTTTTCCGTCTCCCGTTCCGCCGCCCTACTCCCGGTCGGTGACGTTTTGACGACGCAATGGCGGCTAACGATCGCGGCTCAGGCCCTTCTCGGCGAGTTCCGCGAGATAGGCATTCCAGCGCGCATCCTTCTCATGGCCGAGCGTGTGCAGGTAATTCCAGGTGAAGATGCCGGTGTCATGGAAGTCGTCGAAGGTGATTCGCACCGCATAGTTGCCGACCGGCTCGATCTTCAGGATGGCCACATCGCGTTTGCCGGGAACCGTCACCCGCTGTTCGGGCGAATGGCCCTGCACTTCCGCCGACGGTGAGGCGACGCGCAGCAGCTCGGCCGGCAACTCGAACGGCTGGTGGCCGGGAAAGGTCACGGTGAGCAGCCTGCGGTCCTTGGAGACCCTCAGTTCTTTCGGAGCCGTCATGGTCGATCCTGCATGATTTTGCCCTTCCCTACGCTGCTTCGCGCCGTGCGAAAAGGTATGGGATCGTCCCGACACGCAATGTCGGTCGCGGAATGTTACCAAAGATCGAGGCCGGCTATCTTGAATGGCGGGCTGGATCGTATCACATAGCTGTATATAACGGCGCCGTTAACGGCCACGGAAACGCTCGAACATGAACATGATCGACCCCTTCGGTCGCACGATCAGCTATCTCAGAGTGTCGGTCACCGACCGCTGCGATTTCCGCTGCACCTATTGCATGGCCGAGGATATGGCCTTCCTGCCCAAGAAGGACCTGCTGTCGCTGGAAGAACTCGACCGGCTCTGCACCGTGTTCATCGAAAAGGGTGTCAAACGGTTGCGCCTCACCGGCGGTGAGCCGCTGGTGCGCAAGAACATCATGCATCTGGTGCGCCAGCTTTCGCGGCACCTCGACAGCGGCGCACTCGAAGAACTGACGCTGACCACCAACGGTTCGCAGCTTTCGCGCTTCGCCGCCGAGCTCGCCGATTGCGGCGTCAAGCGCATCAATGTTTCGCTCGACACGCTCGATGCCGACAAGTTCCACGCAATCACCCGCTGGGGTCATCTCGGCAAGGTCATGGCGGGCATTGATGCCGCCCAGGCGGCTGGATTGAAAGTCAAGCTCAACGCGGTGGCGCTGAAGGATTTCAACGACGCCGAACTGCCCGAAATGATGCGCTGGGCGCATGGCCGCGGCATGGACCTGACCGTCATCGAAACCATGCCGATGGGCGAAATCGACGCCGATCGCACCGACCAGTACTTGCCGCTGTCGCTGCTGCGCGCATCGCTCGAGCGCCAATTCACGCTGACCGACATCCCGTTCAAGACCGGTGGCCCGGCCCGCTATGTCCAAGTCGCCGAGACCGGCGGAAAACTCGGCTTCATCACGCCGATGACGCATAATTTCTGCGAAAGCTGCAACCGGGTCAGGCTGACTTGCACGGGCACGCTCTATATGTGCCTTGGCCAGGAAGACGCGGCCGACCTGCGCGCCCCGTTGCGCGCGTCCGAAGGCAATGAACTGGTTGCAGACGCTATAGACGAAGCCATCGGCCGCAAGCCGAAGGGCCATGACTTCATCATCGACCGCCGCACCAGCCGTCCGTCGGTGTCTCGGCATATGAGTGTTACGGGCGGCTGACCTCGTCGCCTGTCCGTGCGAGAATGCCGTGCAATCATCGGCTTCGGGGCAAGGCATGCGACGGCTCTACTCAATCGTCATATCTCTTGCCGCGGTCTCGGCGAATACCGCGTTTGCCGCGCAATCCACCTACGTGAACGAGCGCTTCGGCACCGTTTGCACCTTCCCCGACGATATCTTCACCGATCGCCAGCCCGAGCCTGAGAATGGCGACGGTCAGGTATGGCTGAGCGCGGACGGCGCCAGCCTGACATGCTCCGGCATCCTCAACATCGACCATGAGATGCCGAAAGACTTTGTCGTCGGCGAAAAGGCGAGCAAGGAGCCTGGCTACAAGCTCACCTACGGCAGGGCCGGCAAGGATTGGGCGGTGCTGTCGGGCGTGAAGGACGGAAAGATTTTTTACGAGCGGCGGCTGTTTGGCGGGGATGGCGTCATCCGCACGGTCTGGATCGCCTATCCGCCGGCGCTGAAATCGAAATATGACCCGCTGGTCGGCGCCATCGCCGGCAGCCTCAAGGGGCCGTGAACCGTTCGGGCCAAGAGTATTTTAGCCACACCGCAAACAAATCTCTGTCGGCAATGTCGGTCTGATTTACTGGTCATGGTTTCCCGCCTACCCTCCGTTCCGTAGCGATTCATCGCATTCTCGGGGGATTACATCATGCGCAAACTTCTTCTCGCTTTTGCTTTGCTCGGCTTGGCTGCCCTGCCGGCGGCTGCCCAGTCGA
The DNA here is from genome assembly GCF_020164695.1 of Mesorhizobium sp. ESP6-5. NCBI lineage: Bacteria > Pseudomonadati > Pseudomonadota > Alphaproteobacteria > Hyphomicrobiales > Phyllobacteriaceae > Mesorhizobium > Mesorhizobium sp. ESP6-5. Next base: position 141,814 of record NZ_JAIUGR010000016.1, read on the forward strand.
TCGGCGGCACTTACACCGTCGCCGGCACCAATTTCGACGGTTCGTCCTATGGCGGCGAAGCCACCATCACGCTGACCAGCGGCACCACCTGCACGATCCACTGGGAGACCGGCGGCTCTTCTTCCGATGGCATCTGCATGCGCAACGACAACGCATTCTCCGCTGGCTACGCAATGGGCAAGCATATCGGCCTCGTCGTCTACAAGGTCGAGGATGACGGGTCGCTGCATGGTCTGTGGACCATCGCCGGCAAGGAGGGGAACGGCACCGAGGTGCTGACACCCAAGAAGTAGGCTATCCCTCGTCCGCACCGTGTCGGGAGGCGATGCCGCCTTCCGACAGAATTCGTACCTCGTCCAGGTGGTTTCACGCCGGCGAAGATGGATATCGCGTCCTGGCCCAGCCCTTTGCCGTTGCTGTTTCGTGGCGGGCTGTTACAGGCTTGCTTGCCAAAGCAACCGGTAGATGTCTTGCCCCTTTCCCCAAATCTTCGCGGCGCGTTGTTCATGGTGGTGGCGATGGCTGGCTTCACGCTCAACGACGCCATCACCAAATACTCTTCGCAGTCGATGAACATGGCGCAGGTCATGTTGATCAGAGGGGCGTTCGCCTCGCTGTTCGTCGGTCTGCTGGCTTGGCAACGTGGCGCACTTTTTCAGCCGCGCCTGATGCTGCAGCCGCTGGTGGCGGTCCGTGTCCTGGGCGAGGCGGGCGCTACGGTGTCCTTTCTCGTCGCGCTCGCCCATTTGCCGATCGGCAGCGTTTCGGCCGTTCTGCAAGCACTGCCGCTGGCGGTGACGATGGGCGCGGCGCTGTTTTTTGGTGAAGCGGTCGGCTGGCGGCGCTGGCTGGCGATCGCCATCGGGTTTGCCGGGGTCATCATCATAGTGCGGCCGGGTTTCGAGGGCTTCAGCGTTTACTCGCTGGTGGCGCTGGCATCCGTCGCCTGCTGCACGGTGCGGGACCTTGCTACCAAGCGCATCCCCCAGGCCATCCCAACGATGCTGGTCTCGACCGCCACCGCGCTGGCAATGACCGTCGTCGGTGCGTTTCTGTTGACGCCGATGGGTGGCTGGACACCGATGACCGGCAAAAGCACGGCGCTGCTGGCACTGGCCGCGGTGCTGGTGCTCATCGGCTACCAATTCATCATCATGGCGATGCGATCGGGTGATATCTCCTTCATAGCCCCGTTCCGCTACACGGCGCTCCTCTGGTCGATACTGCTTGGCTTGATTATTTTCGGCGACATACCGGACGTGCCGATGATTGCCGGCGCGGCAATAGTTGTTGGCTCGGGTCTCTATACGCTTTATCGCGAGCGGATGGTCGGCCGGCGAAAGATCGTCGCCGAAAGCACCGCCCCGGCCATGGCGCCGGAAGGACTCTAGCACCCCCTTGAAGCCGCTTGCGATTTCCCGCGGCTGGCGTACAGGCTGGATAGCATGAAGCGGGATATCGCTGGGATCATCCTGGCAGGTGGCCAGTCGAGGCGGATGGGTGGTGGCGACAAGGCGTTGTTGCCGCTGGGCGGCGGCTGCGTGCTCGACCAGGTGCTGTCGCGATTTGGCCCGCAGCTCGAAACCCTGGCGCTCAGCGCCAATGGCGATCCGGCGCGGTTCGCCCGGTTCGGGCTGCCGGTGCTTGCCGATACCATCGAAGGCTTTGCCGGGCCGCTTGCCGGAATCCTGACCGGCCTGGAATGGGCCGCCGCCGGCACGCCTTGCAGGGCGATCGTCACAGCGGCCGGCGACACGCCTTTCCTACCGCCGGATCTCGTCGATCGTCTTGCGGCGGCGGCGCATCAACACCCCGGTTCGATCGCCGTCGCCTCTTCGGCGGGCCGGCGGCATCCGACCTTCGCGCTGTGGCCAACCGGATGCCGCGAAGCCTTGCGGCATTTCCTGGTCGATGAGGACAACAGGCGCGTTTCGACCTTTATCGAACAACACGGCCATGTCGACGTGGAATTCCCTGTCCCGCAATCCGTGGGAATCGATCCTTTCTTCAACATCAATGTGCCGGACGATCTTGCCCAGGCTGAACAGCTGTTGCAGAGCATGTCGCCATGAACAGACGCATCTTCGGCATCACCGGCTGGAAAAACTCCGGCAAGACCACACTGACGGAAAGGCTGGTCGCGGAGCTTGTGCGGCGCGGCTGGAAAGTCTCGACGGTCAAACATGCTCATCATCATTTCGACATCGACAAGCCCGGCGCCGACAGCTTCCGCCACCGGCAGGCGGGTGCTACCGAGGTTGCGATCGTATCGGGCAGTCGCTGGGCGCTGATGCACGAATTGCGTGGCGAGCAGGAGCCGCCGCTGGACGCCATCCTGTCGCGGCTCGCCCCCTGCGACATCGTGCTGGTCGAAGGCTACAAGCGCGAATCCCACCGTAAGATCGAAACGAGGCGGCTGGAAGCGAAGGACCGGACGCCGCTTGCGGTGGATGATCCCAATATTGTCGCCGTCGCCGCGGATTTCGCCATCGCCGACCAGAGCCTGCCGGTGTTCGACCTCGATGACGCAAAATCCATAGCCGACTTCATCGAGCGTACGACCGGCCTCGTTGCTTGAGAAGTAACGTAACGGTAGAAGCCCATTACCGATTTCGGCGGTTTTGCGGTTGCTTTTTTCTTGGAAAGAGTGGGAGTATCGGCCTAGCGGGCGGTCAAAAAGCACCGCCCCACAGAGCCGTTTCGGAACGACGGCCGGGACCATAAAGAGAGGACTATCATGCGTATTGCACTGCGTATCGCGCTCGCCGCATCGGCTGCGCTGCTGACGCTCGGCGTAGCCCAGGCCCAGGAGAAGACCCTGCGGATCGGCACCGAAGGCGCCTACCCCCCCTTCAACAACCTCACCGCCGATGGCCAGCTTGTCGGCTTCGACATCGACATCGCCAAGGCACTTTGCGATGAGATGAAGGTCAAGTGCACCTTCGTCGCCCAGGATTGGGACGGCATCATCCCCGCACTTCAGGCCGGCAAGTTCGACGCCATCGTGGCCTCGATGTCGATCACGCCGGAGAGGCAGCAGAAGGTCGACTTCTCGCACAAATACTACAACACCCCGTCGGCGATCGCCGTGCCGAAGGATTCGCCGCTCAAGGGAGTGACCAAGGAAGACCTCGCCGGAAAGAATATCGGCGTCGCCACCACCACCACCCATTTCAACTATGCCTCGAAGACCTACACGGACAGCACCATTAAGGGCTATCCGAGCAGCCCCGAGGAACAGGCTGACCTCGCCAATGGCCGTCTCGACGCCATCGAGGACGATATTGTCGTGCTGCAGCAGTTTCTGGATTCGCCTGAAGGCGCCTGCTGCAAGATTCTCGGCCAGCCCTCGCCGCAACCTGTCGAAATTTTCGGACCTGGCGCCGGCATCGCCGTTCGAAAGGGCGATACCGACCTGGTCAACAAGCTGAATTCCGCCATCGACGCCATCCGCGCCAACGGAAAATACAAGGAAATCAACGACAAGTACTTCAAGTTCGACGTCTACGGCGCCGAGTCCTGATCATCATTGCCAAGGCGGCGGGGTTTCCCTGCCGCCTTGTTCATCTCGGGAGCGCCGTGGGGTAAGGCCAGTCAATGCCAGTCCAAAGCATATGGACACTGCTCAGTTGGGGACCGGAGGGCTGGAGTGACGATATTGCCTATGGTGCGTTGGTCACCATCGCGCTCGCGCTTGCAACGCTGCCGATCGGCCTGACGATCGGCTTTTTCGTAGCCTGGGCCAAGCAGTCCGAAGAACCGTCGCTGCGGCTGGCCGCCAACATCTACACCACCATGTTTCGCGGCCTGCCGGAATTGGTGACGCTGTTCCTGTTCTTCTTCGGCATGCCCATCTTGCTGCAATACGTCATCCGCCTCTTCAAGCCCGAGGCAACGATCGATGTCGACAGCTTCATCGCCGGCATGATCGTGCTGTCGCTGATCTTTTCTTCCTACGCCAGCGAGGTATTCCTCTCCGCCTTTCGCGCCATTCCGAAGGGCCAGTATGAAGGCGGCTATGCAATCGGCCTGTCGAAATGGCTTACCATGCGCAAGGTGATCCTGCCGCAGCTGCTGCGCATCGCCTTTCCCGGCCTTGAGAATTGCTGGCTGAGCCTGCTCAAGGACACCGCCCTCGTCTCGGTCGTCAACCTCGCTGAAACCCTGCGCAATGCCGGCGTGGCGGCACGTGTCACCAAGCATTCCTTCCTGTTCTACAGCGTCGCCGCACTGGTTTTCCTCGTCCTGGCGATCCTGTCCTCGATCGCAACCGGGTTCATCTTGCGCTCGCTGGGGCGGAGGGAGGCACGATGAGCGTCACGGAAGCGATCTCGGTCGACCGCCCGCCGCCGCGGGCACGCGGCTGGCCGCGCACCCGCATCGTCGGTTACGCACTCGTCGGCCTCTGGATCCTCTTCGGCCTCGGTATCCTCGCCTATCTCGTCTACGCCTGGAATGGCGAGTTCTTTGCCAGATATGCACCCGCCTATCTGCAGGGACTGTGGACCACGCTGTCGCTCGTGGCGATCTCGATGGTGGCCGGCGCGATCTTTTCGCTGCCCGTCACCTATGGCCGCATGTCGAAGAACCGGTTCTTGTCCGGCCTTGCCTATTGCTATGTCTATTTCTTCCGAGGCACACCGCTGCTCGTCCAAGTCTACCTCGTTTACTATGGCTTGGGTTCTTTCCGGCTGCAGCTCGAGTCCATCGGGCTGTGGTGGTTCTTCCGCGAGGCCTTCAACTGCGGGGTGTTCGCCTTTGCGCTCAACACCGCGGCATACCAGGCCGAAATCCTCCGCGGCGCCATCGAGAGTGTTCCCAGGGGCCAATGGGAAGGTGCTGCCTCGCTCGGCCTGCACAAGCTGCAGACGCTGCGCAAGGTCATCCTGCCGCAGGCGTTCATCGTGGCCTTGCGGCCCTACGGCAATGAACTGGTTCTGATGATCAAGGCCTCGGCCATCGTCGCCATCATCACGGTCTATGACCTGATGGGCAATGCGAAGCTTGCCTACGCCAAATCCTTCGATTTCCAGGCCTATGTCTGGGTCGCCATCGTCTATCTGGTGATGGTCGAAATCCTGCGCCATGGCGTCGAATGGATCGAGCGCAGGATTACGATCCACCTCAATCGCTGAGCCGCTCCGGATCGGCCTGTGCCAGTCGATGCCGCAGCGCGCGCCTTGACGAATTCGTCGCATGGCCTAGAGCTTCCGCAGCTGAAATCTCTGTTTCGCCGGAAGGACAAGGCATGGCATCGGTGGCATTTCTCGGTCTTGGCGTCATGGGCTATCCCATGGCCGGACACCTGAAGAACAAGGGTGGCCACGACGTGACCGTCTACAACCGCACCCAAGCCAAAGCTGAGCAGTGGGTCGCCCAACATGGCGGCGGCTTTGCCGCGACGCCGGCCCAGGCCGCCGAGGGCAAGGATTTCGTTTTTTCCTGTGTCGGCAACGATGACGACTTGCGCTCGGTGACCACAGGCCCCGCAGGCGCCTTCAAGGCGATGAAGAAAGGCTCGGTATTCATTGACAACACCACGGCTTCGGCTGAAGTCGCGCGCGAACTGGCCGAAGCCGCGCAATCGGGCGGCTTCTCATTTCTCGACGCGCCCGTCTCCGGTGGCCAGGCCGGCGCCGAGAACGGCGTGCTGACCGTCATGGTCGGCGGCGATGAGGCCGCCTTCGCTAAGGCCAGGCCAGTTATCGACGCTTTTGCCCGCATGGTTGGACTGATGGGATCGGCGGGCGCCGGGCAGCTCACCAAGATGATCAACCAGATCTGTATCGCCGGGCTGGTGCAGGGGCTTTCGGAAGGCATTCATTTCGGCAAGAAGGCAGGTCTCGACATTGAGAAGGTGATCGAGGTGATTTCCAAGGGCGCGGCCGGTTCCTGGCAGATGGAAAACCGGCACAAGACCATGAATGCCGGCAAATATGACTTCGGTTTCGCCGTCGACTGGATGCGCAAGGATCTCGGCATCTGCCTTGAAGAGGCCGATCGCAATGGCGCCAGGCTGCCGGTGACCGCGCTGGTCGACCAGTTCTACAAGGACGTGCAGGCGATGGGCGGCAAGCGCTGGGACACGTCCTCGCTGCTGGCGCGGCTAGAGAAGTAGGCGCAGTGTCCCTGCCCGTTCCAGGCTGGACCGCGCAGGACATCGTCGCTCATCTGCATTCGATCGGAACCGAGGAAGTCCGCGCCGGCATGGGGCGGTTCGGTATCAACACCGCGACCGCGCTCGGTGTCGCCAATGCGGATTTGCGGCCTTTGGCGCGCAAGCTGAAGCGCGACCACAAGCGATCCCTGGCGCTGTGGGACAGCGGCGTTCGCGAAGCACGGCTGATGGCGGCCTTCACCGGCGAGCCGAAAAAGATTACCATTGAAGAATGCCGCCGCTGGGCCGGCGATTTCGATTCCTGGGAGATCGTCGACACCGTCTCGGATCTGTTCGTGGATACGCTGTTCTGGCGCCAGCTGGTCGAGGAGTTTGCCGCCGACGAGCGCGAATTCGTTCGCCGCACGGCCTTCGCGATGCTGGCATGGGCGTCAGTGCATTTGAAAAAGGAGCCGGACGCGACGTTTCTGTCCTACCTGCCGCTAGTCGAGGCTCATTCCCGCGACGAGCGCAATTTCGTCAGGAAAGCGGTCAACTGGGCGCTGCGGCAAATCGGCAAACGGTCGGTGGGTTTGCATGGCCCTGCCCTTGCCCTGGCGCAGGAACTTGCCAACTCCGCGAACAGGACGGCGCGCTGGATCGGCAAGGATGCGGTGAAAGAACTCTCGCATGCCAAAACCCACGAACGCCTCGCCACCAGAAAGACCTGACAAGGCGGGGATTGCCGCAGCCGGTTCTCGCCGACATGTGACGCGGCTCGAGCATTGACGCCACCGACAGCGGCGTCTTTACTCGCCCGCAAAGGATGCGACCATGAACCATTTCAAAGCGATCCTGGCGCTTGCGGCCGCGCTTGCACTCTCCACCGCGGGCGCTTCGGCCGAGACCACGCACATCTTCTGGAAGGATCTGCGCCCGGCGACGCAGGCCATCGCCGAAGACGCCGGCTTGCCGATGATCGCGGCGAAACTGCCGGATCATGGCGAGACACTCTCAGTCGCCCTGCACGACAAGACCATACAATTAGCCGGCTATGCATTGCCGGTCGATCGCGATGGAGATCTCGTTTATCAGTTCCTGCTGGTGCCATGGACGGGTGCGTGCAGCCACATGCCGACGCCTCCGCCCAACCAGATCGTGCTGGTCACACCGGCCCGTCCCTACAAGATGTCCGAGGCCTACCAGTCGGTTGCCGTCACCGGCGCCCTGAACCCGGACATGGAGAAGAGCCAGCTGTTCATTCTCGACGGCGTCAGCGTCATCCAGTCCGGCTATACCGTGCGCAAGGCAGATGTCGTGGGCGTCGACACGGTTCCGGACTCCGTTGTGTTGCCGGTGAACTCGCCCTGGAGCTTCCTCAACAAGAAGAAGAATTGAACGGAGGGCTCAGGCCGCGTTCGCGCCCGACTCCTTGTCCAGCACCATATAGTCGAGCGGGATTTCGGTCGTGTACTTGATCTGCTCCATGGCGAAGGACGACGACACGTCCCGGATCTCGATCTTGGCGATTAGCCGTTTGTAGAAGGCGTCGTAGGCGGCAATGTCGGGCACCACGACGCGCAAGAGGTAATCGACGTCGCCACTCATGCGATAGAATTCGACCACCTCGGGAAATTCCTGGATGACCTCGGAAAACCGGCGCAGCCATTCATGACTATGCGAATTGGTGCGGATCGACACGAAGACGGTGACCCGCACATTGACCTTCTCGTGGTCGAGAATGGCGACGCGCCGCTTGATGACGCCCTCCTCCTCCAGCTTCTGGATGCGCCGCCAGCACGGCGTGGTCGACAGGCCGACTTTCTTGGCGACATCGGCGACCGCGAGCGTCGCGTCCTCCTGCAGCAGGCGGAGAATTTTTCGGTCGAGGCGATCCATCGGAGGCTCCTGGTGGAATAGTTTCGCTATATTCCCTTTTATTTGGGCCATTCACAAGAAAAAAATTCTGCCGCTTGCGTCGAAAGCGAGTGTTTTCTTGCTCAATGCCTAACCGAGGCGATAGCGGATTTCCGAGCGCAGGAAAGGCAGCAAATCTATTTCAAACCACGGATTCTGCTTCAACCAGCCGGTGTTGCGCCAGGATGGATGTGGCAGCGGCAGCACTTTGGGGCCGACGGAATTCTCCCAGATGACGCGCCAGTCCATCACCGTTTCCGTCAGCGAGGCGCGCCGCGCCGCGCCCATATGCCAGGTCTGCGCGTAGATGCCGATCGTCAGCACCAGGTCGATCCGCGGCATCAGCGCCATCAAGGGCGCGCGCCAGGCCGGGGCGCATTCGCGCCTCGGCGGCAGGTCGCCGCCCTTGGCGTCCTGTCCGGGAAAGCAGAAGCCCATCGGCACGATGGCGAATTTCTCGATGTCGTAGAATTCGTCGCTGGTCACATCAAGCCAAGTCCGCAAACGGTCGCCCGAAGCATCGGTGAAGGGCATGCCCGACAGATGCACCTTGGTTCCCGGTGCTTGGCTGGCGATCAGGATACGGGCGCTGGAAGAGGGTCGCAGCACCGGACGCGGCTCATGCGCCAGCGGCTTGCCGATGGGATCGTCCGCGCAGATGCGGCAAGCGCGGACCGTCGCGGCGAATCTGTCCAGTTCCACGCTCAAGCAGCGGCACTCGGCCGGCTGGAGATTGCCTGATGCCAACGCGACACATTGGTGCATTCCTCCGGCACCTTGATGCGTGCCGGCTTCATGAAGTCGATCGCGATCAGCCCTGTGATGTCGGCAATGGAATAGCTGTCGCCGGCGACGAATTCACGGCTGCCGAGTTCAGCATCGAGCAGCATGAGAAACTCCACCGCCTTCGGCTTGTTGGCCTCACCCCATTCAGGGATCTGCGGAATTTCCCATTCCTTCATGGCGGGATGGATATGGCGGAAAGCCTGCGTGACGCTGCTGAGCAGGTTGAACTCCATCCGCCTCTGCCACATCTCGACCTGCGCCTTGCCAAGTGCGTCGTTTCCGAACAACGCCGGCTCGGGATGGAGTTCCTCGAAATAGCGGCAGATGGCGACGGATTCGGTGAGGATGGTGCCGTCATCGAGTTCCAGCACCGGCAGGCGCCGCAGCGGGTTGCGCGAGCTTACCGGCTGCTGTTTGTGCTCCAGCGCGCCCATGTCGACGGGCACCAACGGAACCGCGATCCCCTTCTCGGCGAGAAAAATCCGAACCCGCCGAGGGTTGGGTGCCCGGCCGCCGTCGAACAGCTTCATTTCGATCCTCCTTTTCCTTCCGCCAGACACGCTTCACCAGAAGCGAAAGATCTCGCGCGCCGCGTCGCCGATCGACGCCAGTGTGCCATGTTTTCGCTCGACGACCTCGCCGTGGTGACTATCGCGCCAGTCCTGCGGCAGGTCGAACGTGCCCGCCCAGATGCCAACCCTGGCCGCGCGGGCCGTTGCTTCATCGCCTTCGAAAGCGCCATAGGCAACGGCCCAGCCGGCCTCGACCTGGGCGCGGTTTAGGTCGGTGCCGCCGGCCTTGCAGTCGCCGAGCAACCGGCCATAGCGGTCGCGCTGCCAGCCGCTGCAGGTGACCGGCCTGCCGGCGATCAGCCGCACCAGCGACTGGCGCGCCAGCGTGCCACAGGCATAATCGGCGCCGTTCTTGTGGCAAGTCTGGGTGTATTCCGGGGCGTCGATGCCGCGCATGCGGATGCGCTCGGCGCCGAGCGTGATCGAATCGCCGTCATTGATGATGGCTGTACCTTGCGTCTTGCGTGTCTCCACTCGATCGAGACGCGCCGCAAGCAGGATCAGCAGCCCCAGAATGATGACGGTCAGCCCGTAATCCAGCAGCTTTCGCCACGGACTTCTCGGGCGCGCTGCCGCGTACCTCGGGCGCGACCTTGGCGACCACGAACGGCTCATATGGCAAACGGTTGGTTAATCATTCGAACGTAGCTTAACACCTTGAAATCGCTGCGCGCATAAATTGAAGCTTTTGATGCCCTTGCAACGCTCGAACACGGCGGACAAGTTCATTGTGGACCGCAGGAAACGGCATCGCAACAGCGATGTCGCGCGCGCGGTTCGCAAGACGCGCGACCGTCTTTCGCAGCAGGCCGGCAATCTCGATTTCGACCGCGAGCTGCTGAAGCTCCATGCCCAGGCGATGACCAGCGGTGCCGTCGTCATCCCGATGCTCGTCCTGGCGATCGCCGCGGCCGGTCGTCTGGCCGGTGTCGGCAATGAGATCGGGCTCTGGGCGTTGTTTACGCTGACCTCTTATACGATCGTCGTTTTCATGGCGCGGCGCATCGAGCGCACGGAAGCTTCCGAACTTAACGCCTTGCAAACGCGAAGGGAATTCCTGGTCGGCCACTTCCTTTGTGGTCTGGGCTGGGCCTGGTTCGTCTGGCTGGGCTGCGGGGCCTGCGAGGTCGACCAGTTCCAGGCGGTCAAGGCGGTGGTGCTGCTGTTTGCCATGGCAGGGACGGCGCTCATGGCCTCGTCCCTGGGCGGAGCACTGCTGGCGACCTTCGCGGTTCCAGTGGCGCTCTACGCCTATGCCGCGACCAAGTCCTGGATGCCGGTCGGGGCCACCATGGCCGCGCTGCTTGTCCTGTCGCTGCCTTTCTTCGCCTATATTGCCAGTCACCTCAATCGCTTTTCCCTGCTGCTGTTGTCGTTCCGCTCCGAAAAGGACGCGCTGATCGCCGAAGTGGAGACGGCGAAATCGATGTCGGATGAGGCTCGGCGGCGGGCCGAGGACGCCAACCTGGCAAAATCGCGTTTCCTCGCTTCGATGAGCCACGAATTGCGCACGCCGCTCAACGCCATCCTCGGCTTTTCCGAGGTGATGGCGAACGAGGTCCTCGGGCCGATGAGCAATCCCACCTATCGCGATTACGCCCACGACGTGCATGACTCAGGCCAGCATCTGCTCGACCTCATCAACGAGATCCTCGACCTGTCGCGCATCGAGGCCGGCCGCTACCAGCTCAACGAGGAGCCGGTCATGTTGCTCAACATCGTCGAGGATTGCTGCCACATGATGGAACTCAAGGCGCGCAACAAGGACATCCGCGTCGTCCAGGATTTCGAACAGACATTGCCGCGGCTGTTCGCCGACGAGCGCGCCGTGCGCCAGATCACGCTCAACCTTCTGTCCAATGCCATCAAGTTCACCGCCACCGGCGGCGAAATCCGGGTCCGGGTCGGCTGGACGGCGGGCGGCGGACAATACATTTCGATCAAGGACAACGGTCCGGGCATTCCCGAGGACGAGATTCCGGTCGTGCTTTCAGCCTTCGGCCAGGGTTCGATCGCCATCAAGAGCGCCGAGCAAGGCACCGGGCTTGGCCTGCCGATCGTCCAAGGGCTGCTCGCCATGCATGGCGGCGAGTTCGAGCTTCATTCCAAGCTGCGCGAAGGCACCGAGGCGATCGCTATTTTCCCGCTGAGCCGGGTGATGGAAGAACTGCCGGCGCTGCCGACCGCGGCGGTGGCCGCGCGACGGCGGTAAGGACCCCGTAAACGCTGGTGCCGCGTGGTCAACCCCGCACAGCCGCCGCCATGCCCGAACTGGTCAGTGCCGCCGCCTTGACCAGCCCAGCCGCCAGAGCGGCTCCCGCCCCTTCGCCGTGGCCGATCCCCAGATCGAGCAGCGGACGCAGCCCGAGGTGCTCGGCCGCCCTTGCATGCGCGGACTCCGGCGACAGGCTGGCGAGAAGACAATGATCAAGGGCTGCGGGGTTCGCTGCATGCAGCACCGCCGCGGCTGCCGTTGCCGCGAATCCATCGAGCAGTACCGGTATCCGCTGCATCCGCGCGGCAAGGATTGCGCCGGCTATCGCCGCGAACTCGCGGCCGCCCACCCGGCGCAGCGCCTCAAGCGGATCTTCTAGATGGCGGCCGTGAAAGGCCAGCGCCGCATCGACCACCTCTGCCTTGCGAGCCCGCATCGCCGCGTCGGCGCCGGATCCCGGGCCAACCCAGTCGGCACCCCTGCCCCCCAAAAGCGCGGCGAGCAGGGCGGCGGCGACGGTGGAATTGCCGACGCCGAGATCGCCGAGGCTAAGCAGGTCGGTGCCGCCGGCAATCGCCTCCATGCCGAAGGCCATGGTGGCGGCGCAACCGCGCTCATCGAGCGCGGCGTCCTCGGTGATGTCGCCGGTCGGGATGTGCAGGGCAAGATCGAACACCTTCAGACCGAGGTCGTTGGCAATGCAGATCTGGTTGATCGCCGCACCGCCGGCCGCGCAAAGCTCGACCGCGTTAGCGGTCGCCGCCACGGGCCTCGGCGAAATGCCTTGCCTGGCAACGCCATGGTTGCCGGCAAAGACAGCCATCAGGGGCCTGGTCACGGCAGGCGGAGCGCGACCGCTCCAGGCTGCGAGCCAGGCGGCGATGTCATCGACGCGGCCAAGCGAATTCTCAGGCTTATCGGCCTTGGCAAACAGTGTGCGCACGCGCGCTTCAGCTTTGAGGTCGGCCAATGGCAGATTGCCGAGCAGGTCGCGGAAATCATCGAAAGGCAGTGCACTGGTCATGTCGCGAACAATCGTTCCTGGAGCAGAGGAGCGGAATAGCTGTCTTGCGTGACCGGCACAACCTCCTCGATCGTCCTTCCTGATTTGCCGCAAAGGCGGCCACGGAAGGCGCGATCGGGAGGGCTTGCATTGGCTTTGCCGTTGCACCATGTGGAGGTGGAAGAGCGGATTCCGGACCGGGTCCACCGAGAGAAAGTCATGACGGCCATCGAATCTCCCTGCATCCTGGTCTGTTCGATCGATATGAAAACCGGCTTCTGCTTCGGTTGCGGCCGCACGCGCGAGGAGATCGGCGCCTGGATAGGGATGACGCCCGAGACGCGCCGCAGCGTGATGGCCGAACTGCCAGCCCGGCTCGAAACCGTCGAGCGCCGGCCGCGCCGGGAAACGCGCCGCACCCGCATGGCACGCGAACGCGACGCACTCTAGCGAGGGACGAGTGAGCAGCCGGCTGTTCTGGGTTGTGATGGCGGTGATCGGTGTAGGGGCAGCCCTGCTCATGCTCAACGATTCCGCCGGCAGCACGTTCGGCGTCGAGAATTACGATTTTGGCCGGCTGATCTGGCTTGGGGCTTTCGGCGCCCTTATCGGCGCCGGCTTGCTGCGGTCCGCTCCGCTGGGAGTGATGACCCGCAATCTCGGCGCCTGGGCGGCTATCGTGCTCGCGCTGATCGCCGGCTATCAATATCGCTACGAGCTGCAGGACGTCGCCAGCCGGGTGACCGCCGGCCTTGTTCCCGGCAGCCCGCTGGCGCTCGGTGTCGAAGACGGCCACGCCACCGTGACCTTGGACAAGGCCGACAATGGCCATTTCGAAGCGCGCATCCTGGTCAACGGCAACCCGGTTCGCGCCGTTGTCGACACCGGCGCCACCAGCACGGTGCTGAGTTCGGAGGACGCTCAGGCCTCAGGCTTCAATCCCGCGGCACTCAACTACACGATACCGGTTTCGACCGCCAACGGCATGGCGCGCGCCGCGGCGGTCAAAACCGACGAACTGGCGATCGGCGGCATCGTGCGCAAGGATATGCCGGTGATGATCGCCGCTCCAGGCATGCTGAGCCAAAGCCTGCTCGGCATGAACTTCATCGGTTCGCTGTCGGGCTTCGACGTGCGCGGCGACCGGATGATCCTCAGGGACTGAGCTCAGGCCGCTTCGGCGGCCGCTCCTCCGAGTTCGACAGCCGCGAAAGCCGTCTTCAGCACGTCAGCCCCGGCTCCGGGTCGGGTTGCGTCGGTGGACAGGATCTGACGATAGCGGCGCGCGCCGGGCAGCCCATGAAACAGCCCGACCATATGGCGGGTGACATGGCCGAGCCGGCCGCCCTGTTCGATATGGCGCGCCGCATACTCCGCCATAGCATCGATCAGTGCCGCGAAATCGAACGCTTCCGACCGCGCACCGTAGAAGGCGGCGTCAACACCGGCCAGAATGCCTGGTGTGTGGTACGCGGCGCGGCCGAGCATGGCTCCGTCGACATGATCGAGATGCAGCCGCACCTCGCCAAGAGACTGAATACCGCCATTGATGCCTATGAATTTGCTTTGTTTTCCAGCCTTCAACCGATAAACCCTGTTATAGTCTAGCGGCGGGATGTCGCGATTTTCCCTGGGGCTCAGCCCTTCCAGCCAGGCCTTGCGAGCATGCACCCACAAGGCATCGGCGCCGGCATCGAAAACCCCATTCGCCAGCGCATCGAGCGCCGGCTCCGGATCCTGTTCGTCGACGCCGATGCGGCACTTGACCGTGACTGGCACCGTCACCGCCGCCTTCATCGCCGCGACGCAGGTTGCGACGAGGTCGGGTACTTTCATCAGGCAAGCGCCGAACGTGCCCGACTGGACGCGGTCGGACGGGCAGCCGACATTGAGATTGATCTCGTCATAACCAAAGGCTTCGCCAACGCGCGCCGCTTCGGCAAGTTTTGCCGGATCGGAGCCGCCAAGTTGCAGGGCGACGGGATGTTCCACCTCATCGAAGCCAAGCAGCCGCTCGCGCGCGCCGTGGATAACCGCGTCGGCCACAACCATTTCGGTATAAAGCAGCGCATGTGTCGTCAGCTGGCGATGGAAGAACCGGCAATGGCGGTCCGTCCAGTCCATCATGGGTGCAATAGCCAGTCTATATTGTTGATTTTTCAGCATTCTCTTTAACATTCAAAACGCTAGACCCTGCCGGGTGCACACGAATTTACGCCAAGTCGATCATGGTGAGACGCTGACAAAGTCCCGTATAGCGCGCCTGAAGCCCTTCGGCGAATTCATCGACCTTCATATCGACGACATGTGCGATGTAGGCAAGTCCCTCTCGGATCGGTGTCGTAAGCACATGAGTTGTCCGGATTAGGTAGCAGATGAGTTGTCCGGGTTTATCGCCCGCCAAAAGAGGCTTGGGATGACACGGACAGCATGGCTGAGCACCAGCCTCCAAATCCAACTGCACGAATTTTTCCAAAGCAGGAACATAGAAGCATTGTGCGAGTTAGGCACGGACGCCTGCTCGCGTTCCACGATCTGCCAGGGTTCTCTTTGATGTTCGAACGAATGCCCAAGACAATGTATCGCTGTCAGCTTTTCGTATCTGCCTTTGGTTTGTTGTTGCTGATGGGCGACCTGCTCCACGATGACAGGGCCATGGCGCAGCAGGCTTGTCCGGCCGATCACGATAGGCTGCTTACAGTCCTCAAAGCCAATGTGAAGGCAAGCGGCGGACCAGCCAATGGCGGCTTTGAAACCAACGAATGGGGCGCGATCGTTGCCCGCGATGGCACTGTCTGCGCGATTGCGTTCAGCGGCCCGGCAGTCGATTCGCAATGGCCGGGCAGTCGGCTCGTCGCAGCGGAGAAAGCCAGCACCGCCAACGGTCTCAGCCTGGCTCAAATGGCCCTGTCGACGGCCAATCTCTACGCTGGCGTGCAACCGGGTGGGCCGCTGTTCGGGCTGCAGGCGACCAACCCCGTCAACCAAGCCGCGGCTTATGCGGGCGATCCCAAAACCTTCGGCAGCGCCAACGATCCGTTGGTCGGCAAGCCTATCGGCGGCGTCGTCGTGTTTGGCGGGGGCTTGGCCCTTTACGACGGCAAAACGATCGTCGGCGCGCTTGGCGTCAGTGGCGATTCCTCTTGCGCCGACCACAATGTCGCCTGGCGCGTTCGCGCGGCTCTCGGCCTCGACAAGGTCCCGGCAGGCGTCAATCCCAACCGCAAGGATGCCATCATCTATGATCTCGATCCCGGCGGAAAAAGCGCCTCCGGCTGGGGTCACCCGCTATGCTCGGGCACCGAGGCCGACATCGCAGCGGAAATCGGTTCAGGCGTCGGAGGCGCGACACCGAAATGAAGCAAGCAGCGCGGTGTGCAACACCCTGCGTTGACGCGGTACGCACGAACCGCCCGGCGGCAGCTAGCAAACGTCTCCAGAGCTTCCTTGCGGGGTTGCTGCTGGCTTGCACTCCTCTGCTGACGGGCGCTTCCGAAGCTCCGCCACCGTCGGCGATCTCGCCGCCGGCTTCCGCCGCACCGCGCGACGATGGGCAATGGACGATGCCGGCCAAGAACTACGCGTCGACCCGCTACAGTGAGCTCACTGAAATCAACGAAGGCAACGTCAAGAACCTGCAGGTGGCCTTCACCTTCTCCACCGGCGTCAACAAAGGCCAGGAAGCGGCGCCGCTGGTCGTCGGCGGCACGATGTACATCGTGACCCCCTTCCCCAACATGGTCTACGCGCTCGACCTCACCAAGCCAGGCGCGCCGATGAAATGGAAGTTCGAACCCAATCCCGAACCCGCGGCGCAAGGGGTTGCCTGTTGCGACGTCGTGAATCGCGGCGCGGCTTTCGCGGACGGGCGCATCTTCTTCAACACACTGGACGGTCACACCATCGCACTCGATGCGAACACCGGCCAGCCGATCTGGAACTCCCATATCGGCAACATCAACATAGGCGAGACCATCACCATGGCGCCGTTGGTGGTGAAAGGCAAAGTGCTGGTCGGCAATTCAGGCGGCGAGATGGGCGTCCGCGGCTGGGTCAAGGCGCTTGACGCCGGCGACGGTCATGTCGTCTGGACGGCCTACGGCACCGGACCGGACAAGGACGTGCTAATCGGCCCCGATTTCAAGCCGCATTACGACATGGACAAGGGCAAGGACCTTGGCGTCACGACATGGCCGCCGGAAGCCTGGAAAATCGGCGGCGGCAACATGTGGGGCTGGATTTCCTACGACCCGGATCTCAACCTGATCTTCCACGGCACCGGCAACCCTGGACCGTGGAACCCGGATCTGCGGCCCGGCGACAACAAATGGACGTCAGGGATTTTCGCCCGCGATCCCGATACCGGAGCGGCGAAATGGTTCTACCAGTGGAGCCCGCATGACCTTCATGACTATGACGGGATCAACGAGCAGGTCCTGCTCGACATGAACTGGCAGGGCAAGCCGCGTAAGGTGCTGGTCCGGCCCGAGCGCAACGGCTATCTCTACATTCTCGACCGGACCACCGGCGAAGTGCTGTCCGCGAAGCCCTACGGCCCCGTCAATTCCAGCAAGGGTGTCGACCTCGACAGCGGCCGTCTGGTCGAAAATCCGGACAAGAAGACCGGTACCGGCAAGGTCGTCCGCGACATCTGCCCGACCGCATCGGGGCTCAAGGACTGGCAGCCTTCCGCCTTTTCGCCGAAGACCGGGCTGCTCTACATCCCGCATAACAATCTGTGCATGGACGAAGAAGGCGTCGAGGTGAACTACATTGCCGGCACGCCCTATGTCGGCATGAACGTACGCATGATCCCCGGGCCCGGCGGAAACCGGGGCGCCTTCACCGCCTGGGACATCGCCGCGGAGAAGCCCGCCTGGAGCCTCAAGGAGAACTTCCCGGTGTGGAGCGGCGCGGTCGTGACCGCCGGCGATGTCGTCTTCTACGGAACCATGGAGGGTTGGTTCAAGGCGGTCAGCGCCAAGACCGGCGAGCTGCTTTGGCAATTCAAGACGTCGTCCGGCATCATCGGCCAGCCCATCACATATCGCGGCCCCGACGGACACCAATATGTGGCGATCCTGTCGGGTGTAGGCGGCTGGGCCGGCGCCATCGTGTCCGGCGATCTCGATCCGCGCGACGCCACCGCTGCCCTCGGTTTCGTCAACGCGATGAAGGATCTCAAGGACGCGACAACGGCGGGAGGCACGCTCTATGTGTTCCGGCTGCCCTGAGGCACTCAAGCGGCCCTCGCGCCAGGTACGAAAGGCGCTCCAGCGGATGGCAACCGGCATGGCCGCCCTCGCCTTGCTGCTCTTGCCGGCGACAGCGAATGTGCGTGAACTGAGGGTCTGCGCCGACCCGAACAACATGCCCTTCTCCAACGCCGCCGGTCAGGGCTTCGAGAACAGGATCGCTGAGATCGTGGCCGCCGATCTCGGCGCCAAACTGACCTACACTTGGTGGGCACAGCGCCGGGGCTTCGTGCGCAACACGCTGAAGGCCGGCCTTTGCGATCTCGTGCCCGGCACGCCGGCCAATCTCGAAATGCTGCGCACCACCACCCCCTATTATCGGTCGTCCTATGTTTTCGTCACCCGCCAGGACGGTCCGGATGTGGCATCCTTCAACGATCCGCGGCTGCGCGCCATGCGGATCGGCGTGCAACTCATCGGCGACGACGGGGCCAATTCGCCTCCCGTCCAGGCGCTCGGCCGCCGCGGCATCGTCGGGCATCTCGTCGGCTATCCCGTCTATGGCGACTACTCCGCACCCAACCCTCCGGCGCGCATCGTCGAAGCAGTGGCGACCGGAGACATCGATCTTGCCGTCGTCTGGGGCCCGCTCGCCGGCTACTTCGCCGCCAAGCAGAAAGTGCCCCTCCGCGTCACGCCCGTCATGCCTCGCATCGACGGACCGCAATTGCCCATGATCTACGACATCTCGATGGGCGTTCGGCGCGAGGACGATGCGCTGCGTGGCGATGTGAACAGCGCGCTGGCCAGGCACAAGGCTGAGATCGACGCATTGCTGTCGCAATATGGCGTGCCGCGCCTCGATGGCCCAGGGAGCCCAGTGCGATGAAGCACGGTGCCGCCATGCTCTTGTTTACGGTCCTAGCGCTTACGGCATGCCAGCGCGAGGAGCGGGACACGCGCCCGCAATCCTCGCTCGGATCGGGCGAGCAGCCGGCGCCTGTGACGACATTGGAACCCGGTGGACAGCGGCCTTCCGCCAGCGACAACAAGGCAGCCAGCTTCGAGGCCAATGCCTTTCACCTCAGCGAGGGCAAGCGCCTGTTCAACTGGTTCAATTGTTCGGGCTGTCATGCCAATGGCGGCGGCGGCATGGGGCCGGCCTTGATGGACCAGAAATGGCTTTACGGCAGTTCGATCGAAAGCATCCACGCCACGATCCGTGATGGGCGGCCAAAAGGCATGCCGAGCTTCCGCGACAAGATTCCCGATGACCAGATTTGGGAGCTTGCCGCCTTCGTTCGCTCGCTGAGTGGCAACGCACCCTCGTCCGCCGCGCCGCAACGCAATGACGACATGATGCCGCATCCGTCGGAAAACCGCATGCCGGATGCAGCCACGCTGGGGAAATCACCGTGAAGCGCCTTGCGTCGACCGGGTTCGGCACGGCCTGCGTCTTGTTTCTGCAGGGATGCGCGGGATGGCAATCAGCGCTCGACCCGAAAGGGCCAGCTTCCAGTGAGCTGGCATGGCTCATCTGGTTTTTCACCGCGCTTTGCGCGGTGATCTGGGTCCTGGTGATGATCGCTCTTGCCACACCGTTGATGATGCGGTCGCGGGACGGCGCCGAGCCGCTCGTGCTCGACGCCGGCGCCGACCATCGAAAGTTGCGCGTTGTCGTGATCGCCGTCGGGCTGACCGCAGTGATCGTGGTCGGACTGACCTTGCTGAGCTTCTTCGCCAACAGGACACTTGCGGCGATCGGCTCCGACGCCGCGCTCACCATTCGCGTCACGGGCCACCAATGGTGGTGGGAAGTCCGCTACGAAGACGCCACGCCGAGCCGCATCCTGACCACGGCGAACGAGATCCACATCCCCGCCGGGGAGCCCGTACGGCTTCTGCTGACATCGACGGACGTGATCCATTCCTTCTGGGTGCCGAGCCTTTCCGGCAAGCTCGACCTCATCCCCGGCCATATCAATGTGCTCGACATCAAGGCCGACAAGCCTGGCGTATATCGCGGCCAGTGCGCCGAGTTCTGCGGTGCGCAGCATGCGAACATGGGTACCTTCATCATCGCTGAGCCGAAGGAAAAGTTCGACGCTTGGTGGAACGACCAGTTGCAGCCGTCTGGCCCTCCGGCGAGCGACGAGGCCAAGGCTGGCGAGGACCTGTTCCTCAAGCGTCCCTGCGTGATGTGCCACAGGATCGGGGGCACTCCAGCGGGAGGAACCGTCGCGCCGGATCTGACGCATATTGCCAGCCGGCGCACGCTCGCCGCCGGCACGTTGACGATGAGCCGAGGCAATATCGCTGCCTGGATAGCGGACCCCCAAGGCGTGAAGCCCGGTTCCCACATGCCTGTGGTGGAGCTCAACGGCGACGAACTCAACGCCATCGTCGCCTACCTTGAGGGTCTGAAATGAGCAGCGCGGATCTGATCAGCGAACGCGACCTGCCGCCGAAACGCGAGACCGCCACCAAGGGCGACCTGGCTCCCGAGCATGACGGACCGCGCGATACTGGCATGGACGATGCCAGCCTGCACCACTGGCTCACGCGGGCATGGCGCACGCCGCCCGGCATCATCGGAGCATTGTCGAGCGTCGACCACAAGGTCATCGCAAGGCGCTATCTGATCACGGCCTTCATCTTCCTGTGCCTTGGCGGGCTGAACGCGGTCGCCATGCGAATCCAACTCTCCGGGCTGCAGCGCGGGCTGATCGGGCCGGACCTCTACAACCAGCTGTTCACGATGCATGGCGTCACCATGATGTTCCTGTTCGCTGTGCCCATCGTTCAGGCAACGGGAATCTATCTGGTGCCGCTGATGGTCGGCACCCGTAACATCGCCTTCCCGCGGCTCAATGCATTCGGCTACTGGATCTACGTCTCGGGCGGGGCCTTTGCCTGGATCTCATTCCTCCTCAACATGGCGCCGGACGTCGGCTGGTTCGCCTATGTGCCCCTATCCGGACCGGAATTCTCTCCTGGCAAGCGCGCTGACGTCTGGGCGCAAATGATCACCTATACCGAAGTGTCGTCGCTTGCGGTCGCCGTCGCCACCATCGTCACCGTGTTCAAGCAACGCGCGCCCGGCATGTCGCTGGACAAGATACCGCTTTATGTGTGGGCACTGCTGGTCACTTCCTTCGTCGTCGTCTTCGCGATGCCGGCGGTCATGATCACCTCGACCTTCCTCATTCTCGACCGGCTTGTCGGAACCCACATTTTCAACCCCGCGGAGGGCGGCGACGCCCTGCTGTTTCAGCATCTGTTCTGGTTCTTCGGTCATCCCGAGGTCTACATCATCTTCCTGCCGGCGACGGGCATGGTCTCCTCCATCATTCCCGCTTTTGCCCGGCGACCGACGTTCGGCCATTTAGGGCTGGTCCTGTCGCTGATCGCGGTGGGTTTCCTGTCGTTCGGCCTCTGGGTGCATCATATGTTTGCAACCGGATTGCCGAAGCTCGGGGCGAGCTTCTTCACGGCGTCCAGCATGCTGATCGCCATCCCCAATGGCGTGCAGATCTTCTGCTGGCTGGCGACCTTGTGGGATGGCAGACCGGTGATCCGCACGCCGCTGCTGTTCGTCTTCGGCTTCTTCTTCATCTTCGTCATCGGCGGGCTAACCGGCGTCATGCTCGCCTCGGTGCCGCTCGACCTTCAGGTGCACGACACCTACTTCGTCGTCGCCCACTTCCACTATGTGCTGATCGGCGGATCGGTATTCCCGCTGCTGGGCGCGGCCTATTTCTGGTTCCCCAAGATCACCGGGCGCATGATGAGCGAACGTCTCGGACGCTGGCATTTCGGGCTGGCCTTCATCGGCTTCAACGCGGCCTTCTTCCCGATGCATCTCGTGGGCCTGTGGGGCATGCCGCGCAGGGTCTATACCTATCCGGCGGAGCTTGGCTGGGGCAACATCAACCTGTTCATCAGCGCCGGCGCGGTGCTGTTCTTCCTAAGCTTCGTGCTGTTCACCTTCAACCTGATACATGGCGCATTGAAAGGGGCTCCGGCCGGCGATAACCCCTGGGATGCCGGCACCCTGGAATGGGCCACGTCGTCCCCGCCTCCAAGTTACAATTTCTCGCGCATTCCGATCGTGACGAATGTCGAGCCGCTGTGGGCCGAACGAGAGGCGCTTCCCGTCGCAACTGGACTCCGCGTCGATGTCCGCGAGTTGCTCATCTCGACGGTGGCGGAGGCCTACCCCGACATCCGCGAGAAATCGGCGACGCCGTCGATCTGGCCGCTGCTGGCGGCGATCGCCGTGGGCGGCACGTTCCTCTACTCGATCTTCACGCCGTGGGCGATCGTCTGGGGCGCCATGCCGATCGCGCTCACGCTGCTCGGCTGGTTCTGGCCCAAGGGCGATCCGGAGGACGAGGAATGAATCAGCGGCCCGTCACCGACCTTTCCGCCCTCCCTACGTTTGGCCATGGTCCGCGCAGCCCAACCTGGTGGGGCACGCTCGGCTTCATGGCATTGGAAGGGACGGGCTTCGCGCTGGCGGCCGGCGCCTATCTCTATCTGGCGATGTCATGGCCCAACTGGCGTCTGAGCGCCCCGGAACCTAACCATTGGCCGGGAACGATCGTCACCCTGTTGCTGATCGCCAGCCTGGTGCCAAACCACATCCTCAATCGCTACGCCGAGCATTGCGCCATCGTACCGGTGCGGATCGGCATGGTCGTGATGTCGCTGTTCGGTGTCGCCCCGCTCGTGGTGCGCTGGTTCGAGTTGCCGGCATTGAATATCTTTTGGGACACAAACGCCTACGGCTCGATGCTTTGGGTGTTGCTTGGACTGCACACCACGCATCTGATCACCGACGTGGGCGACACGATCGTGCTGACGGTGCTGATGTTCACACGCCATGGCTATAGCGGCCGGCGCTTCGGCGATGTGGGCGACAACGTCTTTTACTGGGATTTCGTGGTGCTCACCTGGATCCCGATCTACCTGCTCATCTACTGGGTACCGAGGCTAGGCTGATGCGCGCGCTGCGATTGGGAACCTCCTGGGGTGGTCTTCTGTCGGGGCCTTTGGCTTGGGCAATCTCGACGCAGCTGAACTACGCGCTTGTTCCGTGGCAGTGCAATCGCCAGGTGCCGGTCGTCCTTCCGATCGCATTGCTGCTGGCCTTGCTTTCGCTTCTCGGCGGCATGCTTTCTTGGCGGGCACGGCGGCAGGGGGGCGCGGCTTTCAAGCCGGAGCGCACGCGCGGCACCGAGCAATTCGTCGCCGATCTCGGCATTCTTGCGGCTTTGCTTTTTGCCCTTGTCATCGTCATGCAGGGCAGCGCCGCACTCATTCTCGACGAGTGCCTGCGATGAGCTTCGAGGCCTTCTTCTCAACCTCGATCTGCTATGGCGCCGGCGCGCCCGAAGCGGGATGGACGCTTGCGTTTCCCATCACGCTCCCTTTGGCCGCAATCGCGCTCATCTATGCGCTTGGAGCGAGCCGGCTATGGCGCCGCAGCAGCCGGGGCCGCTCCGAGCGGACGCGGCAAGTTCTGTTGTTCACCGCCGGCTGGGGCGTGCTGACCGGAGCGCTGGTCAGCCCAATCCATGCGCTTGGCGAACGGGTGTTTGCCGCCCACATGATCGAGCATGAACTGCTGATGGCGGTAGCGGCGCCGCTCCTTGTCGCCGCCTGCCCCGGCGCGGTCCTGATATGGGCATTGCCGGCCGCACTTCGCCGAGGGACGGGAAGGCTCACGCACGGCAGGATTCTCCAGGCGATCTGGACCGTGGCCAGCCGCCCCCTCAACGCAACCGTCATCCACGGTATCGCGATCTGGATCTGGCACGTTCCCGTCCTGTTCGAGGCAGCGCTTCAGCAGGGCGTGCTGCACTACGCCCAGCATGCGAGCTTCCTCGGCACAGCCCTGCTGTTCTGGTGGGGGATTCTGCCGCGTTCCGGCCGCCAGCAGGCCTATGGCAGCGCGGTCATGCATCTCTTCTTCACGTCACTGCACACTGGTCTGCTCGGCGTGCTGCTGCTGTTGTCGCCCAGACTCTGGTACCCGCAGAATGCCGCCGGCGCGGCGCTCTGGGGTCTAACCCCGATCGAGGACCAGCAGCTCGCCGGACTGGTGATGTGGGTTCCGGCTGGCCTGATCTATGGCGGAGCCGCCTTGCTGCTTGCCGGCCTTTGGATAAGCAAGAGCGGAATCAGGGAGGCAAGCCATGCGCTCCGGCCTGGCTAGGATGGTGGGCGGCGCGCTCGCCGCGATCCTGCTGCTGACCGCGGCAGTCGCCGCAGCGACCTTGTGGTCCGACCGGCGCGATCGTGTTCGCCACGAATCGGACATGGCGACCGGCGGCTTGGAAGCGCGCGCCATTCCGATCATGATCGCGAACGGCTGCTCCGGATGCCATACGATCCCCGGCGTGCCGGGGGCACAAGGCCAGGTTGGTCCGCGCCTCGATTCCAGCCTTGCCGACCGGGTCTTTATCGCCGGCATGCTGGCGAACAATCCGGAGAACCTGATCCGCTGGATACGAGCGGCCAGGGAGATCAATCCGCACACGGCAATGCCATCGACGGGGATCAC
>NZ_JAIUGR010000017.1:0-150706 GCF_020164695.1 Mesorhizobium sp. ESP6-5
GGTTCTGCGACCAACAGGAGATGTCGTCGCATACGGCGACCGGACGTTCCTTGCCGTAGGAAATCGTCTTGAGACGGCTCGCCGAAACGCCCTTGGAAACCAGGAAGTCGCGCGTGGCGGCGGCACGGCGGGCACCGAGCGCCAGATTGTATTCGCGCGTGCCGCGTTCGTCGGCATGGCCTTCGACGACGATGGCATACTGCTTGTACTGGTTCAGCCACTGTGCCTGGCGCGACAGCGTCGTCTGTGCGTCGGCACGGATCGAGGTCGAGTCCGTATCGAAGAAGATACGGTCGCCGATGTTGACGGTGAAGTCCTGTGCCGAGCCGGGTGTTGCGGCACCCGCGCCATTGAGGCCAAGGTCAGCGGCGCTGTTCGGCGTCTTCTTCGAAGCGCAACCGGTGATGGCGAGCATCGCCACCAGCGCGATCATGGCCGGGTTTCTGGTCAGTGCTGCGATACGGCCCATGCCGCCTCTCCTTCGTATTCGAGTGATCATGTTTCGAGTGATTTCGTTGATCACCCAGTAACCACGTTTGGGTTAACCGGCATTCAAGAAACACGGTTAAAATTTGGTTTAGGCTGCCCGTCCGCAGCTGTTTTGTCGTAGGCCACAGTTGGCGCGGACCCTAGGCGGAAATGCGGCCAAAACGCGACGAAGGCATGGAAAAGGGGAATGTAAGAGGGGAATTGAAGAGTTGGAGAACTGAAGAATTGAAGAAGGATGTTTACCCTAGCTTCACTCTGAGGTTCACCAGCATTCCGTACACCTGGCCATACGATTGTAGCCACTCGTCCCGTTGCGCCTGCGAGATGTATTCGAGATCGAACGCGTATGAAATCCACGTCTCCACTTCACTGCACGATCCTATGGCCATCGAAATGAACCGGGCAAATTCGGCTTTGGAGTGGCTCTGTTTGGCAAATCCCTCGGCCAGATTGGCGCAAATCCCTTTGCTGGAACGCCGCAGCTGATCGGCCAGCGCGTATTGCTCTATCTTGGGAAAAGCGAGGGTGGCCTTGTGAACCGCCAGAGAGACCACGTAAGCGCGCTTGTAGACCTCTAGATCCTTTGCTCGCTTAACGTAGCCCTCTACTTTCTCCATCTCTTCAATTCTTCAATTCGCCAATTCCCGTTCTATTCCAGCAGCGGTGACCAAGCCGGATCCGAAGCAAAATTCGTCGTCGGGATCGGCTGCTCGTTGCGGCCGGTGAGATCGACGGAAACCAGTTTCGGGCCGCCATTGGCGTCGCGGAAGAACATCAGCACGCGGCCATTCGGCGCCCAGGTCGGACCTTCCTGCTGGAAGCCGGACGACAGGATGCGCTCGCCCGAGCCGTCGGTCTTCATGACGCCGATCTGGAATTCGCCGCCGCTCTGCTTGGTGAAGGCGATGAGGTCGCCGCGCGGCGACCAAACCGGCGTCGAATAGACGCCATCGCCGAAGGAGATGCGGGTCTGGCCCGATCCGTCGGCGCCCATGACGTAGATCTGCGCGCGACCGCCACGGTCGGAGGTGAACACCACCTTGCTGCCGTCGGGCGAGTAGGAAGGCGAGGTGTCGATGGCGGTCGAGTTGGTCAGCCGCGTCGTCGAACGGCTGCGCAGGTCCATGGCGAAGATGTTGGAATTGCCGTCGTCGCGCAGCAGGCTCATGATCACCTTCTGGCCGTCGGGCGAGAAGCGCGGTGCAAAGGTCATGCCTGGAAAATTGCCGACCAGTTCACGCTGCCCGGTCTCGATCTGCAGGAGATAGACCCTGGGCTGGCCGCTCTCATAGGACATGTAGGTGATTTCCTGCCGGTTCGGCGAGAAGCGCGGCGTCAGCACGATCGACCTGCCGTCCGAAAGGTAGCGGACGTTGGCGCCGTCCTGGTCCATGATGGCGAGGCGCTTCTTGCGCGCGTTCTTGGCGCCGGACTCGTCGATGAACACGACACGCGTGTCGAAATAGCCCTTCTCGCCGGTCAGCCGTTCATAGATGGCGTCGGCGATGATGTGGGCGACGCGGCGCTGATTGGCGTCGTTGGCGAAGAACTGCTCGCCGGCCATCTGCTGCCCCGCGAATGTGTCCCACAGCCGGTACTGGGCGCGGATGCGGCCGTCTGCTTCCTTGCTGACGCTGCCGGTGACCAGAGCCTGCGCATTGATCACCTTCCAGTCGTCGAAGCGGGGGGTTGCGTCCGGATTGGCGATCTTCTCGATGAAGGCGCTCTTGTCGATCGGCGCGAACAGGCCGGAGCGCTTCAAGTCGGCGGTGACGATCTGGGAAATCTGCGCGCCAAGTGCGTCGCCGCCCTGGAAATCGGTGATGGCGATCGGCAACGGCTCGACATTGCCCTTGTTGACGTTGAGTTCGACCAGCGCCCAGGCAGGCATCGGAACGATGGCCGTCATGCCCAGCGCCATGGCTGCAATCGTCAGGAGCGGCTTGAGGATTGATTTCATGTCTTCTCGCTTCTCATACTGATCTTCGGATATCAGGGCCTAGAGGCCGAGCATCTCCCTTGGGTCGAATGTGACCCGGATGTCGTTCCAGATGTCCTGCTTGCCGGCGGGAACTTGCAGGCCGGCCATGTCGCATTTCTGAACCGCGCGCACCGCGCTCTCGTCGAACTGCCTGTTGCCGCTCGACGTTTCAACGGAAGGACGGCCGTCGAGCTTGCCGGAGTTGTTCAGGTTGAAACGGACGACGACGACGAAATTCTCCGAACCTTCAAGCCCGGCCGGCAAGGTCCAGCAACCGCCGAGCTGGCTTTCCAGGGCGCCCTGCTCCGACTTCGACAGCTTCTGGCCCTGATCCTTGTCGCCGCCGAGCGACGCTTGCTGCGTCGAGCGCTTGGCGCCGCCGCCGGACGGCTTCTGCTTGTCGAGCAGCGCCGAAATCTCGTTGGCGTTGAACTGCTTGTCGTCCGACTTTGGCTTGGACGAGGCTTCCTTGACCGGCTTGTCGGCATCCTTGCGTTCAGGCGCCTTGGCGCTTTCGGCCTGTGCCGGCTGCGGCTTCGGCCGGGCCTCCGGCGCGGGCGCCGAATTCGGCAACTGCGTCTCCTCGGTGGGCGGGTCCTTGGCTATGGCCTCGGCGACGGCGTCGGGCTTGACCTCGGGCGTCGGATCGATGGCGGCGGTCTTGTCCTGCGGCGGCGGTGTCGGCGCGGGCTTTGCCGGAGTGGGCTTCGGCTCGGTCTGCTTGACCGGCTCAGGCTTGACCTCTTCCTTGGGCGTCGGCGCTGGCGCCACTTCCGTCGCCGGAATGGGCTTGGGCTTTTCCTGCGACTTCGGCACGTCCTCGGTCTTCGGGATTTCCTTCGGGGTCGGCGCGGGCGCCGGAGCCGAGGTCGTGTCGACGGGTTTCGGCTTGGCTTCAGGCGTTATCGGCTTGTCGGTGTCGACGCTGTTTTCGCCGACCTTCTGTGCATTCGGCACGATATCGGGACGCTGCGTCGGCAACGGCGCCGGCTTTTCATGCATCACGGCCTTCTTGTCGCCCTGCAGGGTCTGCGCAATGGCTTCCATCGGCACGATATCGACCGCGACGGACTCGACATCGGCGGACGGAAGCGCGGCCGGCGCCGACAGCGTGAACAGGCCGAAGGCCAGCACCGCCGTATGCAAGATCACCGATGTGGTGAGGCCGGTCCTCATCGTGTGTCTATTGATCCTGTTCCTGCAGTGAAACCAAGCCGATGTTCTTGTAGCCAGCGGCCGAAATGCGGGCCATCACCTTCATCGCCGTGCCGTAGTCGGTCGACTTGTCGCCTCGGATGAAGATGCGCTCTTCATAGCCGGTCTTCGAGATCGCCTGCAGCTTGGCCACCAGCTCCTCGATCGGAATCTCGGTTTCCTGCAGGAAGATCTTGCCGGTCGCATCGATCGACACGGTGATCGGCTGGGTGTCGGCATTCATCGCCTTGGCCTGCGTGTCGGGCAGGTCGATCGGCACGCCGACCGTCAGCATCGGTGCGGCGACCATGAAGATGATCAGCAGCACCAGCATCACGTCGACCATCGGCGTGACGTTGATCTCCGACATCAATGCATGGTGACGGCCGCGCCGTCGATGACCCCTGCCGCCACGTCCACCACCTGCGCCTACAGACATTCCCATGATCGTCCCTCAGGCCTTCGGCGCGACTTTTTCATCGATTTGGCGCGAGAGTATGGCGGAGAACTCGTCGGAGAACCCCTCCATCCGCACGGCGATCTTGCTCGCATCTGATGACAGCTTGTTATAGGCGATGACCGCCGGAATGGCGGCGAGCAGGCCGATGGCCGTCGCCAGCAGCGCCTCGGCGATGCCGGGCGCGACCACCGCGAGACTGGTGTTCTTTGAGCCGGCGATGGCCTGGAACGAGGTCATGATGCCGATGACGGTGCCGAACAGGCCGATGAAAGGTGCCGCCGAGCCGGTGGTGGCGAGAAAGCCGAGGCGGCCCTCCAGCTTTTCCATCTCACGGGTCAGCGCCAGGTCCATGGCCTTGTCGATGCGGGTCTGCAGGCCGAGCGGCGACTTGGCGCCTTTCTCGAAACTCTTCTTCCATTCGCGCATGGCGGCGACGAAGATGGCGCCCATGCCTGTCGTCTTGCGGTCGGCAAGGGTGCGATAGAGCTCCTCCAGCGACTGCCCGGACCAGAAAACCTGCTCGAAGCGGTTCAGCGCCAGGCGCATGCGGCCATAGGCAACCAGCTTGTCGACGATGATCGCCCAGGTCCACACCGAGGCGCAGAGCAGCCCGATCATGACCAGCTTGACCACCCAGCTGGCCTGCATGAACAAGGCCCAAATCGACAATTGCGCGCCCGGTTCGGCGAGTGCGATATTTTCCATCGTTACGTCCTTAAGATTTTCCGGGCGAAGCTGGCGGCTGGCCCATGGCATCCCTTGTGGTCGGTTCGCACGAAGCTACCGGACACCCCAAACCGTGCCGTTAGCGGCCTTTTCGGGGCAAATATTGGTGAAAGGAAGGCGCTGGATAACGCCAATCTTCACCAATCTCTTCATGAACCGTTATGGTTAAGGATGGGTTAGTCCATAAGGCGCGGCGCATTGCCGCGCCCCGGCACCGCCGCCGGCGAAGTCAGCACGCGATCCGTCCAATCAGTCCTGGGGAACGACCTTGGGCATGAACGCCGCCACCCATTCCCTGGGAAAACGCCTCGGCCGGCCGTTTTCGCCGATGATCGCCGCCTCGACCTTGGCCTCGACCAGCACCTCGTCGCCGCGCTTGAGCTGCTGCGCCATGAAGATACGCGCGCCGGAAATGGTCTCGGTGCGGGTATCGACGGTCAGGATGTCATCGATACGGGCGGGGATGCGGAAGTCGATCTCCATGCGGCGCACCACCCACACGATCTTCTCGCCGTGCTTGCCGTCGGCGAGTTCGGTGTGATGCACGCCGGTGAGCCTGAGATAGTCGGAGCGGCCGCGCTCGAGGAATTCCAGATAGCGCGCGTGATAGACGACACCCGAGAAATCGGTATCGGCATAATAGACCCGCGCCATCAGCCGGTGGCCGAACGCGGTCAGCGCACCGGAAAGCCCTGCCAGCAATGCCGCGGATTCACCATGATCGCCCATTGCGCTTCCCTTTTGGATGCCGACGCGGCAGGTATTTTTGGCGCATGAACCCGATGGCACTGTTAACGACGATGATCAAGACCTTGATGGCGGTCGTGCTGGCGCTGGCCGCTTCTACACTGTCGGGTGAGGCGGCGACCTTCACGATGAAGCGCGGTCTCAATCTCGACCAGTGGGTCACCTGGCCCGGCGAGGACCAGTGGGGTGATGCCAAGGCCATCCTGCCCTACCCGGAATGGCGCAAATTCCTCAACGAGGACGACCTCAAGGCGCTGAAGGATGCCGGCTTCGATTTCCTGCGCATGCCGGTCGATCCGTCGCCTTTTCTCTCGGACAAGACAACGGACCTTCGTGACCAACTCTATGCCAGCGTGCTGGACTCGGCGCGCATGATCAATCGCGCCGGACTGAAGGTCATCGTCGACATGCACCTGATCCCGGCCGGCGGCGGCCGCAAGATCGGCATGGGCGAAGTGATGGACGACCCCGCGACCTTCGACCGCTATGTCGAGGTGGTTCGCGGCATGGCGCGCACGCTGGCCGCCGAAGATCCCGAGAAGGTCGCTTTCGAACCCATGAACGAGCCGATCGTCGATTGCGACAGCGACGGCACCAGCCTGTGGCCCGACCGCCAGCGCAAGCTGTTCGCGGCGGCGCGCGCCTCGGCGACGAAACTGACGCTGGTCCTGACCGGAGCTTGCTATTCCGCTGCTTCGTCTCTGGAAAAGATCGACCCGAAGACGATCCCCGACGACAACGTCATCTGGACCTTCCACTCCTATGACCCGTTCCTGCTCACCCATCAGGGCGCGACCTGGGCCGGCGACTTCATTCCCTATGTGACCGGCCTGCCCTATCCTTTGACCGCGGTGCCGAAGGCGCAGCTTGATGTGACGCTGGACACCATCCGCGCCCGGATCAAAGCCGAGGCGCCGTGGACACGGCAGCATGGCCTGCTTGCCTACCTCGACGAGCAGGTCGCCAGCATGGACAGCGCCGACAAGCTGCTTGGCTTGATGGATGCGCCGTTCAAGGCTGTCGAGGCTTGGGCGAGGGCCAACGGCATCAAGCCGGAAGACATCACGCTGGGCGAGTTCGGCATGATCCGCCAGGAGTATGGCAATGCCTACGTGATGCCGGCCGAATATCGGGCCGCCTATGTCAGGGACATGATCGCTCGGGCCGAAGCGCATGGCTTCTCATGGTCGGTGTGGAGCTATGGCGGGGCTTTCGGCATCGTCGACGCATTCAATGGCGACAAGGCCGAGCCTGACGTGCTGGACGCAATCCGAAGCCTGCCATGACCCGAAGCCTGCCATGACGCGCCGGTCAGCCGAGGTCTATCTGCAGGATTTCCGGGCGCATTCCGAAACGGATCGGCAAATTGCTGAAGCCAAGCCCGCCCGAGACGATGAGGTTGCGGTCGTTCTCGACGACATGGCCATAGGCGTAGCGATTGCCGAACTGGGATGGCACGATCGGCGAATAGCCGAACAGCCGCACCTGCCCGCCATGGGTGTGTCCCGATAGCGTCAGCGACACACGCCACGGCACTTTTGGAAAAATGTCCGGTTCGTGCGCCAGCAGGATGACGGGCGCGGCGTCGCTGATTTTGGCCAGCGTGCCGTCGAGATCGTCCAATCCCCTGGGAGGCTCGTGCTTCTTTTTCGGCAACAGCGCCAACTGATCGGCGAGGCCCGCGATCCAGACGCCATGTCCGTCCTTTTCCAGACGCACGGCGTCGTTCTCCAGCACCGGGATGCCGGCTTTCTCCAGAGCCTTGCGCGCGATCGTCGGGCCGACTTCGGCACGCTGCGCAAAGCCGTCGGCCCACCAGTCGTGATTGCCGAGGATCGACACCACGCCGAGCGGCGCCTTGAGGCCCGACAGGGCGCCAGCCCATTCCGGCGGCGTCACCCTTTGCGACACCAGGCGCATGCCGGCTATGTAGTCGCCGAGCAGCACGATCAGGTCCGGCTGCAAGGCATTCGCCTCTTCGGCAAGCGACGCGATCCGCTCCGGCGTCATCCACGGCCGGCAAGCATGGATGTCGGCGAGCGCGACGACGCGCAGCTTCAATCCGGCCGGCCAATGCGGTGGCGTCAGCGCATAGCGCTTCACATGCGTCAGCAGCATCGGCTCGATACCGACGGCGTAGGCGCTGAAGGAGGCGACCGACAGGAACGACCCGCCGATAAAGCGCAGGAACCCGCGTCTGGTTATCATCAAGTGGCTCCGGCACCTCATTTCGGCATGCGCTGCTACATGTCGCCCAAAAGCGATCTCGGTCGGGAGGAGGACATGCATGGATGCAGCGAACCCGATACAATCCAGCAATACGCCGGTAAGCCGGCGAAGATGAGGAGAATTTGCGCAGGCCCGTTCACTGATGCTTGATCGCTGGTCCGCGAAACCCGCGCCTGATCGCTTGCGTGGCTATTCTTCCTGGAACAGATTGATCTGCTGCTGCGCCAAATCCTTCGGCGCATCGAGGCCGAGATGGCGCCAGGCATTGGCGGTCAGCATGCGTCCGCGTGGTGTGCGCTGGATGAACCCCTGCTGGATCAGATAGGGCTCGATGATGTCCTCGATGGCATCGCGCGGCTCGGACAGGCCGGCGGCGATGGTCTCGATGCCGACCGGACCGCCGCCGAAATTACGGGCGATCATGCTGAGATAGCGGCGGTCGAGGGCGTCGAGGCCAAGCGCGTCGACTTCGAGCCGGGTCAAGGCCTCGTCGGCGATCAGGCGGTCGACATGGCCGTCGCCGGCCACCGAGGCGAAATCGCGCACGCGCCGCAGCAGCCGTCCGGCAATGCGTGGCGTGCCGCGCGCGCGCCGCGCGATTTCCAGCGCACCGTCGTCGCCGAGTGGCATCTGCAGGATGCGCGCGCCGCGCCGCACGATCTGCTCCAACTCCTCGACGGTGTAGAAGTTGAGCCGCACCGGGATGCCGAAGCGGTCGCGCAGCGGATTGGTGAGCAGGCCGAGCCGCGTGGTGGCGGCGACCAGCGTGAAGTGCGCTAGGTCGAT
The DNA here is from genome assembly GCF_020164695.1 of Mesorhizobium sp. ESP6-5. Classification (NCBI taxonomy): domain Bacteria; kingdom Pseudomonadati; phylum Pseudomonadota; class Alphaproteobacteria; order Hyphomicrobiales; family Phyllobacteriaceae; genus Mesorhizobium; species Mesorhizobium sp. ESP6-5. Next base: position 8,613 of record NZ_JAIUGR010000017.1, read on the forward strand.
CTTCACCGAACGCGCTGCCGGACCCTCGCCGATGATCAGGTCGAGCTGGAAATCCTCCATCGCCGGATAAAGGATTTCCTCCACCGCCGGGTTGAGCCTGTGGATCTCGTCGATGAACAGCACGTCGCCTTCTTCGAGATTGGTAAGCAATGCCGCGAGATCGCCGGCCTTGGCGATGACCGGCCCGGAGGTCGAGCGGAAATTGACACCGAGTTCGCGCGCCATGATCTGCGCCAGCGTCGTCTTGCCCAGCCCCGGCGGTCCGACGAACAGCACATGGTCGAGCGCTTCCTTGCGGCCCTTGGCGGCCTCTATGAAGACCTTGAGATTGGCCCGCACCGCCGCTTGGCCGACGAAATCGTCAAGCGTTTGCGGCCGCAGGGTCTGCTCGGCATCCTCGCCGCGCTTTTCCGGTGCAATGAGGCGGGGGGAAAGGCTCATGGGACCTTCCTTGCACAGGGCAGCGCCCCGGACAAGCGATGGCTCACCGTGCCAGTTCCTTCAACCCAAAACGGATCAGTTTGGACGCATCGGCGCCCTCGCCCGCCGTCTTCAGCGCTGCTGACACCGCATTGGCGGCGGTGTCGCGGGAATAGCCGAGATTGACCAGCGCCGAGACGGCGTCGGTGATCGGCGCCGGCGCTACGCCTTCGCCGAGTTCCTGCTTGAGCCCAATGGTGCCGGTGGCGGTGCCCGCATAGGCCGGCGCCTTGGCCTTCAATTCGGTGACGATGCGCTCGGCCACCTTCTTGCCGACGCCGGGCGCGCGGGAAACCATGGCGATGTCGCGCAGTGCAATGGCATTGGCAAGGTCAGCCGGCGCCAGCGTCGACAGGATGGCCAGCGCCACCTTGGCGCCGACACCCGGCACATTGTTCATCAGCAGCCGAAACCATTCGCGCTCGAGCTGCGACTGGAAACCATAGAGCCGGATCATGTCCTCTCGCACATAGGTCTCGATGAACAGCACCACCGCTTCGCCAGGCGAAGGCAGCGCGGCAAGCGTGCGGGTCGAGCAGTACGCGACGTAGCCGACGCCGTGGATATCGACGAGACAATGGTCTTCGTCGACCTCGTCGAGCGTACCCTTGAGCTTGCCGATCATGCCAGATCTTTCATGGGAGATAAGCCCCTCATGGGTGCGTTTCCGGAGAGATGATATCGAGATCGGGGAAATAACTGCGATAGCGCGCGGCGTCGCGGGTCAAAAGACGATGTCCGGCAACAGCCGCATGAGCACCAATAAAGAAATCAGGCAAGATGCGTTCCCGAACGCCGCCGGCCCGGCGATAGCGGGAATGCGTGACGCCCGCAAGGAATGCCGCGTCCCAAGGTACAAGTTCGCGATCCATTTCGAGCATGTCGACGGCTCTTCGAAGCGCCGTCTCCGTCGGGATCAGCGGCGCGAGCTCAGACCAGACGATTGTATTGACGACCAATGCGCCGTCGCTACGGCATGAAACGATTGCAGACGCTGACCATTCCGTCAGCGGCCCGGTTGGCCCCCAAACGTCGATGAGGACATTGGTGTCAATCAACGTCGAGATCTTCACGCGGGCCTCTCAACCACTCCATGTAAGCGTCGGCGGTCATGCCTCCCAGATCCAGTGTGCCCGCCATGCCGTGGAGAATATTCCTGAACCTGCGCGCGACTTCTTCATCGGACAGGTTTTCATTGACGGCAACGAGCCGAGCCCCTTCCTCGGTGGCCACGAACTCAACCTCGGAGCCCGGTCCGATGCCCAGATGGTCCCTTATCGGCTTGGGGATTGTGACTTGGCCCTTGGTGGTCACGCGCATGGTAATACCTCTAGGGTATTACTACGCGCGCAGCGTGAACAAGTCAAGAACATTGCTATTCGGCAAGCGCCATTCGGTAAGCGGCACTTTGCCGGTGATGCACGTGACAAATCGCGATGGCCAGCGCGTCGGCGGCATGTTCGGTGTCGAAGATCGCTTTCGGCAACAGCACCTTCACCATCATGTGGATCTGCTTCTTGTCGCCGTGACCGACGCCGATCACCGCTTTCTTCACCGCGTTCGGCGCATATTCGGCGACGACGAGGCCGGCGCGCGCCGGCACCAGCATGGCGATGCCGCGCGCCTGGCCGAGCTTCAGCGTCGCAACGGCATCCTTGTTGACGAAGGTCTGTTCGACCGCGGCTTCATGCGGCATCGCCTGGTGCAGGATGTCGGCGAGCCCGTCATGCAGCTGGCAGAGCCGCGTCGCCAGCGCCGCCTTGTCCTCCGAGCGGACGGTGCCCGCAGCAACAAAGCGCAAGGAATTGCCGAGGCTCTCGACGATGCCCCAGCCGGTGCGCCTGAGCCCCGGATCGATCCCGATGATGCGAATCGCGTCCCCCATGCCGTGAGTGTACCTCCGGCGGACAGCGATGCCAGCGAAAAGTGAACAAACCGGAAACGTTCAGCCAACCGGGAGGCCTCGACGTTTCTCAGTTGCGGGCGAAAGCCGTGTTGAGCAGGCTGATCTGGTCCGACACCGGATTGGGCCGGCGGGCCACGGGCTGCATGTCGACCACGGCGCCTGCGCCATAGATCTCTTCGTCCATGCGGCGCACCAATGCCTGCAGGCGCAACGACCGGTTGACGAGATCGAGGAAATCGGTCGGCAGTTCGGCCCAGCCGGCCGCCTCGTCATGGGCGGAAGCGGTGTCGAGACGCACCTTGGATTTTTCCGAAGCGACCTGATCGCGCGTCATCTCGCCGGAATTCGCCGCACGCTGCAAAAGCAGCCACGAGGCAACCTGCATCAGCCTGGTGGTCAGCCGCATCGATTCGGCCGCGTAGAGCGTGGCCGCCAGCCGCGACAGTTTCTTGGCCTCTGCCCGGCCCTTGCCGTCGAGATATTCCGCCGCCTGTTCGACTAGGCCCATGCCTTCCTGGTAAAGCGGTTTGAAGGAGTGCGAAAACACCCGTCGTTCCGCCAGCTTGACGGTTTTCGCAATGCCCTTCGAAGGCTCGTTCATTGATACGCCCCTGCACTTGCGACCGGCCGATTCGGCTCTCTGCCGATACACCCGTGACCCTATAGAACTGAAGCTTGAAAATGCGCTTCGTCCGGGGTGAAGGCAAGCACATGTTTAACAGAAGGTTAACGGCGTTCGGCCGTGCGGAATGCCGCCTGGGTGCGGACAAAAAAAGAGCCGCGGATAAGGCGGCTCTCAGGAGTTTAACAGGGAGGCGTCAAACAAAGTGGCTCCAACCACTCGGTAAGAATCCAGATCACTGGATGGACATAGTAAACGCCTGTAAAGCTTAATGAACCCTTAACGGCTCTGATGTTTTTTTACCCAACACCGTGCTCCTGTGCCGTAACAACACAGCCGCACCGGCTGGGTTTCAGCCTTCACTCAGGCTTTTTTTCCACACCACCGGCAAGGCGATGAAGGCAAACAGCAGCATGCCTGCGTAGAAGCCGATCGAAGATATCCCCAGCAACGGCTCGATCCCCGGATTTCCGGCAAGCAGTATATAAAGGCCGATCATCAGCCCGATGCCGCTGATTGCCGTCAGCCAGAAATGGACAAGGGCCAGCGTCTTTTGCCCGGCAGCCGGAAACAGGTGGTAAAAGAACGCGAAAACCGCCGACATCAGCCAACCGGCCACCATCGTGTGGGCGTGGGTCGGCATCTGGCCGTGGTCTTCGCTGATCGCCATGTGAATGCCGAGCGCCATGCCGCACAACGCGTAGATGATCGCCAGCGTGAAGAAATTCCGTGCTACCCCTTGCATATTAGTCCCCCGAATTGCCTTTTCCCAAGCTGGGAATGGGTGATCGTCAGGCGAGCGCTGTCGCCGCCGGACTTCCGGCGTCGGCACTAGCATCGGCAGTGTTTCCGGACGATGTCGCTCCCCGACGCTGCCGACGATAGCAGAAAACCGGGCGGTGGGTTCATCATATTAGTTTCTCCTTTCGTTAGCCGGCAGCCTGAAACACAGCCGGTTTTTCCACGACATCGTCCTGAAACAGCCGCGGCGCTAAACGCTGCGGCATCGAAGCGGCGGGCGGGCAATGGCGCGGCCTCGCCAGCAACCATTGGACATCGGGGAGAAAGCCATGGATTGGTATTCCATCATCAAATTGCTGCACATCCTTTCGGCGATGCTTTGGGTCGGCGGCGGCTTCACGCTGATGGTGCTGGCGACGCTGGCGGATCGCGCCGGCAACATCCAGGGAACGCTGCAGGCGATGCGCGCCACTGGCGAACTGGGCAACCGCTTCTTCGCTCCGATGTCGATGCTGACATTGGTCTTCGGATTGATCATGTGCTCGTTCTGGGTCGGCTTCTCCGATCTCTGGGTCCTGATCGGGCTTGCCGGATACGCCACGACCTTCTGCATCGGCATGTTCGTCTTCAAGCCGACCGCCGACCGCATGGGCGCGATGATCGCCAGGGATGGCGTAACGCCTGCGGCACTTGGCTATGGACAGCGCATCCTGCGGGCGGCGCGCTTCGACTATGCGGTCATGCTCATCATCATCACCGACATGGTTCTGAAGCCTACCCTGCACGACGTCGGGATTCTCGCCGGCATGGTGGTGGTCCTTGCCGCCGGTGCCACAATGGCGCTCAGCCGGCCAAGACGCATGGTGCCCAGCGCCGCCTGACGCGGCTGGAGCGCTACATGATGCCGGCGATCCCGTCCCACAGAAGCTTCACTGCCACGACCGCCACGGTCGCATAGGTGAAGGGATAAAAAATTTCTGGCCGCATCCGCCGCACCAGCCAGGCACCGGCGATGGTCGACAGTGGCGCCAGCGGCATCAGCACGGCGGACGCCGTCAGATTGGCGGTGTCGAACTGGCCGAGCGCGAAATACGGGATGAGTTTCAGCGCGTTGGTAGCGGCGAAGAAGATCGCTGCCGTGCCCGACAACACCCTGGGGTCGAGCCGGATCGGCAAGGCATAGACCTGGAAGGGCGGGCCGCCGACATGGGCGACGAAGCTGGTGAAGCCTGCGACCGTGCCCCATATGGCCGCGGCCACGCGGTTAGGTGCGGCCGCATGGTCGGAACCATGACGAAATTGCAGGTAAAGCCAGCGCAGCACGAAGATGATGGCAACGGCGCCGACGATGAGCCGCACCGCTTCCTCGGTGACCAGTGCCGCCGTCAGCCAGCCAAGCCCTATGCCGAGAACAGCGCCCGGCATCATGTCGACCAGCATCTTGCGGTCGTACACGCCCCACCATGTCCACACCGAGACGATGTCCATCAAGCACAGGATCGGCAGCAGGATGGCGGCCGCTTGAACCGGCGGCATGGTCAGCGCCATCAGCGGCACGCCGACGAAACCGACCGCGCCGCCGAAGCCGCCCTTGGACAGGCCGACCAGGATGACCGCCGGAATGGCGGCCGCGTAGAACCACGGATCGAGAAGCAGGCCTGACATGAGGAGGAACTGATCTGGAGGGAAAGCGCGTCGACGCCTGAATAGCCCACAATCTTGAGTCGAGCGACAGCAAAAGCAACCCGCGCGCCTCGCCATGCCCTATTCTATCGCCACGCCGAAACCAGCAGGAACATCGGTCGCTCGAGTTCTTCCGCCAGGTCCGGTCTGGCCGCGATCTGCGCGTCCGTCGGACTGAATTCCTCGACATGCTCGATCGTGAAACCCGCGCGGATCAGGGCGTTGAGCGTGGTGCCGATGGTGCGGTGATGTTTCACCACCCCCTTGGCCAGCCAGTTGGTCTTGCGCGGCCCTTCCACCAGATACTGGTCGACAGGCCAGGTCCTTTTCCCCTCCCCATCGATCGACCAGCCCGGATTGGTCGGCGCCATGTAGATCGGATGCTCGGTCGAGAAGACGAAATGCCCGCCGGGCGACAGGGCTTCGTGCACGGCCCCGAACAGGCGCTCAATGTCTTCGACGTAATGCAAGGCGAGCGAACTGTAGGCGAGGTCGAAGCCGCCTTGCGGCAGGCTGAGCTGGTCGAGGTCGGCTCTCTCGTAGGTGATGCCGGTGTCCGGGCCGGCCGCTCTCGCACGGGCCAGCATCTTCTCCGACAGGTCCAGCCCAAGGACTTCCCTCGCTCCATTTTCATGTGCCCAGCGGCAGAACCAGCCAAAGCCGCAGCCGAGGTCGACGACCCTCAGGCCACCGACATCGGGCAGCATCGCGCGCAACGCCGGCCACTCGGCGGCACCATCCAGGCCTTCGACGGAGCGGCCAAGCTGGCTGTAGCCCGCGAAGAAATCGGGTTGATCATAAATGTTCTGCGCCATCTTTTTTTGGCTCCTCGGACGGTCATCCGGCGGAAGACTGACAGATGGTGGACTGGCCGCGCCTTTCCACCACTGCCATGCCGTGTCAAGCCTACGAGGCCGCCGGCAACCCCAGTGGCGGCGGTCGCCGCCGGATCGGCTGTGCCTTGATAATGGCGGTGCTGGTCTCGGCCTTGTCGGCGATGCGATCGAGAATGCCGTCGAGGTCGCCGATCGAGCGCACGAACAGCCGGGCGACGAAGCAGTCGTCGCCGGTCACCTTGTCGCATTCGCCAAACGCCTCAATCTCCTCGATCAATTTCTGAACGATGTGCAGCTTGCCCGGCAGAGGCTTGATCCGCACGATCGCCTGCAGCGTATAGCCGAGCGCCAGCGGATCGATCTCGACGGTGAACGCCCGGATGACGCCGCGCTCCTCGAGGCGCCGCAGCCGCTCCGAAACGCTCGGCGACGATAGCCCGACCTGGGCCGCCAGATCCTTCAGCGAGGTTCGCGCATCCCTGACCAGGATTTCCAGCAGATTTCGGTCTAAATCATCCAGCATTTTCTATTTCTCGTTGATTTCGAGCGGATGCCTAATTTAATTAGGCACTATCATTATATTGCCTTTCCTAGGAGATGGATAGCCCAGACCTCACATGAGATTATGCCGCCTCAACGGGTTCAGAGGCTTATTATGAACGATACGGTACGAGGCACGGTCGAAATGTCGGCCGCAATGGCGATCCTGGGAACGATCGGCTGGTTCGTCATCATGTCCGGTCAGCCGATCATGGATGTCGTGTTCTGGCGCTGCGCGTTCGGCGCGCTGACGCTGCTCTTCATCTGCGCTTCGCTTGGATTACTGCGCAACAGGCTGTCGTTGCGCGTCATCGGCCTTGCCGCGCTTGGGGGTGCGGCGATCGTCATCAACTGGCTGCTCTTGTTCAGCGCCTTCTCGCGCGCGTCGATCTCGATCGCCACCGCCGTCTACAACACGCAGCCTTTCATGCTGGTCGGCTTCGGCGCGCTCTTGTTCGCCGAGCGGCTGACATTGACCAAGCTGACATGGCTGGCAATCGCCTTCGCCGGCATGCTGCTGATCGTCGCCGCTGCTCCCGATGCCGCTGATGTCGGCACGAACTATTTCGCCGGCATCCTGATGGCTCTGGCCGCCGCCTTTTTCTGGGCCGTCGCGGCAATCGTCACCAAGAAGCTCAAGGGCACGCCACCGCATCTGATCGCGCTGATTCAGGTCTGCGTCGGCGTCGTCATGCTCGCGCCCTTCGCCAATTTCGCGCATCTCCCCGGCGATCCATGGAGCTGGGCCATGCTGGCAACGCTCGGCATCGTCCACACCGGCCTGATGTACATCCTTATGTACGGCGCCATCCAGAAGCTGCCGACGCATCTGCAGGGGTCGCTGTCCTTCATTTATCCGGTCGTTGCCATCCTGGTCGATGTCACCGCCTTCGGCCACCGGCTGCACCTCAGTCAGGTCGCCGGCGCCGCCGCCATCCTGATCGCGGCCGCCGGCATGAACCTCGGCTGGACATTGTGGAAACCGAGACCGGCCGCCGCGAGCCCCGAGCCGATCAGGTAAGGCGACGCGCCGGCTGCCCGGCGGATCAAAAATCGCGATCCGGCTGCCCGCCTGTTCAAAGCGGGCAGTTTGCTCTATGCCGCAATCCAACCATCTTCGCCCGGCATAGGCGAAACCCGGGATCGAAGAACCATGAATGACGCAACGCCCCCCAACCGCTGCCGCATCGTGCTGATCGCGCCGTCCGGCGTGTCGGCGGATCGGATCACGGCCGCATTCGACGGCGGCGATGTCGCCTCGCTGATCCTGCCCGAGAACGGCATGGACGAGGCCTCCTTCCAGGCCTTCGCCGAGCGTATCGTGCCGGTCGCGCAGGCCGCCGGAGTGGCCGTCATTATCGCTGGCGACACCCGCATCGCGGGCCGCGTCCAGGCCGACGGCATCCATGTCGAGGTCTCCAAGGCCGAACTCGCCGAGACGATCGAACATTTCCAGGCGAAAATGACGGTCGGCGCCGGCGGCGCCAAGACGCGTGACGACGCGCTCGAACTCGGCGAAGCCCGGCCCGACTACATTTTCTTCGGCCGGTTCGGCTACGACAACAAGCCCGAGCCGCATCCGCGCAACCTGTCATTGGGGCAATGGTGGGCGCAGATGATCCAGATCCCCTGCATCGTCGAGGCCGGTTCCGATCTTGCCTCTGTCGAAACCGTGGCCGCCACCGGCGCCGAATTCGTCGCGCTGTCGAGCGCCGTGTTCGCCGACGGCATCGATCCGAAGGCGGCGATCGCCCGGGCCAATGCGCTGCTCGACGAAACAGCGCCGCGCCTCGAGGACTGACGTGTTCCTGGCAAGGCTTTCCCTTCAGGCCCTGCTCGCGGCGGTGATGATCCAGGCCGCCGCCGCCGAAACCATACCCTTGCCGCAGCCCAAGCCTGAAACCGGCGTGCACACCGACAAGCCGATCGAAAAGCAGCTGCCGCAGCCCGCCACCACATCCGAACCCGCGCCGTTGCCATCGGCCGACAGCGTCAATCCCGACCGCTTTGGCGCCAAGCCGGCGGACGCTGCCTATGGTGCCTTCCAGCGTGGTCTTTACAAGACCGCCTATAATCTGGCGCTGGTCCGTGCGCAGAATGGCGATCCGGCGGCGCAGACGCTGGTGGCCGAGATCCTGTCGCGTGGGTTGGGCGTGCCGTTGAACGCGGCCGAGGCCGCGAAATGGTACGCGCTTGCCGCCGAGCAGGGTGTGCCGGAATCGCAGTTCCAATATGCGTTGATGCTGCTCGACGGCCGCTACGTCAAGAAGGACGCGAAGGAAGCCTATGCCCTGATGCAGGCTGCCGCCGAGGCCGGCAACCAGCTGGCGCAGTTCAATTTCGCGCAGATGCTGGTCCAGCAGGATCCCGGCAACGCCGGCCTGGCCAAGGCGGTTTCCTACTATGAGCGTGCCGCCGCGACCGGTCTCGCCGACGCGCAGTACGCCATGTCGCAGATCTATGCCAACGGCGTCGGGGGCAAGCCGCGCGACGATGCACAGGCACGGCGGCTACTGGCGCAGGCCGCCCGTCAGAACTACGACACCGCGCAGATCGATCTCGCCGCCTGGATGATCGAGGGCCGCGGCGGCGCGCGCGACCTGAAATCGGCCTTCGGCTGGACGAAGCAGGCCGCCGAAGGCGGCAATGTCGCGGCCCAGAACCGGCTGGCAAAACTCTATATGCAAGGCATCGGCACCGATCCCGACCTCGTGCTCGCCGGCGCCTGGTACATCGTCGCCTGCCGCGCCGGCCTCATCGATCAGCAGATGGACGATTTCCTGCAAGGGCTGAGCGACGACCAGACCAAGCAGGCCCTGCAGAAGGCCAACCGCCTGCCCTGATGGCGGTAGGCGGAACCGGCCGGTGCCCGCCCCCGTTGCTCAGCCGCAACCCGCCCTCCCTTGCCTCTCCGGGCGATTTGTGGTCTTGGAGCCTTAAATCGCCTGTCACGGCGAACATCCCATACCAATGGCCCGGCCGTTGGCAGCATCCCGGATCCCATCACCATGGCCAAGATCAATGGCAACGAAATCCGCCCCGGCTACGTCATCGAACACGATGGCGGCCTCTGGGTGGCGGTCAGGACCAACACCGTCAAGCCCGGCAAGGGCGGCGCCTACAACCAGGTTGAGCTGAAGAACCTCATCAACGGCACCAAGCTCAACGAGCGCTTCCGTTCGGCCGAAACGGTCGAGCAGATCCGGCTAGACCTGAAGGACTTTTCCTTCCTCTACGAGCAGGACGACGCGCTGGTGTTCATGGACACCCAAAGCTATGAGCAGCTCGAACTGAACAAGGATTTCGTCGGCGACCGTGCCGCGTTCCTGCAGGACGGCATGATGGTGACGGTTCAGCTCTACGAGGAGCGGCCGATCGGCATTTCGCTGCCCGATTACGTGACGCTGACCATCACCGAGGCGGATCCCGTGGTGAGGGGCCAGACGGCGGCATCCTCCTACAAGCCGGCGGTGCTGGAAAATGGCATTCGCGTGCTGGTGCCACCCTTCATCGGTGCCGGCGAACGCATCATCGTCGACACCAACGAAATCACTTACGTGCGCCGCGCCGACTGATGCATGCATGTCGCCCGGAAGCGGCCCCGGTTTGGGTCGCCGGCACGCATCGAGACAGAATTTAAAGCGCCGCACCAGGAAGAAGCACTATGGCACGCTCAGCCCTCCTCAACGTCATGGTCCAGGCCGCAATGAAGGCCGGCCGCTCGCTGTCGCGCGACTTCGGCGAGGTCCAGAACCTGCAAGTCTCGATGAAGGGCCCCGGCGACTATGTCAGCCAGGCCGACCGCAAGGCCGAGGACATCGTTTTCGCCGAACTGTCGAAGGCACGTCCTGGCTACGGCTTCCTGATGGAAGAGCGCGGCGCCGTCGCCGGCGATGACAGCCAGCACCGCTGGATCGTCGACCCGCTCGACGGCACCACCAATTTCCTGCACGGCATCCCGCTTTTCGCCGTCTCGATCGCACTGGAGCGCCAGGGCCAGATCGTGGCGGGCGTCGTCTACAATCCCGCCATGGACGAGCTCTACACCACCGAGCGCGGCGGCGGCGCCTTCATGAATGATCGCCGCCTGCGCGTTGCCGGCCGCACCAAGCTTGTCGACACGGTGATCGGCTGCGGCGTGCCGCATCTCGGCCGCGGCCATCATGGCAATTTCCTGGTCGAACTGCGCAACGTCATGGCCGAGGTCTCCGGCGTCCGCCGCATGGGCTCCGCCTCGCTCGATCTTGCTTATGTCGCCGCCGGCCGCATGGACGGCTTCTGGGAAGTGGGCCTGTCGGCCTGGGACATGGCCGCCGGCCTGCTCTTGATCCGGGAAGCGGGCGGCTTCGCCTCCGACATGGATGGCGGACAGGACATGCTGGACACCGGCACGGTTGTCGCCGGCAACGAGATCATCCAGCGCGCATTGCTGAAGACGGTGAAAAAGCCGCTCCCGCCGCGCTGAAGCAATTCCGGAAAAAATGTTCGCGGTTTTGCATCCAGAATTGCGGTCAAGGCAAAGCGCGCAGTCGTAAAACCGCAAACAAAGCTTGAAATACTGTCCGTCGGTTGCCCAGATATGGGGTGATGCAGGACGATAGATGACCGACACCCCGCCACAGATCGAGATTCCGTTCATCGGACGCTGGCACTATTCGCGCGCCGAGATGATCGCCGACGGGATCGTCCATGCTGTCGGGATCGTACTGGCGATCGCGGCCGGTTCGGCGCTGCTGGCGCTCGCCGCCTTCCGGGTCGGGCCCGGCGAATATATCGCCGCCGCCTTCTATGTCGTGTCGCTGCTCACCGTGCTCTCGGTGTCGCTGACCTACAATCTGTGGCCGGTGACCTCGCCCGCGAAATGGATCCTGCGGCGCTTCGATCATGCCGCTATCTATCTCTTGATCGCCGCCACCTACACACCCTTTCTCGCCCAGTTGGGAAACTCTGCGCTGGCGCGCTGGATGATCGTCCTGGTCTGGGCCGCGGCCGCAACGGGCATTGCCATCAAGGTGTTTTTCCCCGGCCGTTTCGACAGGCTGGCGATCGTCTTCTATCTCGCCATCGGCTGGAGCGGCATCGTTCTCTTCAAGCCGCTCGTCGAGACGCTGCCGAGCACGTCGATCGTGCTCATCGTCGCCGGTGGCGTCGTCTATTCCTGCGGCGTGATTTTCTTCGCCTGGAAGGCGCTGCGCTTCCACAACGCACTGTGGCACGGCTTCGTCGTCACCGGCGCTGGCCTGCATTTGGCGGCCATGGTCGACTGCCTCGTCATCAACCGCCTCTGATGCGTCGGCTCCAAAGGCCGCCTGTGGCAATATTGCCAAGCACCATTCAATTTGGTCATAATTCCGTTTAGAGTTGCCAACTACGTGATCGGCGGCAGCGGCATCGGAAACGGGGCACGGATGGCTTTTCTCAGATCCTTCGGCATGGGCAGGCGCTCCGACGTGCTGATCTACGACCCGCATAAACTGTCCAGTCCGCAGGTCTTCCTGCTGACCATGGTCATCTTCCTGGCCATCGTCGCTTTCATCGCCGCCATCCTGACCCGCCAGGTCACCACCGCTTTCGTCACCAACCCCGGCCTCAACGGCCTGATCGTCGGCGTGCTCGTCGTCGGTATCCTGCTGGCCTTCACGCAGGTCGGGCGGCTGTTTCGCGAGGTCCGCTGGGTCAACTCTTTCCGAGCCGGCTCCGAAACCACCGAACCGGTGCTGCTGGCGCCGATGAAGGCGATGATCGGCCGTTCCTCGTCCATGGCCTTTTCGACCTCATCGATGCGCACAATGCTCGATTCCATCGCCACCCGCCTCGACGAAAGCCGCGACACCTCGCGCTACCTTGTGGGCCTTTTGGTGTTCCTCGGCCTGCTTGGCACTTTCTGGGGCCTGCTGAATACGATCGGCTCGATCCGCGAGACCATCGAATCGCTCGATCCCGGCACGGGTGACGCCGCCGCGGTGCTCGATTCGCTGAAACAGGGCTTGTCGGCGCCGCTGGCCGGCATGGGCACGGCCTTCTCGTCCTCGCTGTTCGGCCTCTCCGGCTCGCTCGTGCTCGGCTTCCTCGACTTGCAGGCCGGCCGCGCCCAGACACGTTTCTACACCGAGCTCGAGAACTGGCTGTCCTCGGTCACGGATCTGTCGTCCGACATCGTCGTTTCCGACCCGGCCAAGGCCGACTCTTCCGACGAGATCCGCGTCCTCTCGGAGCGGCTGCGCAGCATGCAGGAAAATGGCGGCGGCTCCAACCCGCGCGTCGCCACCGCCATGGCCAATCTCGCCGATGGCATTTCCGGCTTGGTCAAGAACATGCGCTCCGAACAGCAGATCATGCGCGACTGGGTCGAAGCCCAGTCGGACGAACAAAAGGCGATGCGCAACACGCTGGAAAAGATCGCCGACGCGCTGAAGAAGCCCGGGGTGCACTAGCATGGCGCTTGCCAGGGGCCGGCGTACCGATCGCCGCATCGACTATTGGCCGGGCTTCGTCGACGCGCTTTCGACGCTGTTGCTCGCCATCATGTTCCTGCTCACCGTCTTCGTGTTGGCGCAGTTCCTGCTCGGGCGCGAAATCTCCGGCAAGGATACGGCGCTGTCGCGCCTCAATTCGCAGATCAACGAACTGACCCAGCTTCTGGCGCTGGAGCGCTCGACGGCACAGGACAAGGACGATTCGCTGGCCAACCTGCAGGCGTCGCTGTCGGCGGCGGAGGCGGAGAAGAGCAGGCTCGAACAGTTGCTGGCGCAAGGTGCGGGTGCCGGCGACGCCGCCAACCAGCGAGCCGCGGCGCTGGGCGGCGAACTGGACAGCCAGCGCCAGATCAGCCAGCAGGCGCTGAGCCAGGTCGAGATCCTCAACCAGCAGATCGCGGCATTGCGCAAGCAGATCGGCGCGCTCGAGGATGCCCTCAACGTCTCCGAAACGCGCGACCGCGATTCCAACACCAAGATCGCCGATCTCGGCCGTCGCCTGAACGTGGCGCTCGCGCAGCGTGTGCAGGAACTGAACCGCTACCGCTCCGATTTCTTCGGACGTCTGCGCGAAATCCTGGCCGATCGCGAGAACATCCGCATCGTCGGCGACCGCTTCGTGTTCCAGTCGGAGGTTCTGTTCCCGACAGGATCCGAAGTGATCAACGATGCCGGCAAGGTCGAGATGAAGAAGCTCGCCGACGCCATCATCGAACTGCAGAAAGAGATCCCGCCGGAGATCAACTGGGTGCTGCGCGTGGACGGCCACACCGACAACAAGCCGCTGTCCGGCACAGGCCGTTATCGTGACAATTGGGAACTGTCGACGGCGCGCTCGACCTCAGTGGTCAAGTTCCTGATCGAAAATGGCGTGCCGGCCAACCGGCTCGTCGCCGCCGGCTTCGGGGAATTCCAGCCGCTCGATCCCGCCGACACCGAAGAGGCGCGCAACAAGAACCGCCGCATTGAACTGAAGCTCACCGAACGTTGATCCATGATCACGCGAACTCACGCGAAATTGTCCGCCGGCTCAACTCTAGGGCGCAGGCATCGGCCGGCAAGGCCTGAAAAGATTATCTTTTTTTAATTACACTTGGCGCCGAAGCGCTCCTAGCTTGCTGCGCAGGGCCGAGAACCGCCGGCGATGCCTCCCATCGCGACGCGACGGGACTGGACGACCCAAAATGGTCCGAAGGCGAGGCGGCGCGGCCGCTCTCCCTTCCAAGCAGGAGGAAGCGCACCATGCGCTCATCAGCATCTCTCAAGACTGCAACGCTTGCCGCAATTCTCATTGCCGTCCCGCTCGCCGGCGCCTATGCCGCGGGCCACCACAAGGGTGCTCTCGATGCGACCACCCCCACCGACATGGCAGGTCCTCGTGTCGAGGCGCTCGTAGAGCAGGTTCAGGGTGTTCATCAGGGCATCGTCGACGCCAGGCAAGCCAACCACATCACCCCGGCCGTCGCGGAGCGCCTGGAAATGCGCACCGCCCGCATCAGTCAGGTCGCCGAGAGGATAGCCGCGTCGGATCACGGCAGGATCCCGGCCGCGCAATACCATGACCTGCTGCGCCGGCTCGACAATGTGGATCAACGTCTGATGGTCGACACCGGCAGCGGTTTCCTGATGGGTGATGGTGCCGACGGCGGGAACTATCCGAACGGCTGAGGGCTATTCCGGCCTGCAAACGTCCTGGAGGAAGGGACCCATTGACGCCTTCGGGACCCCAATCCCGCTGGCGTCCTTTTTCTTTCCTTACCAGCCCATCTTGCCTACCAACCGAGCCAGACCGCGACCAGGGCGACCACCGCCGGCACGGTCTGGATGTACAGGATCTTGCGGCCGACCGTCGCCGCGCCATAGAGACCGGCAATGGCCACGCACAACAGGAAGAAGACCTTGACCTGGAAACCGGCGGCGCCGAGGTAAAGCCCCCAGATCAGGCCGGCGGCGAGAAAGCCGTTATAGAGACCCTGATTGGCGGCGAGCACTTTGGAGGCGCCGGCGAATTCCGGCGTCAGGCGGAATGTCTTGTGCCCGCGCGGCGTGTCCCAAAGCACCATCTCGAGATAGACGATGTAGACATGGATCAAGGCCACCAGCCCGACCAGGATGTTGCCGATCATTCTGCTCCCCCTTCATCCGTCGCCGGCAGCATTTCATGCCCAACCTCGCTTGCGCAAGCTGCATCTGCCGGATGGCATCCGAGGGTTGCCAATGCTTTTGCGTTGGTGTCTTTTCGCCCCGTCCTCAACCACGGAAGCCGCCATGTCCTTTCACAAACTCGACGATCTCGGCCACAAGCTCGAAGCGCTTGAGCATGCGCTGGCCATCCTCGGCGCCGATGAGGCGACCCACATGGCCGTCGGTGGTGGCGAGAAGCGCGCCGAGGCGATGGCGGCCCTTGCCGGCATGTATCACACCAGGGCGACCGCGCCGGAAATATCGGACTGGATCGCCGCGGCCGAAGGCGAGGCATTGGACGATGAGCAGCGGGCGGCTCTCGCCGAGCTGCGGCGGCAATACACCAACCTGACCTGCCTGCCGGTCGAATTCGTCGAGCGCCAGACGACGGCGCGCATGCGCTGCGAGCAATTGTGGCGCGCCCTGCGCGCCAAGAACGATTGGGCGGGTTTTCAGCCGGCGCTTGAAGGCGTGGTGGCGCTGGTGCGCGACGAGGCCGCCCTGCGCTCCGACGTGCTCGGCCTTGCCCCCTATGACGCGCTGATGGAACAATACGATCCCGGCAATCGCACGGCCGACATCACGCCCGTCTTCGTCGACCTCAAGGCCTTCCTCAAGGGCTTCGTGCCGGAGGCGCTGGCGATCCAGGAAGCGCGGCTGCGCAAGCATCCGCTGAAGCCGCTTTCGGGTACCTATGCCATCGACCGGCAGCGCGAACTCGGCCTTGCCATGATGGCGGCGGTCGGCTTCGACCTGACGCACGGCTCACTGTCGGTATCGCACCATCCGTTCTGCGGCGGCGTGCCCAGCGACGTGCGCATCACCACGCGCTACAAGACCTCGGATTTCCTGTCGGCGCTGATGGGCGTGCTGCACGAGACCGGTCATGCGCTCTACGAACAGAACTTGCCCAAGGCGTGGGCGCACTGGCCGCTCGGCAAGGCCCGCGGCATGGCCGTGCATGAGAGCCAGAGCCTGTTCGTCGAAAAGCAGATCGGCCGCAATCCTGCCTTCTGGCGCTGGGCGCTGCCGGTGGTGGAGAAGCATCTCGGCGAAGCCTGGTCGCTCGACGATATCCTGCCGCATGTGCATCGTGTCGAACGTGGCCTGATCCGCGTCGACGCCGACGAGGTGACCTATCCCTTGCACGTCATCCTTCGCTACGAACTGGAGCAGGAGCTTGTTTCGGGCAGCCTCGAAGTGGCTGATTTGCCCGAAGCCTGGGATGCCAGGATGCGCGACTATCTTGGTCTCTCGACCATCGACAACCCCGCCGACGGGCCGATGCAGGACGTCCATTGGCCGGGTGCCGCCTTCGGTTATTTCCCGTCCTATACGCTGGGCGCGATGATGGCGGCGCAGCAATGGGCCGCGCTGACGCGCGAGCATCCTTCAGCCGACGAAGATCTTGCAAAGGGGAATTTCGAGGCGATCAACGATTGGCGCCGCGAGAAAATCTGGTCGCAGGGGTCGCGCTGGTCGACGCCGGACCTGCTTGAGCGCGCCACCGGCGAGAAGCTCAACGCCACGTACTTCGTCAACCATTTGAGGCAGCGCTACGGCGGCTGAGATGCCGCCTGAGACGACAATTTTCGTTGCGCCGAGGCGAACTGAACCTGCTACTCCGCCGCGCCCCTGAAGGCGCTGGCGCCGGTCTCGAACTGCAGCTTGGCGAGCCGTGCATAGATGCCACCCTTGGCGACCAGGCTCTGATGCGTGCCTTCCTCGACGATGCGGCCGCCATCCATGACCAGGATCCTGTTGGCCTTCAGCACCGTCGCCAGCCGGTGGGCGATGACGATGGTGGTGCGCCCCCGCATCAGCCGCTCGAGCGCGGTCTGCACCAGTGTCTCGCTTTCGGCGTCGAGGGCCGAGGTCGCCTCGTCGAGCAGCAGGATCGGCGCGTCGCGCAGGATGGCACGTGCGATCGCCACACGCTGGCGCTGGCCGCCGGACAGCGTCACGCCACGCTCGCCGACCTGGCTGTCATAGCCGTTCTCGAGCCTGAGGATAAACTCGTCGGCCAGTGCGTCCCTGGCCGCGGCCTCGATCTCGGCCTCGCTGGCGCCTGGCCGGCCGAAGCCGATATTGTCGCGCGCGCTCGCCGCGAAGATGGTGACGTCCTGCGGGACGATGGCGATGCGCTGCCTGACCACGACGGGATCGGCCTCGCGCACATCGACGCCATCGATCAGGATCTTGCCGGTTTCCGGATCGTAGAAGCGCAGGATCAGCGAGAACACCGTGCTCTTGCCGGCACCCGAGGGGCCGACGATGGCGACCGTCTCGCCGGGCATGACTTGAAAACTCAGGCCGTGGACGGCGGCGCGATCGGGCCTCGCCGGATAGGAGAAGGACACATTCTCGAAGACGATCGCGCCCTTGGCAACCGCCGGCAGCGGCTTCGGATCGGCCGGCGCCTGGATCGCCGGCGTCTCGGCCAGAATCTCGGTCAGCCGTTCGGCGGCACCTGCGGCTTGCGCGAGTTCGCCCCAGACTTCCGACAGCGCGCCGAGCGCGCCAGCGGCGAACACCGAATAGAGGAGGAATTGGCCAAGCGTGCCAGGCGATATCGTGCCGTCGAGCACGTCGCGCGAGCCGAACCACAGCACCGCCACGACCGAGGAGAAAATGGTGAAGATGGCAAAGAAGGTGAGGAAGGAGCGCGCGAAGATCGAAGCGCGCGCTGCCTCGAAGGCCGCTTCCACCGCGCCCGAGAATCGTCCGGTGACCAGTCTCTCATTGGTGAAGGCCTGCAGCGTGCGCACCGCGCCGATCTGCTCGCTGGCATAGGCCGTCGCGTCGGCAAGCGTGTCCTGGGCCTGCCTTGACTTGCGCCGCACCGAGCGGCCGAAGGCGACCAGCGGCAGCACGATCACGGGGATCGCCCCGATGACCAGGCCGGAGAGTTTCGGGCTGGTGACGACCATCATGCCCACCGCGCCGAGGCCGAGGATGACATTGCGCAGCGCCACCGAAGCGGTGGCGCCTACCGCCGACTTGACCTGCGTGGTGTCGGCGGCGAGCCGTGACACGATTTCCCCCGACTGGGCGGTGTCGAAGAAGGCAGGCGACAGCGTCGTCACATGGGCAAAGACATCGCGCCTGATGTCGGCGACGACGCGCTCGCCGAGCGTGATGACGAAATAGTAACGGCCGGCCGACGCCGCGGCCAGCACGGCGGCCATCGCCACGAGGGCGCCGAAATATTCAGCGATGAAGGTGGTGCTGGCCGACGAGAAACCGTGGTCGATCATGCGCCGGACGGCCAGCGGCAGTGCCAATGTCGTTGCCGCGGCGATGGCCAGTGAAATAAGGGCGCCGATGACCAGCGTGCGATATCCGGCGATATACGGAAACAGGCGCCTGAGCGGCTTGAGCGAGCGTCGGCGCTCGTCTGCGCTGCTTGATTGCGCCATCTCGGTGTTCCTCTAGCCACTTCAGCCTATGCGCCTCAATATGCGCTTGCCGCGGCCTTGTGATTCAATTCCGGCTGATGTATAGGCACGCCGACCGTTTTAGAAGCCGTGGCTCCTCAATAGCTGCGGCTTCGAGTTTTAAAAAGAGGCGCATCGACGCAGGCTTATGCCCGTCCGCCGCGCCGGCAAGCCAGGAACAGAGCCATGAAGAGCGCAATCCATCCCGACTACCACACCATCAAGGTCGTCATGACCGACGGCACCGAATACACGACCCGTTCGACCTGGGGCAAGGAAGGCGATACGATGAACCTCGATATCGACCCGACCACCCACCCGGCCTGGACCGGCGGCCAGCAGACCCTGCTCGACCGCGGCGGCCGCCTGTCGAAGTTCAAGAAGCGTTTCGAAGGTTTCGGCCTCTAAGGCGAAGAGCTTTTTCGCGGATCAAGAGCCCGCCCTTGTGGCGGGTTTTTTGTTGCTTGGCCGAAGGCTGGGTCTTCGGCCCTATTCGGCCAGCAATTCCCTGAGTGCCATGCGCTTGTAGGCCGCGACCAGCCTGTCGCCCTCCTGCCTGTCGACCGAGATCGCCAGCCGCATGGCCGCCTCGCCCATCTGCCACACCAAGAATGCCGTCGTGTCGAGCGCCACCGGATCGGCATCGGGCCGAAGGCGTTTGAGGACCGCGATCAGAAATTCCGCGTTCGCGCGGCTGTCGGCGAGTTCGAGCTGGCGCAGCGCCTTGTCGGCCTGCGTGCCCGACCAAATGTCGCGCATCACCGGCTCGGCCAGGAACAGCTCGTAGTAAATATCGACCAGCTCCGAGAAAGCCTGCCGCAGGCCTTTGGCGTCGCTGACATCCCTGAGTGCCGCCGAGATACAAGCCTGGCTTTCCGCTGTGTAGCGTTCGGCCAGCGCCCAGACGATCGCCCTCTTGTCCGGAAAGAACTGGTAGAGCGAGCCGATCGACACCCCAGCCCGCTCCGCCACCTCGCCCATGCGCATGGCGTCGCTGCCTTGTTCGGCAATCAGCGCCGAGGCGGCGGCCAGCATGCGCTCGACCCGCTCGCGGCTGCGCTGCTGGCTTGGCGCTCGGCGCGGCGAACCGATCCGCTCATTGGTTTGCGTGCCTTCCATGACCGTCTCCAACAAACGCGCCCGGCAAAATCGCCGGGAACGACTTGACTTACAAAATACGAGGATTTATCACGTTTTGCAAATGTGAGGAATGCTCATATTTTTAGAGAGCAAACCGCCGCAACCGGCGTCTGGAGCAACTGAGATGATCAAGCTTCTTCCAACCCTCACCTTCATTGCCGCGATCGGCGCGGGCGTCGTCGGTGGCGTATTCTTCGCCTTTTCCAACTTCGTCATGGCGGCCCTTGCCCGGCTGCCCGTCCCGGCGGGCATCGCCGCGATGAATTCGATCAACGTCACGGTGATCACCCCGGCCTTCATGACAGCGCTGTTCGGCACCGGCCTCATCTGCCTCGTCCTCATTGCCGCCGCTCTCTTGGGCTGGAGCCAGTCGGGCACCTATTGGTTGCTTGCCGGCGCGGTGATCTATCTGGTCGGCAACCCTATCGTGACCATGGTCTTCAACGTGCCGCTCAACGATGCGCTCGCCGCCGTCGATCCGGCCAGCAGCAACGGCGCCGCCGTGTGGGCAAACCACCTGAGCCAATGGGTGGTGTGGAACCACGTCCGTACCATTACCGCCATCGTGGCGATGGCGTGCTTTATCTTCGCATTGCTCTGAAGAGGTCTAACGAGACGCAGAAAAACTCCGCTCAGGCGGGGTTTTTCTGCGTGTCACCCTTGTGGCCTTTGCGGTCGGCGTGACCGAGATCCCGATCCGGATCGATCACGTCGCGGACCAGTTGCTTGAGTTTGGCCGCGTCCGGAAAGCCGCCGTCGCGCTTGCGATCCCAGACCAGCACTTCATTGCAGGAGATGGTGAAGATGCCGCCGGTGCCCGGCACCAGCGTCACCTCGCCGAGATCGGTGCCGAAGGTGGAGAGCAGCTCCTGCGCCATCCAGCCGGCACGCAGCAGCCACTGGCACTGCGTGCAATAGGTGATGCGGACGGCCGGCAACTCAGCTTTGCTCATGTCGGACGACCTTCGCTCACGCCGCGCTGAGCTTGGCCATCGTCTCGTCGTCGACTTCGAAGTTGGCGTACACGCTTTGCACGTCGTCATCGTCCTCGAGCGTGGCAACCAGCTTCATCAGCGACTGCGCCCGCTCTTCGTCGACCGGGACATTGTTCTGCGGCTTCCAGATCGCCTTGACCGATTCGGCCTCGCCGAGCGAGGTTTCAAGCGCCTTGGACACCTCGCCGAGAGTCTCGAAGGAGCAATAGATCGTGTGGCCTTCCTCGTCCGATTCGACATCGTCGGCGCCGGCTTCGATCGCCGCATCCATGATCTTGTCGGCGCTGCCGGCCGAGGCCGGATAGTAGATTTCGCCGGCGCGGTCCCACATGAACGACACCGATCCGGTTTCGCCGAGCGCGCCGCCGGCCTTGGTGAAGGCGGCGCGCACATTGGACGCCGAACGGTTGCGGTTGTCGGTCAGCGCCTCGACGATCACGGCGACGCCACCAGGCCCATACCCTTCGTAGCGCACCGCTTCGTAGTTTTCGGCGTCGCCCATCGAGGCCTTGTTGATGGCGCGCTGGATGTTGTCCTTGGGCATCGACACCGCCTTGGCGTTCTGGATCGCCAGGCGCAGGCGCGGGTTCATCGATGGGTCCGGCGTTCCGCTCTTGGCGGCGACGGTGATTTCGCGCGCCAGCTTGGAAAACATTTTCGACCGCACCGCGTCCTGACGGCCCTTGCGGTGCATGATGTTCTTGAACTGTGAATGGCCAGCCATGGCACCCCTGTCGTGTTCGGCTAGAGCGTCTTGCCGCGAGATGCGTCATCTCGCCTTTGCAAAAGGCTCGAATTCAATTTCAGAGCGTCCCGATGCGTCCGGGTGAACGTACGGCGCCCTGTGTCGGAATGGCCGGCTTATAGATAAATCGGCTCAATTCGTCCAGCCGCGCCGCGTTGCCGGGGCACTCGGCATGCGGCGGCCCGGCAAGCAGGCTGTCCTACCCTTCCAGATCGGACTTCAGCCGGTCAATGATGCTGAGCGCATGGCCGGCATACTGGCTGATCCAGCGGTCGTGAATCTGCTTGATTGGCAACGCATTGAGATGGTTCCAGCGCTCGCGTCCGTCGCGGCGCGCGACGATCAGGTCCGCCTCCTCCAGCACCTTGAGATGCAGCATGACCGTGCAGCGGTCGATGTCGGGAAAGGCTTCGCACAGCATGCCGGTGGTCTTTGGCTCGTCTTTCAACCGATCCAGCATTTCGCGCCGGCGCGGATGCGCCAGCGCCTTGAAAACATTGTCGTCCTGCGATCGGCTTGACATGTTATGTTTCTATAACATATCGTCGCCTCATTCAAGCAAGGAGCTGTGGATATGTCTCTTGGATTCAGCGTTGCAGGGCGCATCGGCAAACCGGTCGCCGAAGTCTTCGACGCGGTCGTCAACCCGAAGAAGCTGAGCGGCTATTTCACCACCATCGGCGGTGCGAGCGCGCCATTGGTGGCCGGTTCGGCTGTCTTCTGGTGGGGCAAGGTGCCGGTCGAGGTCGACGAAGTGGTCAAGGACAGCCGCATCGTGCTGCGCTGGGATGCCACCGACTCCGTCGGCAGGCCCGCCTACAAAACCCGCATCGAGATGAATTTCGAGCCGCTCGACGATGGCGGCACCTTCGTCACCATCGCCGAGAGCGGCTGGCAGGAAGGCGCGGTCGGCCTGAAGAAGTCCTACCTGAATTGCGAGGGCTGGTCGCAGATGCTGGCCTGCATGAAGGCCTATGTCGAATACGACATCAATCTGCGCGACGGCTATTACCGCAGCGAGATGAAGGGCGAACCCGCCAGCGAAAACAACATTTGAAAAACGGAGCCCAGTCATGACCGCGAAGATCACCGGCGGCATCAACATCGCCATGAAGGTGCCATCGCACCAGTACGAAGCGACGATCGCCTTCTACCGCGATGTCGTCGGCCTCAAGCCGTTCACAGCCAAGGCGCCAGCCATCGGTTTCGAGTTCGGTCCCAACAGGCTTTGGATCGACGAGGCGCCGACGATGAGCCAGGCCGAGATCTGGCTGGAGCTTTTCACGCGGGATTTTCCGGACGCCGCGGATCATCTGGCCAAGGCGGGAATTGTGCGTTGCGATGCCGTCGAGCCCTTGGACGCGGGTTTCCGAGGTGGTTGGATCACCAATCCGGCCAACATCATCCATATGGTGCGCGAACCCGACGCCTGGTGAGGGCGTGTTCGAAAGGAGATCGCCATGGAAATCCGTGAGACACCGACGGCCGAAGCCGCCATGCTGATCCGGCGGCCGGTCGCTGAGGTTTTCGAAGCCGTCGTCGATCCGGCGATCACGACCAAATTCTGGTTCACCCATGGCAGCGGCCGGCTTGATGGCGGCAAACCGGTTCAGTGGGAGTGGCGCATGTATGGGGTCTCGACGACCGTCGAGGTCAGCGAGATCGTCAGGCACAAGAAGATCGTCATGACGTGGAGCGATCCGCCGACCACGGTGGTCTGGGCCTTCACCGAAATGCCTGGCGAAGCGACATTCCTCGAGGTCCACAATTTCGGCTTTGCCGGCAATGGCGACGAGCAGGTGAAACAAGCGGTCGGCTCAACCGACGGCTTTGCGCTTGTGCTCGCCGGCGCCAAGGCCTGGCTGGAACAGGGCCTGACGCTCGGCTTGATGGGTGACCGCCATCCGAAGGGTGTTCCGGGGCACTAGGCTCGCCCCAGCCGACTAGTATCAGTGGCCGTCGCCGGTTTTCGCTTTCTTGCGCCGCCGCGCCAGCATGTTGAGCCCCTCGACCAGCGCCGAAAAACCCATCGCCGCATAGATGTAGCCCTTGGGCACATGATAGCCCATGCCGTCGGCGATCAGCGTCATGCCGATCATCAGCAGGAAGCCCAGCGCCAGCATGACGATGCTGGGGTTCTTGGCGATGAAGTCCGCCAGCGGTCCGGCCGCCAGCATCATCACGGTCACGGCCGCGATGACCGCGATATACATGATGGCGATCTCGTCGGTCATGCCGACGGCGGTGATGATGGAATCGATGGAGAAGACGAGGTCGAGCAGCAGGATCTGGAAGATCGCGCCGGCAAGCGAGATCTTGAGCGTTTCGCCCAGCATCGTGTCCTGATGGTCGTCGGGATCGACCGTGTGGTGGATCTCCTTGGTCGCCTTCCACACCAGGAACAGACCACCGGCGATCAGGATCAGGTCGCGCCAGGAGAAGCCGTGGCCGAACGCCGTGAAGACCGGCGTCGTCAGTTGGACGATGACGGAAATGGTGGCGAGCAGCACTAGGCGCATGACCAGCGCCGCCGAGATGCCAAGACGCCGCGCGCGAGCTCTCTGCTCCACGGGCAGCTTGTTGGTGAGGATCGAGATGAAGATCAGGTTGTCGATGCCGAGCACGATCTCGAGCACCACCAGCGTCAGCAGCGCGACCCAGGCGGTCGGGTCGGAAACGAATTGAAAATGCGGCGCCAGGAATTCGATAAGCTGCATGGAGGTCGTCCCCTACGATCTAGAGCAGTGTCGCCGGCAATTAGGTACTGCGACCCCCTATATCAATGTCACGCCCAGAAGGACGGAGCCGTTTCTTCCAGCCTTGGCCCGCGACGAAACGGCGCGATCTTCTCGGTCAGCCCCGTGCGGTCGGAAATATCGACGCCGACGCCGCACAACGTCGCCGGTCCCGTCGCTGCCTCGAAACGCCCTTTCGGCACTTTCGACAGGAACCGGTTGAGCGGTTCTTCCTTGTCCATGCCGAGCGAGGAATCATAGTCACCGCACATGCCGGCATCCGACAGGTACCCGGTGCCGCCATTGAGGATCTGGTGGTCGGCGGTGGGCTGGTGCGTGTGGGTGCCGACGACGAGACTGGCGCGGCCATCGACAAAATGCGCGAAGCACATTTTTTCCGAGGTTGCCTCGGCATGGAAGTCGATCACCACCGCATCCGCCTGCTCGCCGAGCGGACAGGCGGCAAGCTCGCGTTCGCCGGCCTGGAAGGGATCATCGAGTTCCGGGTGCATGAACACCCGGCCCATAATGTTGGCGACCAGCACGCGCGCGCCGTTTTTGGCGATGTAGACACCGGAGCCGCGCCCGGGCGTGCCTTTGGGGAAATTGGAAGGCCGCAGGAACCGCTGCTCGCGCGGCGCGAAGGCCAGAGCGTCGCGCTGGTCCCAAACATGGTTGCCGGTGGTCACGACATCGCAGCCCGCCGCGATCGTCTCACGCAAGATCTCTTCGGTGATGCCGAAGCCGCCGGCCGCGTTCTCGCCGTTGACGATGACGAAATCGAGCTTGAAGTCGGAGATCAGGCCAGGCAGTTGTTCCCATACCGCGGTGCGGCCCGTCTTGCCGACCATGTCCCCGAGGAAAAGAAGTCGCATCTATGCCTGATCCCGAAAAGTTGCATGACTTTTCGGCAAAGATCATGCGTTTCAAAGAACTATCTACAATTTTGGCGCAAAGCGGCGCAACCCGCTCTCGGTGAGTATTTCCGGGATGACCACGTCATGGGGTTCGTCTGGAACTTGCGAAACTTCTTGGCAGTCGAAGGCGATGCCGATCAGCCGGGGCGCGAGCCCCTTGTCGACGAGCTTCGCGATCGCCCGGTCGTAATAGCCAGCGCCATATCCGATGCGGTGACCGCGCGCGTCGAAGGCGGCGAGCGGCACCAGCACGACCGAAGGATCGAGAACTTCGGCCTCAGCACGCGGCCCGACCGTGCCAAAGCCCATGTCGACCATCGGCGCGCCGCGAACCAGTTCGCGAAAGACGATGGTGGTCTTGTCGAGAATGGCAGGCAGGCAGAGCCGTGCGCCCTTCTCTCGCAAGGCGAACATCAGCGGCCTGACATCGACCTCCGAGCGCATCGGCCAGAAACCGGAGACGATCTGACCGGGCCCGATCTCCAGATGGTCGCGCGCCGTCTCCGCCATTTCGAGCGCAGCCTCCACCCGCCAGAATGCATCGAGACCGTCGCGGCGGGCGAGTGCCTCGAGACGCAGCTTTTTCTTCAAGTCTTTGGGAGAGGTCATGCGGCCAAGGTAGAAAAGGTCAGAGCTGTGCGGGGTCTCAAGTGCGACGTTTTCCACCGCATCATCCACCAAGATGCGTGGATACGTTGCGACAAGTGACGATCCACACAACCGGTGGAGAGAGCGATCCCGGGAACCTACAAAGTAGGTGGGCGCCGTGTGAGAAAACCCACGGGTCTTCCCAGGGACAGCTCCCTAAGGATCGTTAAGGCCCCGGGGAAAATGTTCTCCTGCCGGGAAGCACAGACCGTCCTGCCCAATATAGGCCGCTGGTGGCTCAAGCGCCAGTGACGCAGGCAGTCACGGCGGCTTTATTCGCCATCCGGCGCAACCCTTGCACAGCCGCGGCGGCGTCCTTACGGTCGCGACGACCAACCAAGGAGCAAAAATGCGTTTCGAAGGCACGGCGGCCTATGTCGCCGACAAGGATCTGATGGTGGCGGTCAACGCGGCGATCGCGCTGGAGCGGCCCTTGCTGGTCAAGGGCGAGCCCGGCACCGGCAAGACGGAACTCGCCCGCCAGGTGGCGGCGGCACTCGGCCTCGACCTGATCGAGTGGCACGTCAAATCGACGACGCGGGCGCAGCAAGGCCTCTACGAATACGATGCGGTGTCACGGCTGCGCGACAGCCAGCTCGGCGATGTCAGGTTCAACGACATCAAGAACTACATCAAGCGAGGCAAGCTTTGGGAGGCATTCGCGGCCGACAAGAAGGTCGTGCTTCTGATCGACGAGATCGACAAGGCCGACATCGAATTCCCCAACGACCTGCTGCAGGAACTCGATCGGATGGAGTTCTTCGTCTACGAGACCGGCGAGACCATCCGTGCCGCCGTTCGCCCGATCGTCATCATCACCTCCAACAACGAGAAGGAGTTGCCGGACGCTTTCCTGCGCCGCTGCTTCTTCCACTACATCCGCTTCCCCGACGTCGACACGCTGCACAGAATCGTCGACGTGCACTATCCCGGCATCAAGCAGAACCTGGTGCGCGCGGCCCTCACCCAGTTCTATGAAATTCGCGACGTGCCAGGCTTGAAGAAGAAGCCATCGACCTCCGAGGCGCTCGACTGGATCCGCCTGCTGGTTGCCGACGACATCGCGCCGGGGGATTTGCGCGCTGACCCCAAGAACGCATTGCCCAAACTGCATGGCGCCCTGTTGAAGAACGAGCAGGACGTGCATCTGTTCGAGCGGCTGGCATTCATGGCGAGAAGACAGCAATAGGGCAGCGCTTTCCCGGCTGTGGACCGTTGCCGCGGGCCAAAGAGAAGGTCAGCTTCGGCCAGAACCCTTCGGAGGAGATAAAAATGTCTGAGATCGTTGTCCGCCCGCTCGCGCAATCCGACCACGCCGACTGGCACCGCCTGTGGACCGATTATCTGACCTTCTACGAAACCAAGCTGCCGGAAGAGGTCTATGCCATCACCTGGAAGCGGTTATTCACCGAAGGCGAGTTCGAGCCGAAGGGTTTTATCGCCACATCGGACGGCAAGGCCGTGGGCCTCACCCATTATCTCTACCACCGCTCCGGCTGGTCGGAGAAAAACAACTGTTACCTGCAGGATCTGTTCGCCGACCCGGATGTGCGCGGAAAGGGCATCGGCGCGGCCCTCATCGAGGCGGTGAAGCAGGAGGCCGGCAAAATCGGCGTGAAGAACGTCTACTGGATGACGCACGAAACCAATGCCACCGCCCGCAAGCTCTACGACCATGTCGCGCGCAGGACGGGCTTTATCGAGTATGATTTACTGTAACCGGCCATGTTCATCCCCTTCTTCCTTGAGCTGAAGGCAGCGCGCGTTCCCGTCTCGCTCAGGGAATACCTCTCTCTGCTGGAGGGGCTGGACGCCGGGCTGGTCGATTACGACGTCGAGGGTTTTTATTATCTCGCCCGTGCCGCTTTGGTGAAGGACGAACGCCATATCGACCGCTTCGACCAGGTCTTCGCGCATGTCTTCAAGGGCGTCGAGGCACTGGGCGGGCCGGATGCGGTCGACGTCGCCAATATTCCCGAGGAATGGCTGCGCCGGCTCGCCGAAAAGCACCTGACCGAGGAAGAGAAAAAGCTGGTCGAGGCGCTGGGCGGTTTCGACAGGCTGATGGAGACGCTGAAGCAGCGGCTCGAGGAACAGAAGGGCCGCCACCAGGGCGGTTCGAAATGGATCGGCACCGGCGGCACCTCTCCCTTCGGCGCCTATGGCTACAACCCCGAAGGCGTGCGCATCGGCCAGAACGAAAGCCGCAACCGTCGCGCGGTGAAAGTCTGGGACAAGCGCGAGTTCCGGAATTTCGACGATGCCGTCGAACTCGGCACCCGCAACATCAAGATCGCGCTGAAGCGCCTGCGCCGCTGGGTGCGCGACGGCGCAGAGGAAGAATTCGATCTGCCCGGCACCATCCACGCCACCGCCGAGCACGGCTATCTCGACGTCCAGACACGGCCCGAGCGTCGCAACGCGGTGAAGCTCCTGATGTTCTTCGATGTCGGCGGCTCGATGGACGATCATATCAAAAGCGTCGAGGAGCTATTTTCGGCCGCCCGCGCCGAATTCCGACAGCTCGAATATTTCTATTTCCACAACTGCCTCTACGAAGGCGTGTGGAAGGACAATCGCCGCCGCCATGCCGAGACGATTTCGACCTTCGACCTCATTCATAAATATGGCGCCGACTATAAGGTCATCGTCGTCGGCGACGCCTCGATGAGCCCATACGAGATCGCTCACCCAGGCGGCTCGGTGGAACACTGGAACCCCGAGGCAGGAGCCGTCTGGCTCGGCCGGCTGCTGCGGCAATGGCCAAACGCGGTTTGGCTTAACCCCGAGAGCGAAAAGAACTGGGGCTTTACTCATTCGATCGCGATAATCCGTGACATCTTCGGCGGCCGCATGTTCCCGTTGACACTGGCCGGACTGGAGGGCGCCACGAGGCAATTGTCGCGCAAACATTGAGATGTCCGGAGCGCTCGGGACTGGGCAGGTCTGTAACAAACCCCTATCTTGTTGCGAATATCCGGTTGCAACCAAGAACGAGCCGCCAAGGCTGAGGAGATCAAATGGACACCCACACTTACCCCGTCACCCGCACCGACGCCGAATGGCGCGCCCGGCTGACGCCGGAGCAATACGCCGTCATGCGCAACCATGGCACCGAGCGGCCGGGAAGCTGTGCCCTGCTGTACGAGAAGCGCGCCGGTACTTTTTCCTGCGTCGGCTGCGACCAGCCGCTGTTCCAATCCACGCTGAAATTCGAGAGCGGCACCGGCTGGCCGAGCTTCAACGATCCCGTGCCGGGCTCGGTCGAGAACACCGTCGACCGCAGCTACGGCATGGTCCGCACCGAATGCCATTGTGCCCGTTGCGGCAGCCATCTCGGCCATGTCTTCGAGGACGGCCCGCCGCCGACCGGCCTGCGCTACTGCATCAATGGCGTGGCGCTGAAATTCGAGCCGGCCGCCTGAACAACGCGTCATGAATGCTTGCCAAGGGCGGCTCCGGCCGCCCTTTTTCGTGCGGGCAGCTTCGTCAGACGACGATGGTGGCGATCAGCCAGAGCGCTGATCCCAGCATGAAGAGGGAAGCCCTGGCACCACCGGCCTTCTCAGCCGTGCGCCAGACCGCCAAAGCCAGGAAGATGCTGTAGGGCACCGGTGCGAAATGCACCGCCAGGACGAGGCCGAGCGGCATCTTCAGCCCAAGCAGGATCAGCGCCGCGGCGGACGACACTATATTGATCGCGGTTCCGACAAGCATCATGTCGCGCCAGAACAGCCGGTCGATCGGTACCTCGCCAAGCCACCGCGAGCGTAAGAAATCCGCGATCACTTACCCCTGCCTCAGCACTTCGGTCGCGGCGCACTCGACCCGCGAGCATTCCGTCACCAGCCAGTCGGTCATGGCAGGCCAGTTGTCCTCGGCAAAGCAGTTGACGCGCCACATCGAATTGATGCCAAGGCCTTCGCAGCTTTGTTCCGGCCTGAGCTTCAGCCTGTCTTCGATCGCTGGTCGGAACGGCTTCAGCCGCGACCAGCTTTGCGTGGCGCCGAACTTCTCGTTGCGGCCGAAGAAGACACCGACATGGTTCTGCGCCGGCGCGACATACATGGAAAGTACCAGAGCGAAATCGGGCAGTCCGCGCTGCCAGAACCAGGGTCCGCGTCGCGCCAGCCGGGCTCTTTCTTCCGGATGCCGTTCGGCAAACAGCGACCAGAAGCCGCGATGGCGGAATTCCGAGGCGCGGCGGCCGCCGAAGTCGAATTCGCTCATGGTTCGAACCGTATCACCGGCAACCGCGTCGGGCACCGGCCGGTTAGTCTTACACCATGCCGAGGGCGGCCATGTACAGATCGAGGATGGCGTCCTCCTCCTGGCGCTCGGCCTGGTCCTTCTTGCGCAGACGGATGATGGTGCGGATTGCCTTGGTGTCGAAGCCGGTGCCCTTGGCTTCGGCGAAGACTTCCTTGATGTCGTCGGAGATCGTCTTCTTTTCTTCCTCGAGCCGCTCGATGCGCTCGATCAAGGCACGCAGCTGGCCGGCGGCAACAGTCTGGCTGGTCTCGGTGATATCGTCGGCCATGTTTTCTCCAAATCGGTTCCGCGCCGCGACTCGGGGAACGTGCCGCGACGAATTTCAGCGGTTCGATGCCCGACCGGAGCCGGCGGGTCAAGCCGTTATCGAACAGCTCGCCAAGGCCTGCCGTCATGAGCCGACAGCCTGCCCGTTCCTTGCGAGCTCTCAGTTAAAGGCGATCAGGAGATCCTTCGCATCGATCTGGTCGCCGGCCTTCACCAGCACCTCGGCGACCGTCCCGTCGCGCTCGGCGTGCAGCGCCGTCTCCATCTTCATCGCTTCGATGGAGAGCAGCACGTCGCCGGCCTTGACCGCCTGGCCGGCGGCGACCGAAAGTGCGGAGACCACACCCGGCATCGGCGCCCCGACATGCGCCTCGTTGCCGGGCTCCGCCTTGCGACGCGCCTTGGCCGCCGACGCGCCATGCGCGCGATCGGGCACCTTCACGCGCCGCGGCTGGCCGTTGAGCTCGAAGAACACCGTGACCATGCCCTTGTCGTCGACATCGCCGAACGCCTGGCAGCGCACGACCAAGGTCTTGCCCCTTTCGATATCGACGAAAATCTCGTCTTCCGATTTCATGCCGTAGAAATAGGTCGGCGTCGGCAGAACGCTGACCGGGCCGTAGGTCTCCTGCGCGGCGACGAAGTCGGAAAACACCTTCGGATACATCAGCCACGAGGCGAACTCGTATTCCGACAGCTTGCGCTCGAGCTTGTCCTCGATCTCCTTGCGGCTCTTCTCGAGGTCGGCCGGCTTGAGCAATGAGCCGGGCCGCGCCGTGATCGGCTTGTCGCCCTTGAGTGCCTTCTTCTGCAACGCCTGCGGCCAGCCGCCAGGGGATTGGCCAAGATCGCCGCGCAGCATCGAAACCACCGAGTCCGGGAAGGCGATGTCGCGGGCCGGGTTCTCGACATCGGCAACGGTCAGGTCCTGGCTCACCATCATCAGCGCCATGTCGCCCACGACCTTAGAGGACGGCGTCACCTTGACGATGTCGCCGAACATCAGGTTGACGTCGTGATAGGTCTGCGCCACCTCGTGCCAGCGTGTCTCCAGCCCCAGCGAACGCGCCTGTTCCTTCAAATTGGTGAACTGCCCCCCCGGCATTTCGTGCAGATAGACCTCGGAAGCCGGGCCTTTCAGGTCGCTCTCAAAAGCAGCGTACTGATTGCGAACGGCTTCCCAGTAGAACGAGATCTTTCGGATCCATTGCGGGTCGAGGCCTGGATCGCGCTCGGTGCCTTTCAGCGCTTCGACGATTGAACCCAGGCACGGCTGCGAGGTGTTGCCGGAGAAGGCGTCCATCGCCGCGTCGATGGCGTCGACACCGCTTTCCACGGCCGCCAGCACGGTTGCCGCCGACAGACCCGATGTGTCGTGGGTGTGAAAATGGATCGGCAGGTCGGTCGCCTCGCGCAGCGCCTTGAACAGCACGCGGGCAGCACTCGGCTTCAACAGGCCGGCCATGTCCTTGACGGCGATGATATGGGCGCCGGCGGCCTGCAATTCCCTGGCGAGCCCGACATAGTATTTCAGGTCGTACTTGGCCCTCGCCGGATCGAGGATGTCGCCGGTATAGCACATCGCCGCTTCGATCAGCTTGCCCTCGGCGCCGACCGCGTCCATGGCGACGCGCATGTTCTCGACCCAGTTCAGGCAGTCGAAGACGCGGAACAGGTCGACGCCGCCCGACGCCGCCTGCTTGACGAAATGCTGCACGACATTGTCGGGATAATTGGTATAGCCGACGCCGTTGGCGCCGCGCAGCAGCATCTGCAGCAACAGGTTGGGGGCGGCTTCCCGCACCAGCGACAGCCGCTCCCATGGATCCTCGGTGAGGAAGCGCATGGCGACGTCGAAAGTGGCCCCACCCCAGCATTCGAGCGACAGCAACTGCGGCAAGGCGCGCGCATAGGTGCCGGCGATGCCGGCAATGTCATGCGTGCGCACACGGGTGGCGAGCAGCGACTGGTGGCCGTCGCGCATCGTCGTGTCGGTGACCAGCACTTCCTTCTGCTCGCGCATCCAGGCGGCGAACTTTTCCGGCCCGAGCACGTCGAGCTTCTGCTTGCTGCCGCTCGGCACATTGCCGTTGAGATAGGGCACCACGGGCGGCGCCGCGTCGGCCTTTGGCGTCGGTCGGCCGCGCGTTTCGGGATGGCCGTTGACGCTGACGTCGGCCAGATAATTGAGCAGCTTGGTGGCACGGTCTTGGCGCTTGACCTGCTGGAACAGCTCCGGCGTCGTGTCGATGAACCTGGTCGTATAGGAATTGTCGGCGAAGCTCGGGTGATTGATGATCGCTTCGAGGAAGGTGAGGTTGGTGGCGACGCCGCGGATGCGGAACTCGCGCAGAGCGCGGTTCATGCGGGCGATCGTCTCGGCCGGCGTCGGCGCCCAGGCCGTGACCTTCTCCAGCAACGGATCATAGAAGCGGGTGATGACCGCGCCGGAATAGGCCGTGCCGCCATCGAGGCGGATGCCGAAGCCGGTGGCGCCGCGATAGGCGGTGATGCGGCCGTAGTCCGGAATGAAATTGTGTTCGGGATCTTCCGTGGTGATGCGGCACTGCAAGGCATGGCCGTTCAGCCGGATATCCCTCTGCGCCGGCACACCCGATTCCGGCGTGCCGATGGCGAAACCGTCGAGGATGTGGATCTGCGCCTTCACGATGTCGATGCCGGTCACCATTTCGGTGACGGTGTGCTCGACCTGGATGCGCGGATTGACCTCGATGAAGTAGAACTTGCCGGTATCCGCGTCCTGCAGGAATTCGACGGTGCCAGCGCCGATATAGCTGGTCTCGCGCGCGATCTTCAGCGCGTAGCCGCAAAGTTCCTGGCGCAGGTCCTCGCTAAGATAGGGCGCCGGCGCGCGCTCGACGACCTTCTGGTTGCGGCGCTGGATCGAGCAGTCGCGCTCGAACAGATGGACGGCATTGCCGTGCGAGTCGCCAAGCACCTGCACCTCGACATGGCGGGCGCGCTCGATCAGCTTTTCGAGATAGACCTCGTCCTTGCCGAAGGCGGCCTTCGCCTCGCGCTTGCCTTCCATGACCTCGCGGGCGAGGTCGGCCTCGGAGCGGATGGCGCGCATGCCGCGGCCACCGCCACCCCACGAGGCTTTCAGCATGACCGGATAACCGACCGTCTTGGCGAGTTCCTTGACCGCCTCCATGTCGTCCGGCAACGGATCGGTCGCCGGCACCACGGGCACGCCGACCTCGATGGCCAGATTGCGCGCGGCGACCTTGTTGCCCAGCCGGCGCATCGTGTCGGGCTTGGGACCGATGAACGTGATGCCTGCTTGCGCGCAGGCCTCGGCGAATTCGGGGCTTTCCGACAGCAGCCCGTAGCCGGGGTGGATGGCATCGGCGCCTGAAAGCCTGGCGACGCGGATCACCTCCTCGATCGACAGATAGCTCTCGATCGGACCCATGTCCTTGCCGAGATGCGGGCCGCGCCCGACCTGGTAGCTCTCATCGGCCTTGAAGCGGTGCAGCGAGTATTTGTCTTCCTCGGCCCAGATCGCCACGGTTTTGAGGCCCAGCTCGTTGGCCGCGCGAAAGACGCGGATGGCGATTTCTGACCGGTTGGCGACGAGGATCTTCGTGATGGCCAAGGACTGGGCTCCAGCAGCGGAAGGAACGGGAAATCGGGGCAATGATTAGCGCGAAAATGCTGCAGTGCAAACAAAATCGATGCTGATTTAAACCGATTTAGATCGATTGTCCGGCCAACACTCGCATGCATCGGTTCGAACGGACGGAACAATGGCGACAATTTCGATCCTGGATGCGATCTTCCTGGCTAAGGGGGCTCACCGTGACGTAACCCGGCTGCCGCCGCGCATCAAAAGAAAATGCCCGGCGCGAGGCGCCGGGCATCGTTGGTTTCGGATCCGAATGAATTACGACTTCGGGAACCAGGAATACTTCCCGTCGTCCTTCTTCTTCCATTCGTACATGATGTAGCCTGGCAGCTTCGGATCGCCCTTGGCGTCATAGGCGAGATCGCCCAGAACGGTCGGGAACGGGCCGCTTTCATGCATCGCCTTGGCGACGGCCTGCGGATCGTTCGTCTTGGCGGCAGCGGCCGCCTCGGCGACCACCTGCACGGCGGCATAGGCGTAGAGCGTGTAGGCTTCCGGCTCGAAACCCTGCGCGCGGAACTTCTCGACGAGTTCCTTATTGGCTGGGATCAGGCGCGGGTCGGGGCCGAACGTGTTGAGGGTGCCGGCGACAGCGTCGCCCGCGATGGCGGCGAGTTCGTCCGTCACGATGCCGTCACCCGACATCATCGGGGCCTTGAGGCCCTGGTCCGCCGATTGACGGATGATCAGACCGGCTTCGGTATGCAGGCCACCCCAGTAGATCAGGGTGACGCCGGCTTCCTTCATCTTGGCGATCAGCGCCGAGAAGTCCTTGTCGCCGACATTGACGCCTTCATACATCACTTCCTTGATGCCGGCGGCGTTCATCGCCTTCTTGGTTTCGTCCGCGAGGCCCTGGCCATAAGGGGTCTTGTCATGGATCACGGCGACTTTGGCATCCTTGAAGTTCGCGGCGATATAGGCGCCAGCGATGCTGCCCTGCTGGTCGTCGCGTCCGCAGGTACGGAACACATTCCACAAGCCGCGCTCGGTAAACTTCGGGTTGGTTGCGGCCGGCGTGATTTCGACGATGTTGTTTTCGGCGTACACTTCGGAGGCCGGGATCGACACGCCCGAGTTGAAGTGGCCGATCACGAACTTGACGCCGTCGCCGACGAACTTGTTGGCGACCGAGATGCCCTGCTTCGGATCGGAGACATCGTCGCCGACTTCGAGCTTGATCTGCTCGCCATTGATGCCGCCCTTGGCATTGATCTCGGCGACCGCCGCTTCGGCGCCCTTCTGCAGCTGTGCGCCGAAGGCCGCGTTCGGACCGGTGATCGGCCCGGCGACGGCGAACATTACATCAGCCCACGCGTTGCCGCCGAACGCGACGAGCGCGGTCAGGGCCACGGCGGACAAAAGTGACTTTTTCATTTAAACGCTCCCATTAACGGAGTGGGCGTGGATGAAGCTTTCATGCGATGCCCACCCTTATCGCAGAAAGCATAGTTTGCCGATTTTCAGGCACTTGTCACGCCGATTCATCCCTGACGCGGCGTTAATGATGAACGTCAACCTTTCGGTTTCCAGCTCAAGATTGAAGCTCTTTCGTAGAGCCAGTTATACTGTGTGACCATCTGGTTGGTTCGTGTGTATTGATAGCCGACGAAGCCCAGTATCATCAGCACGATGGTGTCAACGATATAGTAATGCAGCGAGAACATCGTGCCGTCGAACAGCGCGTGATGGATGAAGCGGATTCCAATGCCGAGCCCGAGCAGATAGGCAAACAGCTGGATGAAGCTGCGCCATGTCTGGGCACTGGCCTTGCCGGTCATCCATGCCGCCCATCCGCCGAGCAGGCAGGTGACGAAGAAGAACTGCCAGATCGACGGTTCCTCGTAGAGAATGCCTTGCATGGGAAGTCTCCTGAACTCAGTGATGTCCGCCTTCGAGATAGGCGGCGCGCACTTCCGGATTGGCGAGCAGCTCCTTGCCGGTGCCGCTCATCGTCACATTGCCGTTGACCATGACATAGCCGCGCGTGGCAAGCTTGAGCGCGCCGAACGCGTTCTGCTCGACCAGGAACACGGTCAGCCCTTGGGTGCGGTTCAACTCGCGGATGGCATCGAAGATCTGCTTGACGATCAGCGGCGCCAGGCCCAGCGACGGCTCGTCGAGCAGAAGCAGTTTCGGCCGCGCCATCAGTGCGCGTCCGATCGACAGCATCTGCTGTTCGCCGCCCGACAGCGTACCGCCACGCTGGGCGATGCGCTCCTTCAGCCTGGGGAACAGCGTGAACACCTTCTCGACGTCCTCGCCATAATATTTGAGGTTGTCGAGGCTGGCGCCCATCTGCAGGTTTTCCATCACCGTCATGCGCGGAAAGATGCGCCGGCCCTCCGGTGACTGAGCAATGCGCATGCGCGCGATTTCGTGTGTCGGCAACTGGGTGATATCGGTCCCGTTGAAGGTGATGGTGCCCGTGCGGGCGCGTGGAGCCCCGAAGATGGTCATCATCAGCGTCGACTTGCCGGCGCCGTTGGCGCCGATCAGCGCCACGATCTCACCTTGCTTGACACTGACATTGACGCCGTTCAGCGCACGGATATTGCCGTAATAGGTCTCCACGCCCTTGATATCGAGCAGCGTTGTCGTGGCCATCACTTGCCCCCTCCACGCTTGCCCTGAACGGGCTTGGCTGTGCTCGCCTTGGCTTTGCCGGACACATGACTGGTCGCCACCTTGCCTGCATCGACGCGGCGCGAGAATTCCGTATCCTTGCCTTGGCCGAGCAGCTTGGCCTGCTTGACCCACTCCTCGCGCGCGATGCGTCCGTCAAAGGCGAGATAGGCCTCGACCGCCTCGACATCTGCCTTCTTCCAGGCGCCGATCTGGTCGAAGTGGAAGATGCCGTGTTCGTTGAGCTTCTTCTCGTTGACCGTGCCGATGCCCTTGATGCGGGTCAGATTGTCGGCCTTGCCGCCACGGGGGGCAGCGAGGCGGTTCGAAACGCCTTCGGCCTTCGCGGCAGGCGCCTTGGCGGCCGTTTTCCGTGGTGCCGCTTTCTTCGCGGCGGGCTTGGCCGGCGCCGGTGTCGGGGCAACAGGCCTGCTTGCCACGCTGGCGACGCGGGCATCGACCTGCGCTGCCTTCGAGGCGCCTTTCGACACGGTTACGCGTTCGCCTTGGCTATGGCCGACGGTGTCGCTCACCGGCCCGGCCAGATACGACGACGATGTCCCCGGGCCATGCGCGGAATCGGGGCCGATGTCGAGCTGTTCGATGACGTCCTCGTCACCGACTTCGGTAAGTACGGTCTCGACCTCCTCGTCGTCGACGCCAAGATAGGCAGCGATAACGCGCGGGTCGGTGCGCACCGACTGCGGATTGCCGTCGGAGATCTTGCGGCCATATTCCAGCACCACGACATGGTCGGAGATCTGCATGACCACCGACATGTCGTGCTCGATCAGGAGGATCGAGGTGCCTGTCGTGTGCTTGATCCCCATCAGCAGTTCGTTGAGAGCCGCCGATTCCTTCGGGTTGAGGCCGGCCGCCGGTTCGTCGAGGCACAGAAGCTCGGGACCGGTGCACATGGCGCGCGCGATCTCGAGCCGCCGCTGTGCGCCGTAGGGCAAGTCGCCGGCCGGATCGTCGGCGCGATCGACGAGATCGGCCTTTTCCAGCCAGTGCTTGGCAAGCTCCACCGATTCGGCCGAGGCCTTGCGGTAGCCGCTGAAGCCGAACAGGCCCAGGATCGTATACCCGGACGCCTT
Source organism: Mesorhizobium sp. ESP6-5 (assembly GCF_020164695.1). Lineage (NCBI taxonomy): Bacteria > Pseudomonadati > Pseudomonadota > Alphaproteobacteria > Hyphomicrobiales > Phyllobacteriaceae > Mesorhizobium > Mesorhizobium sp. ESP6-5. The sequence continues at coordinate 46,608 of NZ_JAIUGR010000017.1, forward strand.
CATCAGCTTGTTGTGCTGGGCGACGAGCAGGTTCTCCAGCAGCGTCATGCCCGAGAACAGGCGGATGTTCTGGAAGGTGCGCGCCACCTTGGCGCGCGCCGGGATCTCATGGTTGGGCAGCCGTTCCAGCAGGTAGCTGGAGCCATCGGCCCGGTTGAGCGTGATCATGCCTTCCGACGGCTTGTAGAAGCCGGTGATGCAATTGAACACGGTGGTCTTGCCGGCGCCGTTGGGGCCGATCAGCGCGGTGATTTCGCCGCGCCTGGCAGTGAAGGACAGGTCGCCGATGGCGACCAGGCCGCCGAACTTCATCGACAGATGATCGACCTGCAGGATGGCGTCGTTCATTTGTGCGTTCGCATTCATCAGCCGTGACCCTCCTTGGTGAAGGAGCTTGAGACAGCCCTTCGCTCCTTGAGGAAGGCTGTCGGTTCACGACTGCCGACAAAGCCCCGCGGCTTCCACAGCATGACGATGACCATGGCCATGCCGAACAGAAGCATGCGGTAGAGTTCGGGGGTGAAATCTTGCCCGAAGACCTGTTTGAGGAAGTCGAGCTCGCGCAGCGCCTCGGTGCCGCCGATCATCACCATCGCGGCGACGGCGATGCCGACCAGCGACCCCATGCCGCCAAGGACGACGATGGCCAGGATGATGGCCGATTCCAGGAAGACGAAGGATTCCGGGCTGACGAAACCTTGCCGCGCGGCGAAGAATGCCCCGGCAAAACCGCCGAACATGGCACCGGTGGCAAACGCCGTCAGCTTGGTCGTGGTGGTGTTGATGCCGAGCGAGCGGCAGGCGATCTCGTCCTCGCGCAGCGCCTCCCAGGCACGCCCGACGGGCATGCGCCTCAGCCTGATGGTGACGAAGGCGGTGAGCATGCAAAGCGCCAGGATCAGGTAATAGAGGAAGATCTTGTAGTAGGCGCTCGAGGTTGCGAGGTGCAGGACCTTGGCGATGTAGTTGGGGTCCGAGACGTTGAAGGTCATCAGGCCGAAAAAGGTGACTTTCGGAATGCCGGAGATACCGGCCGAACCGTTGGTCACATCGCGCCAGTTGATCAGCACCAGGCGGATGATCTCCCCGAAGGCAAGGGTGACGATCGCCAGGTAATCGCCGCGCAGGCGCAGCACCGGAAAGCCGAGCAGCACGCCCCAGAACGCGGCCATGGCGCCGGCCGCCGGAAGCAGGATCCAGAACGACAGGCCGTAGGTTGTGCCAAGCAGCGCATAGGCGTAGGCCCCGACGGCGTAGAAGGCGACGTAGCCCAGATCGAGCAGGCCGGCGAGGCCGACGACGATGTTCAGCCCCCAGGCCAGCATCACGTAGATCAGGATCTGGATGCCGAAATTGTCGACCCATTTCAGCGAGCCCTGCAATCCGGTGGCGACCGACCACGACATCAGCGACAGCACGACGATGACAAGGATCGGATAGAGCACCAGCGCGGCAATGCCGAGCTTGGTGAAGTTGGCGTGGATGAAGCCGCGGTAATAGTAGATCACGCAGGCCAGCGCATAGATGATTGCGAGCGCGCGCAGGAACTGCAGATAGCCGGCCGCCTCTGCTCCTATCCATCCGGGAAGCGAGCCGTTGATCACGAACAGCAGCACCACCGCGATGATCGCCACGACAAACGCCGGCAACAGGAAGAAGCGCGACGCCGCACTGGCCGGCAACAGGCCGGTGGCGACATCGGCGATCTTCTGGTTGGCCATGAAGGGTTGACCATAGGCGACATAAAGGAAACGGCCGATAGCCGTGGCGATCACCACGGCGGCCAAGAGGCCCCAGCGCTTCACCAGGACCAGTTCATTGGAGATGTTCTGGTCTGTCTTGAGGCCGATGAACAGCACGAACAGGCCAAGCGAGATGGCGCCGGCATAGAAGCCCTCGCGCAGCGCGCGCTGCATGGGGCTGGCGACGGTGTCGCTCTCTGGAGATACGGTCACGGCCATGGTCTCAGACCTTTTCGACTTCTGGCCGGCCCAATATGCCGGAAGGCAGGAAGATCAGCACGATTGCCAGGATCGAGAACGCGGCGACGTCCTTGTAGTCGATCGAGAAATAGGCCGACCACATGCTCTCGATAAAGCCGATCAGGAGGCCGCCCAGCACCGCACCTGGCAATGAACCGATGCCGCCAAGAACCGCCGCCGTGAATGCTTTGACCCCGGGGGTAAAGCCGTCCGAGAAGGCGATGACGCCGTAGTACATCAGGAACAGCGTGCCGGCGACGGCGGCAAGAGCGGCGCCCATGATGAAGGTGATCGAGATGGTGCGGTCGACGTCGATGCCCAGCAGTGCGGCCATCTTGCGGTCCTGCTCGCAGGCGCGTTGCGCCCGGCCAAGCGAGGTCTTGTTGACCAGGTACCAGAACAACGCCAACAGCAAAGCCGTGACGATGACGATGATGATCTGCTTCAGCGAAACGCTGACGCCGTTGATGTTGTAGACTTGGCTGACCATCGGCGGGATCGGCTTGTTGCGCGGGCCTTGCGTCACCTGGACGAAGTTCGACAGCGCGATCGACATGCCGATGGCGGTGATCAGCGGCGCCAGCCGGAACGAACCGCGCAGCGGCCGGTAGGCCACTTTCTCGATCGTCCAATTGTAGAGGCTGGTGAGCAGCATCGCCACGATCATCATGACCAGCAGCGCGATGACCACGGGCACCGAATAAAACAGCGCGCCGAGGATGAGGAAGACGATCAGCGCCGTGAAAGCGCCCACCATGAAGATGTCGCCATGGGCGAAATTGATCATGCCGATGATGCCGTAGACCATCGTGTAGCCGATCGCGATCAGCCCATAGATCGATCCCAGCGTCAGCCCATTGATAAGCTGCTGGACAAAGTACTGCATGTGTACATGGCTCCCCTGGAATGTCGCCCATGCAGACGCATTCCTTTTCGTATTTCCCCTAGTCGTAAAGTTTCGAGCCCGGATTGCAACGTGATTTTTTTGACCGCTCCGCGTGTTTGCAAGTCACGTCTTCCCGATCGCCCGCTTTTCGCACCCAGCCCCTGGACTATCGCGGACCCTATCATTGGCATAACGCAATGTCTTTGACGATTGAGCCGCATCATGCGCTCCGTTTCGAAGAAATCACCGTCAAAATTAGGTGATGAGAGGAATCGTTGCATTCCTGACACGGTTCGTTTTTTCGTCACACTCCTTTCCGCAGGGTCAGGATTCTCCTACTTGACCACGAAACCATGTGCGAACGGATCGCGGTCGTCGATGAAGATCGTGTTCAGTCCAGTCATGCGGGCCCAGCCGCCGATCGAAGGGATGATGGCCGGCTTGCCGGCGACGGTGACGTCCTTTTCAACCTTGCCCTTGAACAGCGAGCCGATGATCGATTCATGGACGAACGCATCCCCCGCCTTGAGCTTGCCCTTGGCATGGAGTTGCGCCATGCGCGCCGAGGTGCCGGTGCCGCATGGAGAGCGGTCGATCGCCTTGTCGCCGTAGAAGACGGCATTGCGGGCATCGGCTCCCTCGACCGTCGGCTTGCCGGTCCACAGCATGTGCGACAACCCGGTGATCCCGGGATTCTCCGGATGCACGAAGGAATACTTCTCGTTGAGCCGCTGCCGCACCACCGGGCTCCAGGCGATGAGGTCGCCGGCGGAATAGTCGGCCATATCACGATAGTTCGCCTGCGGCTCCACGATGGCGTAGAAATTCCCGCCATAGGCGACATCAACGGTGATCTCGCCGAGCCCCGGGCATTCTACCGCCAGTCCTTCGGCATAAAGGAAGGACGGCACGTTGGTGATGCGCACCTCCTCGACATACTCGCCGACCTGCTTGTACTCGGCGATGACCAGGCCGGCGGGCGTGTCGAGCCGCAGCATACCCGGCGTCTTCGGCTTAACCAGCCCATGCTCGATCGCCATCGTCACCGTACCGATGGTGCCGTGACCGCACATCGGCAGGCAGCCGGACGTCTCGATGAACAGGATGGCGATGTCGCAATCCTCACGGGTCGGCGGGTAGAGGATCGAGCCGGACATCACGTCATGGCCGCGCGGTTCGAACATCAGGCCGGTGCGGACCCAGTCGTATTCGGCCAGGAAATGCGCCCGCCGCTCCATCATCGTCGAGCCCTGCAGCAGCGGCCCGCCGCCGGCGACCAGCCGCACCGGGTTGCCGCAGGTGTGGCCGTCGATGCAGAAGAAGGATTTCTTGGCCATGTCGCTCCTCGAAAATCAAAACCGTTGTGGACTGAAGGGGGCCAGATCAACGGACGAAGTCTGCCCCAGAACGAATTCCCTGATCAACCGCCCGGTTGCCGCGGCCTGCGTCAGGCCGAGATGGCCGTGGCCGAAAGCGTAGATCACGGACTGGCTTCGCGCCGCCTTGCCGATGACGGGCACCGAATCCGGCAGGGAGGGCCGGAACCCCATCCATTCGCGCCCGCCCGAGGGATCGAGCCCCGGCAGGAATTCCCGCGCCTTCCGCAAGAGCGCTTTCGACCTGTTGAAATTGGGCGGCCGCTCGATGCCGCCGAGTTCCACGGCACCGCCGACACGCAGGCCGGTTTCGAGCGGGGTGATGACGAAGCCATGGCCGGAAAAGATCAACTGTCGCCTCACGTCGAAGGCGCTCGTCGGCAGCGTCGTGTTGTAGCCGCGTTCGGTCTCCAGCGGAATGCGATCGCCGAGTTGCCGCGTCAGCAGATGCGACCAGGCGCCCGCCGCGATGACAAGGCGCCTGGCTTGCCTGCTCGTGCCGTCGGCCAGCGTCAGCGTCACGGCATCCTGATCCGCCGCGACGCGGTCGATGCGGGCCATCTCGAAGCGGGCGCCCTTGGACTGCGCGTACGCCCACACCGCCTTGCCGAGCAGTTTTGGATCGGCGACGGTCTTCCATCCAGGCACGAAAGCGCCTTTGACGAAGCGCGGTGACAGCCCCGGCTGCAGGTCCGCCAGGTTCTCGCCCTCGACATGGCGGAAGCCGATGCCGAAGCGCTCGCGCGCCGCCCAGCCCGACAGCGAGGCTTGGAACTCGGCCTCGCCTTCGTAGAGTTCGAGCGAACCGTCCTCGCGCAGCATCGGCCGGGTGCCGGAACGATCGAGCAGATCCATCCATTCGGCCTCGGCAAGCTTCATCATGCCGGCCTGCGCCGTCAGGCTCGCCTCATATTTTCCAGGCGCGCCGGCGCGCCAGAACCGGATCAGCCAGGGTAGCAGCTTCGGCAGGTAGGCGGGCGGAATGCTGAGCGGGCCGAGTGGATCGGCGAGCCATTTTGGCAGCTGCCGGATCATGCTCTTGTGCGCCAGCGGCAGCACGTCGGAGAAGGCAAAGGCGGCCGCGTTGCCGGAACTCGTCTCCTCGCAGATGCCCGTGCGGTCGAAGAGCGTGACGTCCAGTCCCGCCTCGGCAAGGAAGGCAGCCGCGCAAATGCCGATGATGCCGCCACCGACGATGGCGATGTCTCTCCCTTCTCCCCGTTCACGGGGAGAAGGTGCCCGCAGGGCGGATGAGGAGCGCCGCCCCTTGTCTGTCGATTTGGACTTTCCTTGCACCTGGGCGCTGCCTCTCATCTGGCTGCCGCCACCCTCTTTAGAACTGCGGCAGTGTCGGCCGCGCCGCCAGCGCATCCTTGATGATCTTCTCGACAGCCTTGCGGCGTTCGCCCGACAGCGGCATGCGCGGCATGCGCACGCGGTCATTGGTGTTGATTGCGAACACTTCGGCAAGCTTGATGTTCTGCACCAGATAGGTCGAGACATCGAGATCGAGCAGCGGCCGGAACCAGCGGTAGATGGCGAGCGCCTCTTCGCGGCGCCCCTGCTTCATAAGCTGGTAGATGGCGACGGTCTCGCGCGGGAAGGCGGTGACCAGACCGGCCACCCAGCCGATGGCACCCACGGAGAGCGCCTCGAAGGCCAGGTTGTCGACGCCGGTGAACAGGTCGTAGCGGCTGCCCAGGCGGTTGATGATCTCGGTCGAGCGGCGGATGTCGTCAGAGGATTCCTTGATGGCGACGAAGCGCTTGTCCGACGCCAGCTCCTCCATTTGGTCGACGCTTACATCGACGCGGTAGGCGAGTCGGTTGGAATAGATCATGACCGGCAAGTCGCCGGCTTCCGCCACTGCGCGCAGCGCCGCCACCGTCTCTTCCGCGTTGGTGTGGTAGATCGGGCTCGGCACCACCATCAGGCCATTGGCGCCTTCCTTGGCGGCGCGCTTGGCGATACTGGCGGCCTCGCGGGTGCCGGCCTCGTTGACCGTCAGCAGCACCGGCTTCTTGCCAGCGATCTTCTGCGCGGTCTTCAGCACCTCGATCTTCTCGTCAGGCGACAGCATCGGTCCCTCGCCCAGCGAGCCGCAGACGATGATGCCATCGCAGCCGGCATCCATTTGCAGGCCGAAGCAGCGCTCCATCTCGGCGTGATCGAGCCGGTCGTCGGCGGTGAATTTGGTCGTGACGGCGGGGAAAACTCCGGTCCACATAGCTATCTCTCCATCTGATATATCAGCCGTATATCTGTTAGGAAAGCTGCTGTCAATGCGGAATCTGTTATGATATATTCCAGATATATCAGGAGAGAGCATTTGATATCCATGGAAGCAAGCATCGTGTCCGAGCCCGCGGCGACCAAGGCCTATCGCGTCCTCGAAAACATGATCGTCACGCTCGAACTGGCCCCGGCGAGTTTTGTCACCGAGGGTTCCCTGATCGAGCGGCTGGCGCTCGGCCGCACGCCGGTGCGCGAGGCGATCCAACGGCTTGCCTGGGAGGGATTGCTCGACGTCAGGCCCCGCGCCGGCATCGCGATCGCGCCACTGCACCCCGGCGACTGGCTGCGTGTGCTCGACGCAAGGCGCGGCGTCGAGGTGGTGCTCGCCCGTTCGGCTGCACGCTTCGTCACCCGCGAGGCCGCCGACCTGTTCCACGAGGCGGCGCTCGCCATGCAGAAAGCAGTGATATCAGGCAATGTGCTCGCCTTCATCCAGGCCGATAAGGCGCTCGACGAGGCGCTGGCGCTGGCCGCAGACAACCCGTTCGCCGCCCGGCTGGCCGCCCCGCTGCAGACACACAGTCGCCGCTTCTGGTTCCGCTACAAGGCCGACACCGGGCTGGCGGAATCCGCCGAGCACCATGTTGCATTGATCCGCTCGATCCTGGACGGCGATGAGGAAGGCGCCGCCAAGGACGCCAAGAAACTGATGGCACTGCTGCGCGGCCATGCCGAGGTCGCCGCCACGCGCTAGTTGCAAGAGCGCGAAGGCAAATCGCTCAGGCGCCCGGCAAGGCCGCCTTGAGTGTCGGGCTGTCCCAGCCTTCGCCAACCGACAGGATACAACTCTGGCCTTTCGTGTCGGAAGCCAGGACCGTCCAGCTGCCTTGTTCCGAAACGAAGACCTCGAGGACCACATTGGGGTTGATCAGGCCGCGCCCGGCTTCGCTTTCGTGGAAGTTCTCGCCGAGCGCCTTCACGATATCGGCGCGTGGCGCGCATTGCCCAGCTGCATTTGCCTGAGCAGCGCACGAGCACATCGCCATCGCCGCAACGAACATTGTCGCCGTAAGACGTCGTGTCATTTGACACCTCCTTGCGCCGGACGATGCAATGCCACCGGCCCGCCGTCGGCGCCCTGGTTGTCTGCCGCGCCTCCTCCACGGCAGGATTGCAGCCCTAAGTCGCGCAATCCCCCACCGGTTCCATCACATTAGCGTTTGCAAAAACAAAAGGCCTAAGTCCGGGGACTTAGGCCTCAGGTTCAGTCGATCTTCTCATCCACCCTGCAGCGAGGAAGACCAGATAAAAAAGCGTCCGGTCAATTCATCGTCGGGATAACGAACTCGGCGCCGTCCTTGATGCCGGACGGCCAGCGCGAGGTAACCGTCTTGGTCTTGGTGTAGAAGCGGAACGCGTCCGGGCCATGCTGGTTGAGGTCGCCGAAGGAAGACGCCTTCCAGCCGCCGAAAGTGTAATAGGCGATCGGCACCGGGATCGGTACGTTGACGCCGACCATGCCGACTTGGACACGGCTGGCGAAGTCGCGCGCGGCGTCGCCATCGCGGGTGAAGATGGCGACGCCATTGCCCATCTCATGATCGTTGGCGAGTTTGATGGCGTTCTCATAGGTCGGCGCGCGCACCACCGAGAGCACCGGCCCAAAGATCTCTTCCTTGTAGATGCGCATATCGGCCGTGACATTGTCGAAAAGGCAACCGCCCATATAGTAGCCGTTCTCATAGCCCTGCATCTTGAAGCCGCGGCCGTCGACGACAAGCTTGGCGCCTTCCTTGACACCGGTGTCGACGTAACCCTTGACGCGCTCCAGCGCCTGAGCGGTAACCAGCGGGCCGAAATCCGCTGCCGAATCCGTCGAGGGGCCGACCTTCAGGCTTTCGACGCGCGGGATCAGCTTTTCCATCAGCCGGTTGGCGGTGTCGTTGCCGACCGGAACGGCCACCGAGATAGCCATGCAGCGCTCGCCGGCCGAGCCGTAACCGGCGCCGATCAGTGCGTCGACGGTCTGGTCCATGTCGGCGTCGGGCATGATGATCATGTGGTTCTTGGCGCCGCCGAAGCACTGCACGCGCTTGCCGGCCGCCGTGCCGCGCGAATAGATGTAGTGCGCGATCGGCGTCGAGCCGACAAAACCGATGGCCTTGATGTCGGGATCGTCGAGGATGGCGTCGACGACATCCTTGTCGCCGTTGACGACATTGAGGATGCCGGCCGGCAGACCGGCCTCGATGAACAGTTCGGCAATGCGCATCGGCACACCCGGATCACGCTCCGAAGGCTTCAGGATGAAGGCGTTGCCGCAGGCGATCGCCGGCGCGATCTTCCAAAGCGGGATCATCGCCGGGAAATTGAACGGCGTGATGCCGGCGACGACGCCGAGCGGCTGGCGCATCGAATAGACATCGATGCCGGGGCCAGCGCCGTCGGTGAACTCGCCCTTCATCATGTGCGGAGCGCCGATGCAGACCTCGACCACTTCCAGGCCGCGCTGGATGTCGCCCTTGGCGTCGGCGATGGTCTTGCCATGTTCGCGCGCAAGGATCTCGGCCAGTTCGTCATAGTCGCGGGCGACCAGTTCGAGGAACTTCATCAGCACGCGCACGCGGCGCTGCGGATTGGTCGCGGCCCATTTGGGCTGTGCGGCCTTGGCGTTCTCGACCGCCGCGCGCAATTCCGCCTGCGAGGCCAGCGCCACCGTGCCGCGCACAGTGCCGTCCATCGGCTGCATGACGTCCTGCTTGCGGCCGCTGGTGCCGGCGACACGCTTGCCGCCGATGAAATGACCGTAGTCGATCATGATTTCTCTCCCTGGGTTGTGATGTCGCATTGTCCGCCTTTGGCCGGCCGATGGCAACGCGAGGGAGAACGCAACCGTTGTGCGTAAAATAGATATCGATTGACGCGTGAGCATCAATTCTCGCAAATACTCGCCCGAGATCTCCATCAGGGGAACGCCATGAACTGGGATGACGTCCGCATCTTTCTCGCCGTGGCGCGGGCCGGCCAGATCCTTGGCGCCGCCAGGCGGTTGGAGCTGAACCACGCCACGGTCTCGCGCCGCATCGCGGCCCTTGAAGACGCGTTACGCACGAAACTCTTCCGCCGGCTGACCACCGGCAGCGAACTGACCCCGGCCGGCGAGCGCTTCCTCGACATCGCCGAGCGCATGGAGGGCGACATGATCGCCGCCCGCTCGACCATATCGGGCGAAGGCGACGACGTGTCCGGAACCGTGCGCATCGGCGCGCCTGACGGCTTCGGCGTCGCTTTCCTGGCCAAGCGGCTGGGCGAACTCACCGCCCAGCACCGCGAACTCACCATCCAGCTCGTCCCGGTGCCGCGCTCCTTCTCCCTGTCGCGACGCGAGGCCGACATTGCCATAACCGTCGAGCGGCCGACCGAAGGCCGGCTGGTGGCGGGAAAACTGGTCGACTACTCGCTCGGGCTGTTTGCCTCCCGCGGCTATGTCGACGCGCATGGCCTGCCCAAAACCGCCGCCGAGCTTGGCCAGCACACCCTCATCGGCTATGTGCCTGACCTGATCGTCAGCCCGTCGCTCGACTACGCCGCCGAATTCAGCGCCGATTGGCGGACCAGCTTTGCCATCTCCTCCGCACTCGGCCAGGCCGAAGCGGTGCGCTCGGGCGCCGGCATCGGCATCCTGCACACCTTCGTCGCCCGCTCGATGCCGGAGTTGGTCGCCGTCGATGTGGTCGCGCCCATCCGCCGCGCCTACTGGCTGGTCTATCACGAATCGGTGAGACCGCTGCGCCGCGTCCAGATCGTTGCCTCCTTCATCACCAAGGCGGTGGAACGGGAGCGGGGGTTGTTTACCTGATTTCGCCCAGATGCCTGCGGGTTCGCGCCCTTCAGGCAGGGTGCCCACATCCCAATAACGCGGGCCTGGATCACGCACGCCGCCTTTTCCTTGCCACAAAACCGACCAGTGTGGCATCAGGCGTGCGGTCGCCGGCCATGGGACAGGTCGGGTGGGGAAATCTTTCAGAAAGCTGGCGCGGATAGACATGCGAGCCGTTCTTGCCATCCTGCCGCTGCTGTTCGTCTCCGCATGCGCCAACCCATGGACAAACGTTCCGGAAGCCGAATTGCCGAAACCGATCCGCTACGCCATGGCGCGTCCCTCGCCTTTCGTCATCGGCAATTACTGCGGTCCCGGCACCCGCACCGGCGATCTGTCGGCCCGGCCTGTCGATCGCCTCGACGCCGTTTGCCGAACCCATGATGCCTGCTACATCGCCCGCCGCAACCATTGCGACTGCGACGGCGCCCTTGTCGCCTCGGCGAGGGCGATCCGCGATGACATGACGGCGCCCCGCAAGATGCGCGGCGAGGCGGACCTGCTGATCGCCACCTTCGCCATCCCTGTCTGCAAGGTTTTCCCGCAAGGTTTCATGCCGCCCCGCGACCCGGCGCAGTTGAGCGTCATGAAGGCCGGGGCGACGGGGTGAACATCCGCACGGCCATCCTCGCCCTGTTCGGGCTGGCCGCCCTTGCCGGCTGCGGTGCGGGCCGCAATGCCTGCGAACTATCGGCCGGGCAGGAGGCTTGCGCACGGCCCTCGCTGTCGGCTGGCACGCCCGGGTCGCGGGTCGCGGCTGAGCAGTTCTTCGGCAATGACGGCGGCAGCGACTATGAAAGACGGTTCCTGGCACTGCTCGCCCACAACCAGCTCGGCGCCATGGACCGTGCCAACGGCACCGGCCCCTTCGGGCGCAACCGCCTCGATGTCCAGAACCGCGATTTCCAGGCGACCTATTCGACGCTCCAGCACCTGGCCGGACCAGTCGCCAAGGCTCATCTGCCGCCGGTCGGTGGGGGCAGCGGTGACGGTCATTTCGACGGCCGCTGGCGGGTGTCGCGGCAGACGCTCTATATCGATGCGGCGGCGCGGCCCTCGGCCCCCGGGATTTTCGATTTCTCCGGCTTGCAGGCACGCAGCACCGAGATCGTCGTGCGCCAGGCGGGCAAACAGCCGGCCGACATCGAAGGCAGTTGCGACGGCGCAGTGGCGCTCCGCGCTGGCGGAGCCTCACGCACCATCGCCGCCGGCGCGGCATTCCGCTTTCACCTCTCCGGCGAGTACGACACGGTCAGCCTGTTCCCGGGCGACGGCCTGAACCGGTGCACGGCGAGGATCCGCTCCAGCCTTGCGCCCACCGGTACACCGCTCACCATCCGGCGTGAAGAAACCGCGGATCCGGCGCTTGCCAGCTTGGACAGCCGCTACCAGCGCTGCCCAGTCCCCGGCGATGCAGGCCTCGATGCGCTCGAGCGCGCCTTCTATGCCAGCCGCTGGCTGTCGCAGACCTGCGCCATGCCGATCGGCGAGCCCAGGCTGCTGCGCAAGTCGCGCGACGGCTTCAACGCCAAGGTCGAGGCGCTGATGGGCGCGCCGCTGACCGATGCGGCAATAGACAGGGGCGATCCGGAACTGCCGCTCGATTTCTCGAAGGCGCCAAGGCTGAAGCTGATCTATCTATCCTCGCTGGAATTCAAGGCCGACTTTTCCGGGCGCGTCATCGAACGGCTGATCCGCCATCATGCAGCGCTTGGCACCAAGGTGCGCATCATGGTCACCGACGTGCTGGAGCGCGAAAAGGACGACGCCATGCTGCACCGGCTGGCCGCCGACTTCCCCAATGTGGAGCTGCAGGAATATCGCTGGCGGGCGGATCATGGCGCGCCGATCGACGAGCAGATTTCACAACTGCACAAGGTCCATCATGTAAAGATGCTGGCCACGCTGGCGCAGGACCCCGCGCGCTCGCGCGTCATCATCGGCGGCCGCAACATCCATGACGGTTTCCTGTTCCACCAGCCGATCGATCTGTCGCGCTATCCGGACCTCGAGCAATACGGCAAGACCGACGGGTTTTCGCTGAATTACTACTCGAACTGGAGCGACTTCGACATCGAGTTCGCCGACCGGGCGACGGTCGAGACGCTCGCCGCGCAGCTGTCGACGATATGGCTGCGCGACGCCGACACCAACCTGGCGCGCCCCTTCTCCATCCCGGTCCGCGGAGATGGCCCCCGGGGCAATGCCCGGCATTTCATCTCGATGCCCTATGAGGATGACCATGCGCTGGAGGCCTATTTCGTCGAACTGGTCGATGCCGCCCGGCATCATATCCAGATCGTCAACCCCTACCTCAATCTGACGCCGAGCCTCGCCAAGGCTTTTGACCGGGCGCTCGCCCGCGGCGTCAGGATCGACATTGTCGGCCGCATCGACCTCAAGGGCGATATCGGGGGCAGGTTTCTCACCGCGCTCAACAAGCTGTTCGTCGAGAAATATGGCGACCGTATCGATATCCGCGAGTTCAAGGCGCCTGACGTGGTGCTGCATTCCAAAATCATGATGATCGATGAAAGGCTGGTTGCCATCTCCTCGGTCAACCTCAACAACCGCAGCTTCTTCCACGATTCGGAGAACGGCATGATGGTGCTCGACCGCGCCTTCTACGCCAGGATGAAGCCGGTCTATGACGACTACCTCGTCCACTCGAACCCGGTCGCCACCAATGTGACGATCCCGTGGGCCTACCGGCTGCTGTTCGACGAGGCGTGGGTCAGGCAGGCGTTCTGATATCGCCCCGGTTCCGGGGCAACGACATAATCAAAGAATAAAGCGCGAGACGCGCGGCGGCTATTTCAGGTAACGCTCCTGGGCCAAGGCACGCACGTCGATGTCGGGCACCCGGTTGGAGATGATGTCGGCCAGAACCTTGGCCGAGCCGCAGGCCATGGTCCAGCCGAGCGTGCCATGGCCGGTGTTGAGATAGAGGTTGGACAGCTCCGTGCGGCCGATCAGCGGCGGTCCGTCCGGCGTCATCGGCCGCAGCCCGCACCAGAACGTCGCCTCACGCATCGCGCCGGCGCCGGGAAACAGGTCGCCGACCGAGTGTTCGAGCGTGCGCCGACGCGATTCATGCAGCCTGAGGTCGAAGCCGGAAATCTCGGCCGTGCCGCCGACGCGGACGCGATCGCCGAGCCGGGTGATCGCGACCTTGTAGGTTTCGTCCATCACCGTCGACACCGGTGCGGCGGCGGCGTCCTTGATCGGCACCGTGATCGAATAGCCCTTGACCGGATAGACCGGGATCGGTCGCTTCATCCGGCGCATGAAACCAGCCGAATAGCTGCCCAGCGCCATCACATAGGCGTCGGCGGTCAGCCAGCCCTTGCTGGTGCTCATATTGTTGACGCGGTTGCGGCTGCGGATGACGCGCCATATCGTCGTGTCGTATTCGAACTTCACGCCGCGCGCCACGCAGAGCTCGGCCAGCCTGTCGGTGAACATCTTGCAGTCGCCGGTCTCGTCGCCCGGCAGTCTCAGGCCGCCGACAAATTTTTCACGCACCCCGGCCAGCGCTGGTTCCGCCGTGATGCAGCCGTCGGGATCAAGGACCTCATAGGGCACGCCATATTTCTTCAGCACCTCGACATCGCCTGATGTGCCGTCGAGCTGCTTTTGCGTGCGAAACAGCTGCAGCGTGCCCTGCGTCCGCTCGTCATAGGCGATGCCGGTCGCCTCGCGCAGCGCCTTCAGCGTGTCGCGGCTGTATTCCGCCAGCGGCACCATGCGCGATTTGTTGATCGCGTAGCGCTCGGCGGTGCAGTTGCGCAGCATCTTGACCAGCCACGTCCACATGTGCGGATCGAAGGCCGGCCGCACCACCAGCGGACCATGCTTCATCAAGAGCCACCTGATCGCCTTGAGCGGGATGCCGGGGCCGGCCCAGGGCGAGGCATAGCCGGGCGAAATCTCGCCGGCATTGGCAAAGCTGGTTTCCAGCCCCGGCCCTTTCTGGCGGTCGATCACCGTCACCTCGTGGCCGGCCTCGGCAAGATAATAGGCCGTGGTCACCCCGATCACGCCACTGCCCAGCACCATGATTTTCATCATTCACTCCTTGCCGCGCCGAGCGTCCTCAGGACGCCCGTGGACGCAGCCGTATTTTTCGATTTGCGCATGATCCCGAGCGAAAATCGATGCCGATCTTCGAGACCACGCGCTGTTGCCCATTCACGCCGCCGAGGGACCGGGGTCGTCGTCTTCTGTCTGCCGCATTCCGGCCGTCTCGCCTAGAGGCCTCCAATCGGCTGCGGCACTGTAGACGAGCCTGAGCCCGTGCGGCCGCTGCGCGTCAGCCTGGTGTTTCTGCCTGACCGTGCGCCGGGCAGCCTCCGGCTGGTAAAGCACGGCCCGGATCAGGATCGACTCCCGCCGGCCGTCGGCGTGTTCGACCATTGCAGTCTGGCCTTGCGCCATGCCAAGCATGCAGAGCCCGCGCCTCGTTGCGACCGACAGGCTGGAGCCGACCGGCCCGCGCACCTCGTGCTGCACCAGGGTTCGCGTCTCCGCGGGACCGGTATCGACGCCGAACACCACCCTGCTGTTCAGCGTAACGATGTCGGGGCCGACCGAATCGATCGGCACGACATCGGCGCATGAAAGCTTGTGTTCGAGCATGCGCACGATCGGATCCGCGAATGCCCGCCGGCGCTCCAGCATGACTTCGAGAACGGCAAAGTCCTTCGTCGTCAGGCAGCAATTCGTGCTCGTCATCACCGCCTCCGCCATCAAGCTCGTTGCGGGCCGGAAGCCGGCGTATCGACGGCTTCGACGGTCACGGACAGTTCCCGACCACCACGACCGTTCCAGCAAACCGCCTGCCCAACGCTCGCGCCGATGAGCGCGGTTCCCATCGGCGTCAGCACCGAGATCCGGTTCTCGGCTATGTCGGCCTCGCCCGGGTAGACCAGCATGATGCGCTGGGTGTCCCCGCTTTCGCCGCGCACCATAACCGTCGAGCCCATTCGCACCACACCGGCCGGCATCGCCGCCGCGTTCGTGACGACGGCCCGTCCATTTCCGAAAGCAGCTCCTCGGCCCTCTCGGGCGCGCGATCGAGCAACGCCCTCGCCAGGCCGGTCAGCCTGTCATGGTCGGCTTCGCTGATCAGAATATGGCTGTTTGGACGCAGTTCTTTTGCATGTTGCATGGCAAACCTCATGGATCGGCGCATCGAACGGATGCGCGCCTGCCGCCGCACTGGCGGCGGCGTGATGAAAGGCCGGCAGCCGCGAAGGGCTGTTCGGCTTGCGCTTGTGGATGTATGGATGCCCCGGTACGGACGGACGCCAGAAGGCGGCCGCGCCGGGGCTACGATCCCGCGATCGGGCAGACCCTGAACAAGGTTGTGCTATAAGCGAGGTTGCTCATGCGCCGAACCTTGCCGACAGGCGTCCGCTTGTCAAGCGCGGCCAAACCGCTCAGCCGCCGACATAGCGCCGATGAAACCGCGTCCCAAAGCTGGCCAGGATTTCGTAGCCGATGGTGCCGGCATGGCCGGCGGCATCGTCGACGCTCTGTGAAGGGCCGAGCAGTTCGACGAGATCCCCTTCGCGGAGCCTGCCGGGCGGCAAGGCCGAGATGTCGAGAATGATCGAATCCATCGACACGCGTCCGAGGAAGGGCAGGCGCGCGCCCTCGAACCAGGCGGCCGACGCGGACCGGCGCAGCCAGCCATCCGCGTAGCCGAACGAGATCGTCGCCAGGCTGAGCGGCCCTTCCGCGTGGTAGGTGTGGCCATAGCCGATGCCGGTGCCCTTTTCGACGCCGCGCGTCTGCGCCACCTTGGCCTGCAGCCGCACCACGGGCAGCATCGGGTTGGGTTCGGCAGGCGTCGGATTGATGCCGTAGAGCGCGGCGCCAGGGCGGGCGAGATCATAATGGTAGGACGGTCCCAGAAAGATGCCGGAGGAATTGGCGAGCGAGGCGGGTGCCCCGGGCAGCATGGCACGCAACCGCTCGAAGGCCCGCCGCTGCTGTTCGTTGGCGGGATGGTGCGGCTCGTCGGCGCAGGCCAGGTGGCTCATTACATACCTGATGGCGATGCCATCGAACGCGGCGGTGTCGCCGGCCATGGCCTCGACTTCGGGCGGCGCCATGCCAAGCCGCGACATGCCGCTGTCGATCTGGATCGCGGCCGGAAGTCTTTGGCCAACGCGATGGGCCGCCGCGCGCCAGGCTCTCAACTGTGCGCCACTGTTGATGACCGCGCAGAGACCAGACGCGACCGCTTCCCCCTCGGAGCCTGGCGGCAGACCGTTCAGCAGATAGATCTCGGGTCCGGCCCCGATCGCCTTGCGGAGCGCGATTCCTTCGGCCAGCAGAGCGACGAAGAAGATGTCGCAGCCTTCTTTCATCAGCGCCGATGCCACTTGGCTCGCACCCAGACCGTAGCCGTCGGCCTTTACCACGCCCGCGCAGCGCACGCCGCCCAGCCGCGCCTTCAGTCGCCGGTAATTTTCACGGATCGCGCCAAGATCGATGGTGAGGATAGCCCCGGCAGCAGCCTCGCTCGGGGCGTCGGCTTCCTCGGGCAGTGATCTTTTGGGGGCGTCGTACATGGCGGCCCTTCTTGTGACGGACAGACATCAAATCAATAAGGCGGTCGAACCGGCGCGGCAACCGCGGGCGTTTGAACCGCGGCCGGAGCCCGTCCAGCTATGGCACAAGGTGACGGAACGCCCCCACCACCTCTTCATAGACCTTGCGCTTGAACGGCACGATCAGGTCGGGCAGGTCTTGCATCGGCTGCCATGACCATTTGTCGAATTCGGCTGTGTGGCCGCCCGGCGGCGGATTGATCTGGATCTCGCTGGCATCGCCATGGAAGCGGAAGGCGTACCATTTCTGCGTCTGGCCGCGATACCGCCCCTTGAAGGCGATACCGACCAGATGGTCCGGCAGGTCATAGTTGATCCAGTCCGGCGCTTCTGCCAACAGCGAGACGCTGCGCATGCCGGTCTCCTCGTAGAGCTCGCGCTCGGCGGCCTGCAACGGCTCCTCGCCCTTGTCGATGCCGCCTTGCGGCATCTGCCAGAGCTGCGTCGTGCCGGCGAACTCGCTGTCGGGTTCGGCAATGCGATGCCCGACCCAGACCAGCCCCTCGCCATTGAGGATCATCAGCCCGACACAGGGTCGGTAGGGCAGCGTTTCGCGGTCGACTTTTTTCGTCTGCGGCATCACTCAGTCTCTCCAGTCGCCTTCCGAAGGCCTTGGCTAACCCTTTTGCGGATCGACGGCCACCGCTGAAATCGGCACGATCTCGATGCCGCGCTTCTTGGCCTCGGCCACCCATGACGAGACCGTGTCGACCGTCAGGTCGAAAGCCGAGCCGATGCCGACGGCCGTGCCTTTGGCACGCGCGGTCGCTTCGAGACTGTCGAGCTTCTTCAGGATGGCGCCGCGATCCTGCACCGCATCGATCGCCGTGTCGCCGGCGACGAAAGGGACGCCATTCCTCAGCGCCATGTCCGGAGCCAAGCTGCGCGCCGACGAGCCGTCGTCGATATAGGCGAGGCCCCTTTTGCCAAGTTCGGCCATGAACGGCTCCATCGCCGCGGAGTCGGCGGAAAACCGCGCGCCCATATAGTTCATGACACCGGTATAGTTCGTCGTCCGCGACAGCGCCCAGTGCAGGTTCTTCAGGTTTTCTTCCGCGCTCGCCGCCACCGTCAGCGTGTTGCGGCCGGGGTTGACCTTGGGATAGTCGAACGGCTCGAGCGGCACCTGCATGACGACCTCGTGGCCGCTCTGCCTTGCAGCCTGCATCCAGCGGCCGATGCTGTTGCCCTGTGGCGCGAAGGCCAGCGTCACTTCCGCCGGCAGCTTGGCGATCGCCGCCTGGGTGCCGGTCTGTGAAACCGCGAGCCCGCCGATGATGATTGCCACACGTGCGCCACGCGTGCCGGACCATGGCCGCGCATAGACGTCAAACGGTCGCCTTCCGTCGGCGGAGCGCATCGGCAAGGGCCCGGTTTCACTGGTTTCGATCAGCGTCCTGTCGGGAATATGCGCGATCTTGAGGTTCTGGCCGACGGTCGATGGATCGCGAATGACGATTGCCGCCTTTGGCGGGCCATCGCCTTCTTCGGTCTGCACATGAATGATCTGCGGACCGCCCGTCTTGGCCGGCATCTCCACCTTTGGCGCCGCCGCCGGGGCCAATGCGGGAGGCGACGCGGCGGGCTCGGCCGCCGCGGTCACTTTCGGCGTCGAGACGGCGACTTCCTGCGGCTTTCGAAACGGCTTTTCCCTGAACGCGATCGCGGCCGAGACGCCGACCACGGCAAGCACGATCGCGCTCGCCGCGATCACACCGACGCTGATCTTGCCGGCGCCGCGAGGCGCCCGGACGGCCTGTCCAAGCGGGCGTTCGATGTCCTTGCCGATATCAGCCAAGCCCTATCCCCGATGCACGGTTCCGAAGGCGACCTCCTTCGGCAACACATGCACGAATTCATCAATCCTGGCGCCTGGGCGCCATATCTGGAGGCCTGGTCCTGCCCCCCGAATCAAACTGCCGGAACCTTTCGGTCCCGGCAGCATCGCATTGCTTCGTTCAACCGGCCAGACCGGTTGCCTTACTGGTTGAGCACGGCCTTTTCCGGATTGGGCGGGAAGGCCGGATCGGTCTTCTGGCCGCGCAGCAACTGCTCGGCATAGATGAGCTGCAGGTCGTCCTTCGGATCCGGTGGCACATAGGCCGCGGAGCCCGAGCCGGTCTTGCTCTCGTCGGCGCCCTTGATATGGCCCTTGAGATCGGATTCGCCGCGCGTCAGGTCCCTGCCCTGCAGTTCGGGCGGCAGGGGCTGGTCGACCTTGATGTCGGGCGTGATGCCCTTGCCCTGGATCGATTTGCCCGATGGCGTGTAATAGAGCGCCGTCGTCAGCCTGAGCGCGCCATTCTCGCCGAGCGGGATGATGGTCTGGACCGAGCCCTTGCCGAAGGACTGCGTGCCGACCACCGTGACGCGGCGCAGGTCCTGCAGCGCGCCGGCGACGATTTCCGAAGCGCTGGCCGAGCCGCCATTGACGAGCACGATCATCGGCTTGCCGTTGATGTCGTCGGTCTGCTTGGGCTTGGCGTCGAAGCGGGTGACGTCCTTTGGATCGCGTCCGCGCGTCGAGACGATCTCGCCGCGCTTGAGGAAGGCGTCCGACACGCTCACCGCCTGGTCGAGCAGGCCGCCCGGATTGAGGCGCAGGTCGAGCACATAGCCCTTCAGCTTGTCGTCCGGCACCTGCTTCTTGATGGTCTCGATGGCGTTCTCGAGGTCGTCATAGGTCTTTTCGGTAAAGGAGGTGATCTTCATGTAGCCGATATCGTTCTCGACCCGGAACTTGACCGCCTTGACCTTGATGATGTCGCGCACCACCGTCAGCTCGATCGGCTTGTCGGCGCCCTGGCGCAGGATGGTCAGCTTGATCGGCGTGTTGACCAGGCCGCGCATCTTGTCGACCGCGTCGTTGAGCGTCAGGCCGCGAACCTCCTCGCCGTCGATCTTGGCGATATAGTCGCCGGCCAGCACACCAGCCTTGGCGGCCGGCGTGTCGTCGATCGGCGTGATCACCTTGACCAGGTCGTTCTCCATGGTGACCTCGATGCCGAGGCCGCCGAACTCGCCCTTGGTCTGCACGCGCATGTCCTGCGCCTGTTCGGCGTTCATGTAGGAGGAGTGCGGGTCGAGCGAGGAAAGCATGCCGTTAATGGCGTTCTCGACCAGCGACTTGTCGTCGGGCGGGGTCACATACTGCGCCCGCACCCGCTCGAAGATGTCGCCGAAGATCGCCAGTTGCTTGTAAGTCTCGGACCCCGCAGCGTTCGCCGCCGAGCCGGGTGCGCCATAGACAAGGCTCATGGCGGACGCGCCCATCAGCGCACCGGCAAACAGAAGCGACAGTTTCCGCATCATTTCACGTCCTTCCAGAAAAACGGTCCGCCCACCATGGGGCCGGATCGACGGGTTTTCCATCCTTGCGGAACTCGACATAGAGCTCCGGCGTGGCATTTCCATTCTTCGAAACCGAGGTGCTTGCCACCCGGGCTTCTCCCATCGCGCCGACCGGCTCTCCTGCAAGCACCGACTGGCCAGTCGCGACGCTGATTCTGCTCATCCCAGCCAAGACGACATGATAACCGTCGCCGGCATTGAGGATCAAGAGTTGACCGTAGGAGCGAAACGGCCCCGCATAAAGCACATTCCCATCCGCCGGCGCGGTAACGATGGCTCCCGATTGTGTCGCAACCATGTCCCCAAGCATCAAGGCGCCGTTACCGTCGTCGGCGCCAAACCTGCGTTTGATGCGGCCGGTGACCGGCAGGGCGACCTGTCCTTGCAGTGCCGAGAAAGGCGCCGCGGCGGTCAACCTGTTGCCTTCGGGAACCGGCAGCGATGCTGTCTGGTCGCCACCGGGGTCGGTGCCGCCGGCCTGGCCAGCGGCGGCTGCCTTTGCGGCATCCGCGGCCTTGCGGTTCTTGTCTGCCTGCGCTTCGAGCGAGGCGATCAGATCCTTCAGGCTGCTCGCTCTGGCCGCCAATTGCTCGGAACGCTGC
This sequence comes from Mesorhizobium sp. ESP6-5, assembly GCF_020164695.1. NCBI lineage: Bacteria > Pseudomonadati > Pseudomonadota > Alphaproteobacteria > Hyphomicrobiales > Phyllobacteriaceae > Mesorhizobium > Mesorhizobium sp. ESP6-5. The sequence goes on from NZ_JAIUGR010000017.1 coordinate 67,540, forward strand.
TGTTCGGCCGCCATCTGCGCCTTGGTGTCGGTCTCGAGCTTCTGCTTGGCTTCGAGCAGCATGCCGAGCCGCTTCTTTTCCGCCGTCTGATCGCCGACCGCCGCCGTCAGCCGCGCCCGTTCGGCTTCGATCGAAGCCGTCACCCGGGTCTGCTCCTTGAGATCGGCCAGCAGGCTGTCGGTCTGCTGGCGCAGTTCCGGCACCACGGCGCCGAGCAGGATGGCGCTGCGCACCGACGACAGCGCATCTTCCGGCTTGACCAGGATCGCCGGGGGCGGGTTGAGCCCCATGCGCTGCAGGGCGCCCAGCACTTCGGCCAGCACGTCGCGCCGCGCCGCCAGCGAAGTACGGATCTTCTGTTGCTGGCCCTTCAGCCCTTCCAGCTTGGCGCCGATGTCCTCGATGTCCTGGCCGAGCTTCTGCTCGGTCATCGCCGACTGGATGAGTGCCGCGGTGATCGAGGCGTGGTCCTTCTTGACCGTTGCGATATCGGCGGCGAGCTTGGCCAGCCGTTCGGACGACAGCGTTATTTCCTTCGAAACCTGCTCGTATTCGGCACGGCTCTGGTCCGGATCGGGCGCCATGTCGAGCGTGTTTTCGGCCCGCACCGCATGCAACGACAGAAGCGCCGCCACCGCCGCGACACCGCAGCGCATGCGCCAGGAGCCTCCCGTCGATGGGCCCGTCGTCGATTTCCAGCCTTCAGACATTCGCGATCGATTCTATCCGCGCCTTCGTTAACGAATCATCAACCATGTTAGCGCCTGTCGCCCAAAGGGTTCGCAATAACGCAATGCAACGGAAAAACAGGCCCACGTCGAATCTTGCGCGGCATTTGGGGCCAAATTCGGTGCGATCCGGCGGCTTTCAGGACCTGTGGTAGGGATGACCCGACAGGATCGTCGCCACCCTGTAGAGTTGTTCACCCAGCATCACCCGCACCAGCTGATGCGGCCAGGTGAGCGCCCCGAACGACATCACCAGCTCGGCCTGGCCGCGCAGCGACGGATCGTGGCCGTCGGCGCCACCAATGGCGAGGACCAGCGCCTTGCGTCCGCCGTCGCGCAACTGTCCGAGACTGCCGGCGAAATCCTGTGAAGACAGGCTCTTGCCTCGCTCGTCGAGCAGGATGAGGGCCGTACCTGGCTGCAGTTGTGCCTGCAGCCGCGAACCTTCGTCGCGCTGGCGCTCGGCGGCGCTCTGCGCGCGGCCCTCGACGATCTCGGTGATCCCGGCGAATTCGAGCCCCACGCCGGGTCCGCTCTTGGCGAACCGCTCGAAATAGCGGTCGGCTAACTCCCGCTCGGGGCCGGCTTTCATTCGGCCCACGGCATGAACTGAAATCCTCATCCTCGCCTCTATAGCCGCTAATGCATGTCACCCGACAGGGGGAACCGGTTTACGGCAACGACATGCATCGAACACAATCGGCTTAGTGGAGGGTCTCTTCCTCGAGATCCGGCGCCTGCCACATCTTTTCGAGATTGTAGAATTCGCGGACTTCGGGGCGGAAGACATGGACGATGATATCGCCAGAATCGATCAGGACCCAGTCGGCGCCTGACAGTCCCTCGACGCGCGCGGTGCCGAGACCGGCATCCTTGAGCGCCTTGAGGAGATGGTCGGCGACAGCCGCGACATGACGGTGCGATCGGCCCGACGCAACGACCATGTAGTCGCCGAGGCTCGATTTCCCCTGAATGTCGATTGAGACAATGTTTTCGGCCTTGGAGTCTTCCAGACTGGCAAGGACTGTCTTGATGGCACGGGACACGGCGTCGTCTACGCTGATCCTGGCCGGCGAAGGCACGATGTCGGCCTTCTTCCGCAGTGCTGTTCTCAGTGTATTTCCTTTCGCAGCAAGAACAACCAAATCACCCCTTGAAGCAGGTGACACCACTTAGATAGGCAGAGTTCCGTTGCAGTTTCAAGACGGAGCCCTGATGGACGCGAACTCGCCGAGTGGAATGTTGTTCCACGGGTGACGCAAAAACATCGGAACCCAGGCCTTCTACAGCGGTTACCGGCTGACCGACCAACCGGAATCCCGCCATGCCGATCGACCCGCAAAACACCCTTCTCACCGTCCAGACCGGCCTCGCGCAGCTGAGTACGCTGATCGTCTCCTATTCCTTTTCCGCCATCGGCGCCGTCATCCTCTTGGTGGTCGGCTACATCGTTGCCAACCTTGCCGAGCGCTCGATCTCGGCTGGCCTCGGCCATATCCATGGTTTCGACGCGACGCTGCGGCATTTCTTTTCAAAGATCGCGCGCTACGCCATTCTGATCCTCGTGGCCATCATGGTGCTCGGCCAGTTCGGCGTGCAGACTGCATCGATCATCGCCGCGATCGGCGCCATCGGCCTCGCCATCGGTCTCGCCCTGCAAGGCACGCTGCAGAACATCGCCGCAGGCATCATGCTGCTCGCGCTGCGGCCATTCCGCATTGGCGAATCCGTTGAGGTCGGTTCCATTGCCGGTTCGGTCGAGGAAATCGGCCTTTTCGCCACCAAGCTCAGGACCGCCGACGGCATCTACATATTGGCGCCGAATTCGACGCTGTGGAATCAGCCGGTGCGCAATTTCACCCGCAACGGCGTGCGCCGCACCGACATCACGCTCAGCATCGGCTCCTGGAACGACATAGACGGCGCCCAGAAGACATTGCTTGCCATTGCCGGTGCCGAGAAGCGCATCCGCCGCGAACCGGCGCCGATCGCCTTCGTGGCCGGGCTCGGCGATACGACCGTTTCGCTCACCTTGCGCTACTGGACCGCGGCGGCGGACCATTTCGCCACCCAGATCGACATGACGAAACGCGCCAAGCAGGTCTTCGACAGCGAAGGCATCTCGATCCCGCAGCCGCCTCCGGAAGCATCGCCACCCGAGGCCCGCAAGCAGTAATCAGTCGCCCCTGTGGCGGACCACTTCGTCCGGCGCGAAGGCGAGTTCGACCGGCAAGGGTGCTTGCGCCGACATCGGCGCGAAACTGCCCGTGGCGGCCGCCGGGACGCGGCCCGCCGCGATCACCCGCCACAGCACGAAAAGGCAGAATACCGAGGCGATGACGATGCCGACATAGATGAAGGTTGCCGTGCCGAAGACGGCGGAAAGCGCCGTGACGATGCCCGGCACGATGAAGCCGGCGAGCGACCAGGCAAACAGCATCGAGCTCGACAGCGCCAGCAGTTCATCCTTCCTGGCGCGGTCGGCGGCATGCGCGCTGGAGAGCGCGTAGATCGATTCCGCCGCCCCGTCCCAGATCAGATAGATCACCACCAGCACCATCAGCGCACCGCCGTCGAAGGCGATGGCGAGCACGCTGGCAACGACCGCCAGCGCCGCGGCGCCGGCAAGCACGTAGCGCCGATCAGTACGGTCGGAGAGCCAGCCGAGCGGTATCTGCAGGATCAGCGTGCCGACCGGCATTGCCGACAGCAGCAGCGCGACATCGGCTTGGCTGTAGCCCTTGGCCGTGGCGTGGATGGGCGCGAAGCCGGAAATGATCATCGACAGGCCGCCGACCGCCAGCATGCCGGCGACGCCGACCGGCGAAATCCGCCAGGCTTGGCGCAGCGCCACCGAAGCCGCCTGCGGCGCCGGCGGCTGGGCAAGGCGTGTCATGCCGACGGGCAGGATCGACAGAGCGGTAAAGGCGATACCGATCAGTGACGCGGCCGCCGTGTGGATGTCGATCACGGCAAGCGTCGCATAACCAACGCCAAGACCGGCAATGTAGGCGACGTAGAACACGGCCATCACCCGGCCGCGTACGGCGTTCGGCAGCGCGTCGTTGAGCCAGCTCTGCGCGACGATGAACAGGCCGCATATGGCAAAGCCGTAAAGCGCGCGCGCCACGATCCACAGCAGCGGGTGCGGTCCAGCGCCGATGGCGGCATTGGACAGCGCGATCAGCGCCGACAGCACCATGAAGGCGCGGGCGTGGCCGACCCGGCGCACCAGCGGACCGGTCAGGATACAGCCGGCGAGGCCGCCGGCCGACAAGCCGGTGACGATCAGCCCTGCCCAGACCGGATCGAATCCTTCGACGCCGAGCCGGACGGGGATATAGGCGAACATCAGCCCGTTGCCGATGGCAATCAGCGCCATCGACACGATGACACTGGCAATCGCGATCAGCGGCGCAGGCGTGCTGCCCTGGTCGGGATCGATTGCGGGGTGGGTTTTCTTTTGAATCGCCATGGCTGATCAGCATCGCCCATGGGTCAGGCGAACGCCGCTGTAAAAACGACATGGCCGGATGGACGAGACGCTCAACCCTTCGCCATTTTCCGGATCGCGCTCGACGACAGCGAGGAACGCGGACCGTGGATGAAGGTCCAGGCCGGCGCCTTCATCCGCGCAAGCCTTGGCGCGTCGCCTTCGTCGATGCGGGCGTAATCGAAGGTCTTGGCGACAACCGACGACAGAAAGGACAGTGTCGCGCCGGGTCGGTCGATGACCGCGATCGGAAAGGTCATGACGATCTCGCGCCAGCGCTGCCAGCGATGGAAGTCCCGCAGGGAATCGGCGCCCATGATCCAGACGAAGTCGACGCCGGGATTGCGTGCCTTGACCAGCGCCAGCGTGTCGGCGGTGTAGCGCACATTGTGTGCCGCCTCGAAGGCGGTGACCTTGATCTTCGGGTTCTTGGCGATCTTCTCGGAAAGCGCGATGCGCTCGCCCAGCGGCGCCAGTTCGCGCGTGCTCTTCAGCGGATTGCCTGGGGTCACCATCCACCAAAGCTGGTCCAGCGCCAGACGCCGCAAAGCGATTTCGGCGACCAATGCGTGGCCGGCATGCGGCGGGTTGAACGAACCGCCGAACAGTCCGACGGCCAGCCCCTTCTCGGCATGCGGCATCTTCAGATAGCTGGAGGGTGTCGCCGGTTCGGAAGAGGCCAGCATCGCTTCAGGCTCTGGCGATCAAAAGCTTCAAGGCCTCACCTGTCCCGACCCGCGCACGCGATATTTGAACGAGGTCAACTGCTCGACGCCGACCGGCCCGCGCGCGTGCATCTTGCCGGTGGCGATGCCGATCTCGGCGCCCATGCCGAACTCGCCGCCATCGGCGAACTGCGTCGAGGCGTTGTGCAGCAGGATCGCCGAATCAATCTCGTTGAAGAACCGTTCGACCGCCTTCGCGTCCTCGGCGACGATCGCCTCGGTATGATGCGAGGAGAAGGTTTCGATGTGATCGATCGCACCAGCGATCCCGTCGACCAGCTTCACCGCGATGATCGCGTCGAGATATTCGGTCACCCAGTCGGCGTCGGTCGCCGGCTTGGCGTCGAAGAACATTTTCATCACTTCTTGATCGGCATGGATCTCGCAGCCGGCGGCGCGCAGCGCGTCGAGGATCGGCACCAGATGGGTGGCGGCGACCGCACGGTCGACCAGCAGCGTTTCGGCGGCACCGCAGACGCCGGTGCGCCGCATCTTGGCGTTGACGGCGATCCGCACCGCCATGTCGAGCTCGGCGGAGCGGTCGATATAAAGATGGCAGATGCCTTCGAGATGGGCGAAGACCGGCACCCGCGCCTCGCTCTGCACCCGCCCGACCAGGCTTTTGCCGCCGCGCGGAATGATGACGTCGAGATTGCCGCCAAGCCCCTTGAGCATCTCGCCGACCGCGGCGCGGTCGGTGGTCGGCACCAGCTGGATGGCATCCGCGGGCAGACCGGCCGCCTTCAGTCCCTCGACCAGGCAGGCATGGATCGCCAAGGAGGAATTGAGCGAATCCGAGCCGCCGCGCAAAATAACCGGATTGCCGGCCTTGAGGCAGAGAGCGCCGGCATCCGCCGTCACGTTCGGCCGGCTTTCATAGATGACGCCGACAACACCGAGCGGCGTACGCACGCGCTCTATGTGCAGACCGTTCGGCCGCTCCCACGCGGCGATGACATCACCGACTGGATCGGGCAGGGCAGCGATTTCGCGAATACCGTCCGCCATGGCGCGGATGCGTGCCGGATCGAGCTTCAGCCGATCCATGAAAGAGCCGGAAAGCCCGGATTCGTGGCCATTCGAGACATCGATGGCGTTGGCGTCGAGAATGTCCCGCTCGCGGGAAATGATCGCGTCGGCCATGGCGCCAAGCGCGGCGTTCTTGGCGGCGGCGGCGGCGATGGCCAGCGGCCGGGCGGCAGCGCGGGCGCGGCGCCCGATATCGGCCATCAGCGCCACGGTGTCGTCCCCGGATTTTTCATGCAGCTTCAGCATGGCTCATCCTCCGCTTGTGTCGCTTCCGGCGTGACTTACGACGAGATCGTCGCGGTGGATCATCGCCGAACGCGCCTCGTAACCGAGCACGGTCTCGATCTCGGCCGTCTTCAGGCCTGCGATCCTTACGGCATCGGCGGCATCGTAGGCAACCAGCCCGCGCGCGATCTCGCGGCCCTCGGGCGACAGGATCGCCACCGTGTCGCCGCGGGAGAAATTGCCGCTGACCAGCTTGACGCCGGCCGGCAGCAGCGACTTGCCCGAAATGAGCGCGCCGATGGCGCCCGCATCGACGGTCAGCCGCCCGGCCGGTTCGAGCTGGCCGGCGATCCAGGTCTTGTAGCCTTTCACCGGATTGGCGCTGGGCTTGAAGAATGTCGCGCGCTCGCCACGCTCGATCGCCATCAGCGGCGACAGCCTTGTGCCGGAGGTGATGATCATCGCCGTGCCCGCCGCATTGGCGATCTTGCCCGCGTCGAGCTTGGTACGCATGCCGCCGCGCGACAACTCGGACGCGGCGGCTCCCGCCATCGCTTCGATGTCTGGTGTGATGCGGTCGACCACCGGAATGAACTTGGCACCGGGGTCCGAAGCTGGCGGCGCGGTGTAGAGCCCGTCAATGTCGGAGAGCAGCACCAGCAGGTCCGCGCCCATCATGGTGGCGACGCGGGCCGCCAGCCGGTCATTGTCGCCATAGCGGATTTCGGAGGTCGCCACCGTGTCGTTCTCGTTGATGACCGGCACCGCCTTCATCTTGAGCAGCGTCGATATGGTGGCCCGCGCGTTGAGATAACGCCGGCGCTCCTCGGTATCGCCGAGCGTCAAAAGGATCTGGCCCGATTTCAAGGCACCCTTGCCGAGCGCGTCAGACCATGCGCCGGCGAGTGCGATCTGGCCGACGGCGGCGGCGGCCTGGCTCTCCTCGAGCTTCAGGGCGCGCTTGCCAAGGCCAAGGATGGTGCGGCCGAGCGCGATGGCGCCCGACGACACGACGAGGATTTCGGCTCCTCCCTGGGCAAGCACCGCGATGTCCTCGGCGAGCGAGGCCAGCCAGTCGCGCTTCAGGCCGCTCGCGCGGTCGACGAGCAATGCCGAGCCGATCTTGACGGTGATGCGCCGGTATTTCCTGAGCGGCTGCATGGCCTTACTTTTCCCAGCGCGACTCGACCGGCGCGGCGATCCGCGCACGCGCCTCCGCGATGACAGCCATCAACGCCCGCTGCACCGCCTCGACGCCCTCGCCGGTGACCGCCGACAGCAGCATCGGCGCGCGGCCGGCGGCACGCTTCAGCGAGGCAACCTTCTTCTTGCGCGCGTCTGCGTCGAGCGTGTCGACCTGGCTCAGCGCCAGGATCTCGGCCTTGTCGGTCAAGCCGTGGCCATAGGCCTCGAGCTCGGCCCGCACGGTCTTGTAGGCCTTGCCCGGGTTCTCTTCCTGCGCGGAGACCAGGTGCAGCAGCACGCGCGTGCGCTCGACATGGCCGAGGAAGCGGTCGCCGATGCCGACGCCTTCATGCGCGCCTTCGATCAGACCTGGAATGTCGGCGATGACGAATTCGCGCGCATCGATGCGGGCGACGCCGAGGCCCGGATGCAGCGTCGTGAACGGATAGTCGGCGATCTTCGGCTTTGCCGCGGTGACGGCGGCAAGGAATGTCGACTTGCCGGCATTGGGCAGCCCGACCAGACCGGCATCGGCAATCAGCTTCAGCCGGAGCCAGATGTTGAGTTCTTCGCCGGGGAGGCCGGGATTGGCGCGGCGCGGCGCCTGGTTGGTCGAGGTCTTGAAGTGCTGGTTGCCGAAGCCGCCATTGCCGCCCTTGGCCAGGAGAAAGCGCTGGCCGACGACGGTGAGGTCGCAGATCAGCGTCTCATTGTCCTCTTCGAAGACCTGCGTTCCGGCCGGCACTTTCAGCGTCACATCGGCGCCCTTGGCGCCGGTCATGTTGCGGCCCATGCCGTGGACTCCGGTCTTGGCCTTGAAATGCTGCTGGTAGCGATAGTCGATCAGTGTGTTCAGCCCGTCGACCGCTTCCAGCCAGACATCGCCGCCGCGGCCGCCATCGCCGCCATCCGGGCCACCGAACTCGATGAACTTCTCGCGCCGGAACGACACCGAACCGGCGCCCCCGTCACCGGAGCGGACATAGACCTTGGCTTGATCGAGAAATTTCATGGGACTGCAGTTTCTTTTATTGGCCTTGCGGCATTGCTCTAAACCTTGGGCCTTGCTCTAAACCAAGGCGCGGCGAAGGGCGAGGCCGTTTTGTGACGATGGCCGCGCGGGGTTGGCCGGAGAGACGTCGGAATGAAGCTTGTAACCTACAACATCCAGTACGGCATCGGTCTCGATGGACGCTACGATCTCGGGCGCATCGCCGACGCGGTGCGCGGCGCCGACGTAATCGCGCTGCAGGAGGTCACCCGCAACAATCCCCGGAACGGCAGCCTCGACATGGTGGCCGAGATCGGCGAGGCGCTGCCCGATTATTTCGCCGTCTATGGCAGCAATTTCGAGGCCAATATCGGCTCGCGCATCGAGGACGGCCGCGCCATCACCACGACCTTCCAGCTCGGCAACATGGTCTTGTCGAAAACACCCATTCATCTGTCGCGCAACCTGCTTCTGCCGCGCAGCCGCAGCTTCGAGATGATGAACTTCCAGCGCGGCGCGCTGGAAGCCCTGATCGAGACGCCGCTTGGTTTCATCCGCTTCTATTCCATCCATCTCGATCACCGCAGCCCGGTCGAACGCGCCAGCCAGATCCAGTTCCTGCGCCAGCGCCTGTTGAACTATGCGCTCGAAGGCGGTGCGCTGTCCGGCGTCGCCGAGATCGGCCTGCCGGAACTGCCGCATCCGGAAGCCTTTGTCGGCATGGGCGATTTCAACATGCTGGCCGGCTCGCCCGAATATGTCGAACTCGCCGGCCGGCCGGACCATGAATTCGGCATGCCGCTGACCGCCGACTTCGCCGTCGATGCCGCCCTGCGCCTCGATGTCGCCGGCGACGATCTCGTCTCCTGGGTCGATCCCAACGACCCCACCAACGCCAGCCGCCACAAGCGCATCGACTATATCTTCACCAGCGCCTCGCTTGCCCGGTCGCTGAAGCGCCTGTGGGTCGATAGACAGTCAGTCGGTTCCGACCACCGGCCGGTCTGGGTCGAACTGGGCTAGGCCCAAGTCTGGTCCCCAGCTGATTTGTCCTGTTCCGCCCCACGCGCCAAGGTGTGCCGATATTCAGGTCAGGCCGGCCCCACCTGAACATCGACGCACCTAGAAGTGGATCCAATTGCGCAGGCTCGTCCAGGTTTTCCTGTCGAGCCGATAACGTTCGACCGGCACCTGGCCGGCGACGATCGAATTCAGCATGCCCTGGCCGGCATATTGGAAGCCGCATTTGTGGATGACGCGGCGTGAAGCCGGATTGATGACCCTGGTCGAGGCCTGCAGCACCTGGATCGACGTCTTCTGGAAGGCGAGGTCGACCAGCGCGTGCGCGGCTTCCGTGGCGTAGCCCTTCTTCCAGTAGGGCTCGCCGATCCAGTAGCCGAGCTCAAGGCCGCGATCGGTGGTGTTCAGCCCGGCGCAGCCGACGAAAGTGTCGGTGCCGGCCAGCGTCAAGGCATAGGCGATGCCGGCGCGCCGCGCCTTGGTCATGGCGAGGAAAGCACGTCCCTCGGCCTCCCCATAGGGGTGCGGCATGCGCGCCAGCATCTCGGCAACGTGACGGTTGTCGGCAAGTTCGACCAGTTGCGCGATATCCCGCTCATCGGGAGCGCGCATCACCAGCCGCTCGGTGACCAGCACCGGGCAATCTATCGCGTAACTTTCGTCTTCTGAATCTTCCGCTTCGGCAACCATTTGAAGTCCTCCAGGCACAAGAAAAAGGGGAGATGGAAACCCATCTCCCCTGATCCTTTTCCTGGTTTTGCCAGACACCGGTCCCGAGATGGGCGCCGGTGTTCTAGTGCGGAACCGGCTACTCCGCGGCTTTGGTAATCGGGTTGACCGATACGTAGGTTCGGCCGTTGGCTTTTTTGTTGAACGTCACGGCGCCGGTTTCGAGCGCGAAAAGGGTGTGGTCCGTGCCCATGCCGACATTGACGCCGGGATGCCAGGTGGTGCCGCGTTGACGAATGATGATGTTGCCCGGGATGACGGCTTCGCCGCCGAACTTCTTCACGCCCAGACGCTTGGAATGCGAGTCGCGACCGTTGCGCGACGAGCCGCCAGCTTTCTTGTGTGCCATCTAACTAACTCCGATGCGCCCATGGGCGCTTGAATGGTCTTATGAACGCGTTCGCGTTCCGTTTCAAGTCCGATCCGGCGACGTTTCGCGCCGGTTCGCCTTACTTCTTGGCCAGTTCCTTGGCCTGCTCGCGCCAGTCCTTGATCTGGTCGGCGCTGAACGGCATGTTCTCGTCGATCTTGGCAACGTCCTTCTCGGTCAGCTTGGCGAGCTGCGCGAAGGTGATGATGCCCTGCTCGGCGAGATCCTTGGCGGCGACCGGGCCGATGCCCTTGATCACGGTCAGGTCGTCCGGCTCGCCCTTCGGCGCCTTGAACAGCGGCGCGGCGACGGCCTCGGCCCTCGCGTCTTCCTTGGGGGCGGCGTCCTTCTTGGCCTTGGCTTCCTTCGGCGCGGCCTCGGGAGCGACCTCAGCCTTGGCTTCCGCCTTGACGGCCGCCTTCTTGGCGGGCTTGGCGCCACCCAGCAGGATCTCGGAGATCCGCACGGTGGTCAAAAGCTGGCGATGGCCGATCTTGCGGCGCGAATTCTGGCGGCGACGCTTCTTGAAAGCGATGACCGTGCGGTTCTTGCCCTGCTCGACGACTTCGGCGGTCACCAGGGCGCCATCGACGAACGGCGCGCCGAACGTGACATTCTCGCCCTCGCCATGAGCGAGCACGTGGCCGATCTCGACGATGTCGCCGACATTGGCTTCGACTTTTTCGATCTTCAGGAGATCGTTGGCGGCAACGCGATACTGCTTACCGCCCGTTTTAATGACTGCGAACATTTTTTGCCTTTCGCTGTTCGGTCGGCCTTGATGAACCGCCTCTGGCGGTTCGGCCGTCTTTTTGTCAGTCTGCGGGTTCAAAAAACAAGCGGCGTGGAAGAACCCTCCACGCCGATTGCGCGCTGTCCCTAACCGAAGGTTGCGTGGGAGTCAAGGCAAACGGGCGGGGTTCCCTGCCATGCGGGCCAGACTCCTGCCGAGGACGGAGCGTGGCACTCCGAACGAGGCCCGTACAGGAAGCTGAATTTCCGGTGGATTTGGCCTTGTAACCTGCCCGTTCAGCCGTTATCTAGTGCGCCGCGCCGGCAACGGCCGACCATGACCGCGGAGAGGTGGCAGAGTGGTCGAATGCACCGCACTCGAAATGCGGCATGGGTGCAAGCCCATCGGGGGTTCGAATCCCTCCCTCTCCGCCATTTCCCCAAATTGAAAATGCCGGCGGCATCGGCTCACGCCAATTCGCTGGCTCGGCTCCAATTGGACAGGCGCCGGCATGCGTGCGGCGGGACGCGACCGGCTGTCGCGGGTCGGAAAATAAGAAGCGATGCCGAGGAACCAAAGCATGTCCCTCAAGTTCGATATCCGTTTCCAGGGGAGATCGAGTTCAGCATGCAAGGTCGAGGGCCAATCAAGGCAGCACTTCGAGCACAGGCCGATGAGGTACGCATCCGCATTGGCATCCTCCAGCAGGAGTTGACCACCAACCGCAAAAGCATGGGAGGCACATTGCGGTTGGGGTACGAGATAAAGTCGAGGAAAGTCCTTCTGGCGCGTCTGGAAAGGGTATTGGCGCAGTACTCGCCGGGCTGCCTGCTTGACGACGTCCCGACGCTGCGGCGCTCCGAGACAGGCCCGCGATCGCAAGGCTCCCATTGCAGCCTCTGACGCTGCAGCCGTTCGAGACAACGCCCAACCCAGACGGATGGTCAGGGCCTGACGGCGCTTTCTGCAGACACCTGTGCCGCACGGCAGCCTTCGCCGACGCGCTCGCGGGAACCTGCGTTACCGTGGAAAGTTCCTGCTGATGGCGAATCACCCCATTACCGGCGCGCTCACCTCGATCGGCACGTGGACCTCTCGTCCGGCAGCATTCCTGGTCCTGCTGGCCTATGCGATCTTCTGGATCGTTTTCGACCGGCAAAGCTTGAACTGGCATGGCGCGGCCACGCTCCTCACCTGGGCCATGACGCTCTTCATTCAGCGGGCTGAACATCGCGATACCCAGGCCATTCATGCCAAGTTGGACGAAATGCTGAGATCAAACAGTTCGGCTTCGACCATCACCCGCATCGACGATGAAGAGCCCGAGGACATCGAGAAACATCGCGATCGCAAGCAGCAGGGCGACTGACATGCGCGCTGCCGGTCTCGTGGCGTTCCTGAGGGGCGCGAAGCCAACGCGGTTGGGTCGAAAATTCAGCCCGCTGCTCAAGGGATTAAGCTATGTGGCCGTTGCGGTTGTCGCCGGTCTGGCCACGTTGGCTGCCATAAACCTGACCCCTGAACCGCGGGTTTTGCGGACGATTGTCCCGCATCGCTTCGACGCATCGGATCCGCAGTTCGCGAGGTCGATGAGCAGCTACTCGCTGGGACAGATGTCAAACGCGAACGCGGTGCAGACCCTTGTGAACGGCGACGAGATTTTTCCTTCGATGCTCCGGGCAATCGGCGCGGCCCGGTCCACCATCGATTTTGAAACCTATATCTATTGGTCTGGGGCTGTTGGATATGAATTCGCACGAGCCTTGGCGGCCAAGGCGCGGCAAGGTGTGGAGGTCCGCGTGCTTGTCGACTGGGTCGGCAGCCTGCCTTTCGACGAAAACCTGATCCACATCATGACAGGAGCCGGCGTGAGGTTCCAGCGCTACCGGCCGATCCATTGGTATACGTTGGACCGCGTGAACAACCGGACCCATCGCAAACTGCTCATCGTCGACGGACGGGTGGCCTTTACGGGCGGCGTCGGCATCGCCGACAAATGGCGGGGAGACGCCCGCAATCCGGATGAATGGCGCGATACGCACTATCGGATCGAAGGGACCGCCGTGCCTGCTTTCCAGGCAGCCTTTGCCGAAAATTGGTTGGAGACGACCGGTGAGACATTGCAGGGTCGGAAGTTCTACCCTCCGCCCGAACCGGCGGGGTCGCTCGGCGCCCAGCTGATACTTTCTTCGCAGCCAAATGGCTCGGAGAACATGGAATTGATGATGCTGGCCGCGATAGCCGCCGCGAGGGATCACCTGCGAATCGGAATGGCCTATTTCGTCCCCGACGACATCGCCCTCCAGCAGATCCTGGACGCCAGGAAGCGAGGCGTGTCTGTCGATGTGATCGTTCCGAACGCGCTCACCGACGTGCCTTTGGTTCGGAAGGGCTCGCGCTATTTCTGGGGCGACTTGCTTAGAGTTGGAGTGCGTATCTACGAGTTTCAACCCACCATGTATCATCCCAAGCTGCTGATCGTTGACGACATCTGGACGAGCTTTGGTTCCACCAATCTGGACGAACGCTCCTTACGGCTGAACGATGAAGCCAGTCTGAACGTCTACGGCAGGGATTTCGCGAACACGCAGATCGACCTGTTCAACCAGGACCTTGGGAGATCCCGGCAAGTTACCCTGGCCGAATGGGAAGCGCGTCCCCTGCGGGAAAAAATTTCGGACTGGCTGGCCAGCAGGCTGCGCTCCCAACTTTGATGACCTGGCTTTTACTGCTCATTCGACCAGCCTGATCAGCCCTACCGCTCGCCATCAAGCTTTCAATCAGGCTGTTGCGCGGCGATCGCGGCCAGGAAAACCGCGCCGAACTCCTTGAGCTTGGCCCCTCCCACGCCATTCACTTCGGCAAACGCGTCGAGGTCGCGCGGGCGGCGGTCGGCCATGTCGATGAGCGTGCGGTCGGAAAACACCACATAGGCCGGCACCTGGCGTTCCTTGGCGAGCCGTAGCCGCAGCGACTTGAGCGTCGCCAGCAGCGAAGCATCGACGCCCTCGGCTCCGGCGGCGCCTTCCCCGGAACGCTTCCTGCCGCGCACCAGAGGGTCCCGCGTCTCGACGCGATACTGGAATGCAATCTCGCCACGGCCGAGCGCGCGGCCGCTTTCGGAGATGGCGAGACCGCCATGGCCCTCGGGATCCGGCATCAGGAACCCGCCGGCCACCAGTTGCCGGACCAGCGACAGCCACACTGTCTTCCTGTGCGCGGCGCCGGTGCCGAAACTGCCGAGTGTTTGATGAGCTCTCGCCAGCACCTTCTCGGTCTCGTGGCCAAGCAGGATGTCGATGACATGGGCCGCGCCGAAGCGCTCGCCGCTCTCTGCAACCGCCGCGAGGATCTTCCGCGCTTCGGCACTGCCATCGGCGCGCGGCGCCTGGTCGAGGCAGTTGTCGCAATTGCCGCAGGCCTGGGCCTCTTCGCCGAAATAACCGAGCAGCACCTGGCGGCGGCATTGCGCCGTCTCGCAATAGCCGATCAGCGTGTCGAGCCGGCGGTGTGACCGCCTTTTGTGCTCTGACGAGGCATCCTCGTCATCGATGAACAGCCGGCGCATGCGGATGTCGCCAAGGCCGTAAAGCATATGCGCCTCGGCCTCGCGTCCGTCGCGGCCGGCACGGCCGATTTCCTGATAATAGGCTTCCAGGCTGCCCGGCATATCGGTGTGGAAGACAAAGGCGACATCAGGCTTGTCGATGCCCATGCCGAACGCGATGGTTGCCACCATGACGACGCCGGACAAGGTCATGAAGGCGTTTTGATTGGCTTCACGCGCCTCCTTGCTCATGCCGGCGTGGTAGGCGAGCGCGGTGACACCGTTGCGCTTCAGAAAGGCCGCCATCTCTTCCGTTTTCTTGCGCGACAAGCAATAGATGATGCCGCTCTTGCCCGCATGGCGCTCGATGAAGCCGAGCAGCTGGCGCTTGCTATCCTGCTTGGGCGCGATGGCCAGCTTGATGTTGGGCCGGTCGAAACCGAGCACCAGCGTTTCGACCTGCTCGGCGAACAGGCGGGCGGCGATGTCGGTACGCGTGCTCTCATCGGCAGTCGCCGTCACCGCGATGATCGGCACATTGGCAAAGATACCGCGCAACCGGGACAGATCCTCATATTCGGGCCGGAACGCCGGACCCCATTGCGAGATGCAATGCGCCTCGTCGATGGCGATCAGGCTGACGTGGAGCCTGGAAAGGGCATCCAGCATGCGCTCGGTCATCAGCCGCTCCGGCGCCAGATAGAGCAGCCGCGTCTGGCCAGATGCCACACGGCGCCACGCCGCGACATTGGCCTCGCGGTCGAGCGAGGAATTGATCGTATCGGCCGCCACGCCGGCAAGCCGCAGCGCCGCGACCTGGTCCTGCATCAGAGCTACCAGCGGCGAGACGACGAGGGTGAGCCCGCCCAGAACCAGCGCTGGAACCTGATAGCAGAGCGATTTGCCCGCGCCCGTCGGCATGACGGCCAGCACATGGCGCCCGCCAAGCAGTGTATCCATCACGTCGGCCTGGCCGGGGCGAAAATCGTCGAAGCCGAACACCTCCTTCAGGACGCGCCGCTTGGGATCCCCGGCCCTGATACCCGCCGCCTGCGCCGGCATCAGACAGCCGCCTGGCGGCAAGCGATGTTTCGCGTACGGGAGAGATCGGGCAAGATGGTCAAGGGCGACTCCTTGTGAGGCCTTGGAGTAGCCCACCGCTCATCCCATCACAACCGCCCTGTCAATGCCCTCGGCAACACCGCCGGCGACGCCTTCCCCAGCGGCACACGCCCCCCTGATGGATTCCGCCGTGTTGCGATGTAAGCTTGCCCTCGCCGATACGCCACGGAGGGCGCGATGCTGCAGGTGAGACAGGATTTGCTGGGCGAGCGGTTCCGGCTGCAGCGCGCCGCCTTCAAGGCACAACCCTTTCCCGACCTTGGCGTCCGCAAGGACCGGCTGAGGCGCCTGCTGGCGCTGACCGAGCGGCACGAGACCGAAATCTGCGCTGCGATCGATGCCGACTTCGGCGGCCGCTCGGCGCATGAGACCCGCCTGGCCGAACTGTTCGTCGTGCGCGCCGGCATTCGCCATGCGCTCGCCCATGTCGGCGGCTGGATGCGGGAGCGCCGCGTTGCCACCACCTTGCCGTTTCTGCCAGGCAGGAACCGCCTCGTGCCGCAGCCGCTCGGGGTCGTCGGTATCGTGTCTCCCTGGAATTATCCTTTTCAGCTCGCCGTCGCGCCGGTTACGGCCGCGCTTGCCGCCGGCAACCGCGTGCTGGTCAAGCCTTCCGAACTGACGCCGGCTTTTTCCGGGCTGCTGACCAGGCTGGCTGGCGAACATTTCGCCCCGGATGAACTCAGCGTCATCGCCGGCGATGCCGATACGGGGAAAGCCTTCGTCTCGATGCCGTTCGATCATCTGCTGTTCACCGGTTCGACGGCGGTCGGACGCCAGGTTGCGATCGCCGCCGCCGCCAACCTGACCCCGGTCACGCTCGAACTCGGCGGGAAGTCGCCGGCGATCCTCGACCCCTCCTGCGATCTTGACACCGCGGTTGCCAGCGTCGCCTATGGCAAGCTGTTGAATGCCGGGCAGACCTGCATCGCGCCGGACTATTTGCTGGTGCCGAAGGGACAAGCAGGTACGGTCGCCGCGAAGCTCGCAATCGCCATGGCGCGGCTCTACCCCTCGTTGCGCGACAACCCCGACTATACCGCCATCATCAGCGATCGGCATTACCAGCGTCTGCGCGCCATGATCGCGGAAGCGCGCGACACGGGTGCCGATGTCACCGAGATCAACCCGGTCGGCGAGGACCTCGGCAATGCGGGCCGGAAGCTTCCGCCGACCCTGGTCAGCAACGCAGGCTCGGACCTGAAGCTGATGCGCGAGGAGATTTTCGGCCCGGTGCTGCCGATCGTCGAATACGCCACGCTCGACGACGCGATCGCTTATGT
This sequence comes from Mesorhizobium sp. ESP6-5, assembly GCF_020164695.1. Lineage (NCBI taxonomy): Bacteria > Pseudomonadati > Pseudomonadota > Alphaproteobacteria > Hyphomicrobiales > Phyllobacteriaceae > Mesorhizobium > Mesorhizobium sp. ESP6-5. Next base: position 84,720 of record NZ_JAIUGR010000017.1, read on the forward strand.
GAACAGCGCCGAACGGCCGCTGGCGCTCTACTGGTTCGGCAACGACGGCGGCAACCGCCAGCGCATCCTGCGCGAGACGGTCGCCGGCGGCGTCACCATCAACGACTGCATGCTGCATCTGGTGCAGGAGAACCAGCCCTTCGGCGGTGTCGGCGCCAGCGGCATGGGCGCCTATCACGGCGAATGGGGTTTCCGCACCTTCAGCAAGGAGAAACCGGTCTTCCTGCAGTCGCGCTTGAGCGCGGGGAGCCTTCTGCGGCCACCCTATGGCAAGACGTTCGAACGGCTTTTCGGCCTGCTCAGGCGCATCACCTGACGCGCATTAAGTCTATCTTCACCATGATGCGGCAGCTTTCGCACCCTGCGGTGATGTTTTGAGTACCGCGGCGCCATTGGCGCCCAGGCAACAACCCGCGCTTCCCTGGAGGCGCGGGTTTTTCGTTGGCCGAGCAATCGTCGGTCAGGCGAGGAAATCGGCGCGGTGCGGCGTAAAACTGTCGACCAGCCGCCCCGCCTCGAGCGCCTTGACGCCGTGCACCAGGCCGGACGGCACGATGAAGCTGCCGCCGGTCTCGACGATTTCGGTCCGGCCGTCGATGGTCACCTCAAAACGGCCTTCGGCTACATAGCTCGCCTGCACATGCGGATGCGAATGCAGGGCGCCGACACCACCCCTATCGAAACCGAATTCGACCATCATCAGTTCGTCGGTGGTGAGGAGAACCCGCCGGCGATTGCCGTCCGGGGTCGGCGTCCAGGCACCCTGGCCGGCATGCGCGAAAATCTTCGGCTCGGTCATCGTCTTCTCCTCATCGCGCCAGCCATCCCCCATCCACCGGCACCACCGCGCCATGCATGTAGTTCGAGGCCGGCGCCAGCAGGAAGACGGCAGCATCGCCAATGTCTCCGGGCTCGCCCCAGCGGCCGGCGGGAATGCGCCCGAGGATGGCCGCGCTGCGGTCGGGATCGGCGCGCAGCGCCTGCGTGTTGTTGGTGTCGATATAGCCCGGCGCTATGCCATTGACGTTGATGCCCTTCGCCCCCCACTCGCAGGCGAGCAGCCTGGTGATGCCGAGCACGCCATGCTTGGACGCCGTGTAGGACGCGACGCGGATGCCGCCCTGGAAACTCAGCACCGAGGCGATGTTGACGATCTTGCCCTGGCGTCCACCGGCAAGGAGGCGCCGCGCAAAGGACTGACACAGCAGGAAGACGGACTTCAAATTGACGTCGATCACGTCGTCCCAATCGGCTTCGCCGAGATCGACGGCATCGGCGCGCCGGATGATGCCGGCATTGTTGACCAGCCCGTCGATCGGACCGTTTTGATCCCAGACGCGGTCCAGCATCGGTCCGACTGCTGCCGTGTCGGCAAGATCGATGCTCACCGCCTCGAATTGGCCGCCCACCGCGCCGACCTTGCTCGCGGTGTCGTCCATCGATGAGCGGCCGACGCCGATCACGGCGCCACCGGCGCGCGCGACCGAGATGGCAATGCCTTGGCCGATGCCGGTGTTGGCGCCGGTCACCAGGATGCGCTTGCCGGCCAGGCTGAAGGTGGAGAGGTCGCTCACCGCAGCATGTCCATCGCCACCGGATCGACATCGGTGTAGTCGACATTGTCGCCGGCCATCGCCCAGATGAAGGCATAGTTGGACGTGCCGGCGCCTGAGTGGATCGACCAGCCCGGCGACAGCACCGCCTCCTCGTTGCGCATGACGATGTGACGTGTCTCGTCCGGCTCGCCCATGAAGTGGAAGACGCGGGCCGCCTCGGGCAGGTCGAAATAGAGGTAGGCCTCCATGCGCCGGTCATGCACATGGCATGGCATGGTGTTCCAGATCGAGCCCGGCGCCAGCTGCGTCATGCCGACGACGAGCTGGCAGGTTTTTGTTCCCCCGGCATGAATGAACTGGAAGATCGAGCGCTCGTTGCAGGCCTCCTTGCTGCCGAGATCGAGGCGCTTGGCGTCATCGAGGCGGATCAGCCGGCTGGGATGAGCCTGATGCGCCGGGGCGCTGAGCAGATAGAACTTGGCGGGGTCGTTCCTATCAGCAGAAGCGAAGGAAACCGTGTCGGTGCCCATGCCGAGATAGAGCATGTCGCGCGTCCGCAGGTCGAAGGACTGGCCGCCGGCTTCGATCGTGCCGGCACCGCCGATGTTGACGGCGATCAATTCGCGCCGGTCGAGAAACCCCTTGGTGCCGGTCGGCTTGATCGCTTCCAGTGGCAATGCCGTTGCCGCAGGCACGGCGCCGCCGACGATCATGCGGTCGTAGTGCGTGTAGGTCAGGCTGATGCGCCCGGGCTGGAAGAGATCCTCGATATGGAAATTATGGCGCAGCTCATCCGTTCCCATGGCGGCGGCGGCCGCCGGGTCTATGGCGAAGCGCGATGTGTAGTCGGTGTGGTTCTGGCTCATTTCTGTCCTGGCTTTCGGTGGATCATTCGCCCGCGGCCGCCTTGACCGAGCTGGCGTAGTAGGCCTGCCGCGCCTGCAGCCGCTCGCGGTAACGCTGCTGGCTGGCGCCGAGATGGGTGCGCATCGCCTCGCGCGCGGCTTCGGCATCGCCCGCCGTGATCGCGTTCAGGATCACCAGATGCTCGCGCTGCAGCCCGCGCTGGTAGCTGTCGGACTGCGCCAGTTCGGTCGACCAGGGCGAGGTCACGTCGCACGGAATGGCGCGCCGGCCGAGCACGTCGAGCATCTCGACATAGAAGGGGTTATTGGTGGCGCTGGCGATGGCGCGATGGAAGGCGAGGTCGGCCGGACCGGTCGGCTGGCTGTCGAGCAGCAGCCGCTCGAACTCGAAGAAGGCTTCCTGGATCGCCGCCTCCTGCGCGGCGTTGCGACGGATGGCAGCGAGCCCAGCCGATTCGATCTCGATCGCCAGCCGCACCTCGAGCACGTTGAGCGCGACCGAATCCTTGGCTCCCATGTCGGCGGCGAGCGCCCCGAACATGGTCGAAATATGCTCTGTGACGAACACCCCGGCGCCCTGCCGCGGCTCGACCAGACCGTCGGCGGCAAGCTTGGCCAGCGCCTCGCGGATGACGGTTCGGCTGACGCCGAAGGTTTCGGTCAGCTGGCCCTCGGTCGGCAGCTTGTGGCCGGGCGGGATCTCGCCCGCCTGCAACTGCTTGCGGATCGCCCCCACGACGGTTTCCGACAGCTTGGGTTTTCTCTCGACCCTGAGGTCGTTTGCGGTATCGGACACCTCGGTGACCTCCTAGTGCAATTCCACGAAAAGTGCGTAGCGTCTTTCCGCCTGGAATTGCGTAAACACAAAGAGTTAGAGCGGTTCAACGATTCTAACGATCGCCGAACCGCTCTAATGGAACAGGCCCGGCAGCCACAATGAGATTTCCGGCACGTAGGTGACAAGCATCAGCACGGCGAAGGCAGCGCCGTAGAATGGCCAGATCGAGCGCATCGCGGTCCAGATCGGAATACGGCCGATGGCGCAGCTGACGAACAGGACCGCGCCGACCGGTGGCGTGCAAAGCCCGATGCCGAGATTGAGGATGAGGATCACGCCGAAATGCACGGGATCGACCCCATAGGCCATGACGACAGGCAGGAAGATCGGCGTCGTGATGATGATCAGCGGCGACATGTCCATGAAGGTGCCGAGAATGAGCAGGACGACGTTGATCAGCAGCAGGATCACCAGCTTGTTGTCGGACACCGACTGCAGAAAGGCGACCAGTGCCGCCGGTACCCTGAGATAGGCGAGCAACCAGCCGAAGGCCGCCGCGCAGCCGATGATCATCAGCACCATGGCCGTGGTGCGCACCGACGCCGTCGTCGCCGCGACGAAGTCGCCCCAGCTCATCGAGCGGTAGATGATCAGCGTCACCAGGAAGGCGTAGACGATGGCGATGCAGGAACTCTCGGTCGCGGTGAAGACACCGGACCTGACGCCACCGAAGATGATGGCGATCAGGATGAGCCCGGGAATGGCGGCGACAAGCAGTTGCAGGGCCCGGCCGAAGCCGGCGAAAGGCTCCGTCGGATATCCCCGGCGGCTGGCGACCCAATAGGCCGTTGTCATCAGCGACAGCGCCAGCAGCAGACCCGGCAGCACGCCAGCCGTGAACAGGTCGGCGATCGAGATACGGCCGCCGGCGGAGATCGAATAGATGATCATGTTGTGGGACGGTGGAATGAGAAGCGCGATGATGGCCCCGACCGAGGTGATGTTGACGGCATAGTCGACGCCGTAGCCGCGCGCCTTCATCTGCGGAATCATCAGCCCGCCGACCGCCGACGCATCCGCCACCGCCGAGCCGGAGATGCCACCGAACATGGTCGACGCCGCGATGTTGACCTGCCCCAGGCCGCCGCGCAAATGACCGACCAGGGAGCCTGCCAGCGCGACCAGCCGCGCGGCGATACCACCGCGCACCATCAGGTCTCCGGCGAAGATGAAGAACGGGATGGCCATCAGCGAAAAGACGCTGACCCCGGAATTCAGCCGCTGGAACACCACGACCGGCGGCAAGCCAAGCGTGAGGATCGTGGCAAAGCTGGCAACGCCGAGGCAGAAGGCGATCGGCGTGCCGATGACCAGCAGGAACACGAAGGTGCCGAAGAGGACGATCAGGGCCATGGTTCAGGGCTCCTCGCCGGTTGCATGAATGTCGGCGTCGACGGGCAGGCCGGCAAAGCGCCCGGCCAGCCGTTCCAGCGAAAACAGACAGACCAGCGCCCCACCCAGGATGACCGGCAGGAAGCTGACGCCGCCCGGCAGGGCAAGTGACGGCATGACCGTGTTCCAGGTCAGCCTGGCCAATTGCACGCCATAGACGATCATGCCGGCGCCGAAGGCCAGCACGACAAGGTCGGAAATGCTGCGCAGTACCGCCTTGGCCGAAACAGGCAGGACATAGAGCAGCACGTCGAAGCCGAGATGGGTGCGTTCGCGCACGCCGACGGCGGCGCCGAGAAAAATGAACCAGCCCATCAGCAGAACCGAGAAGGATTCCGTCCAGCTCGGCGAACGGTTCAGCACATAACGCGAGAAGACCTGCCAGAAGATGATGATCGTCATCAGCGTCAGGCCGGCGCCGCTGATCCAAAGCGCCAGCCTGGCAAGCCCTGACAGGACCCGCTCCGCACCCAGCCAGAATCCTCGCATGGCCGACACGTCCGAAGGCAGCGCGGGGGCCTCCGCGCTGCTCGATCCATTGCCCCTGCCGTTCATTTCTCGGCCTGTATGCGGGCGGCCAGATCCTTCAATTCGGGCTTCGACAAGTACTTGTCGTAGACGGGCTTCATCGCGTCGATCAGCGGCTGTTTGTCGATCTCGCTGACCTTGACGCCCGCGGCCTCGACGATGCCGCGCGACTTCTTCTCCTGCGCGTCCCACAGTTCGCGCATCTTGACGACGCTGTCCTTGGCTGCCTGGCGCACGATCGCCTGGTCTTCCGGCGAGAGCTTGTCCCAGCTTGCCTTCGACATGACCAGCACTTCCGGCACGATCTGGTGTTCGTCCATCGTGTAATGCTTGGCCACTTCGTAGTGCTTGGCGGATTCGAAGCTCGGCCAGTTGTTTTCGGCGCCGTCGATGACGCCGGTCTGCAGCGCCGAATAGACTTCGCCATAGGCCATCGGCGTGGCGTTGGCGCCAAGCGCGTTGACCATGTCGACGAACACATCGGACTGGATGACGCGGAACTTCATCCCTTTCATGTCCGCCATCGAGGTAATGTCCTTCTTGGTGTTGTAGAAGGACCGAGCACCGGAATCGTAGAAGGCGAGGCCGACGAGATCATGCGCCTCGAACGCCTTCAGGATCTGGTCGCCGACAGCGCCGTCCATGACGTGGCGCATGTGCTCGACGGAGCGGAACATGTAGGGCAGCGACGGCACGGCGGTCTCCGGCACGATGCCGTTGAACGGTCCCATCGAGACACGGTCGAGGTCGATGACGCCGGCCTGGGTCTGCTCGATCGTGTCCTTTTCCTCGCCGAGCTGCGCCGAGTGATAGACCTCGATCGAATAACGGCCGGCGGTGCGCTGCTTGATCAGGTCGCCCATGTACTTGACCGCCTCGACGGTCGGGTAGCCGTCCGGATGGGTATCCGAGGATCGCAGCACGGTTTCGGCGTTGGCAGCGCCGATCAGCAGCGAACCGATGGCGAATGTCGCCGCCGCCGTCAATTTCGAAAAATGCAACATGACTTCCTCCCTTTGAAAATCGAAACGCCCGGCTCAGAGCCGGTACGCATTCTTGGCAAGCGTGTAGGCAAGCTCCTTCGCGAGTTCATGCGCCTCGTCCTCACGCAGCCTGTGCTCGGCGACGAGACGCGCCAGGAACGCACAGTCGACCCGCCGCGCCACGTCGTGGCGGGCCGGTATCGACGGAAAGGCGCGCGTGTCGTCGTTGAAGCCGACCGTGTTGTAGAAGCCGGCGGTCTCGGTGGTCATCTCGCGGAACCGGCGCATGCCTTCCGGGCTGTCGTGGAACCACCAGGCCGGCCCGAGCTTCAGCGCCGGATAGACGCCGGCCAGCGGCGCCAGTTCGCGCGCGTAGCTGGTTTCATCCAGCGTGAACAGGATGACGGTCAGGTCGCGCTCCAGCCCGACGCAGTCCAGTAATGGCTTCAATGCCGTGACATAGTCGGTCCGGGTCGGGATATCGAAACCCTTGTCCCTGCCGAATTTCTGGAAAGCGGAAGCCGAATGATTGCGCATGGAGCCGGGATGGATCTGCATGACCAGCCCGTCGTCCCGGCTCATCTTGGCCATCTCGGTCAGCATCTGCGCGCGAAACAATTTTCGCTCGCGCTCATCCTGCGAGCCGGCGCGGACCCGGTTGAACAGCTCCTGCGCCGCCGCGTCGGAAAGATTGGCGGTCTCCGCCGTTGGATGACCGTGATCCGACGAAGTCGCGCCGAAGCTCTTGAAGAAGGCGCGCCGCTGGCGATGTGCGTCGAGATAACCGGCCCAGGTCCCGGTGTCGCAGCCGGTGATCTCGCCGAGCCGATCGAGATTGGCCGAAAAGCCTTCAAAATCGGGATCGACGACGGCGTCTGGCCGATAGGCGGTGACGACACGGCCCTCCCAGCCACTGTCGCGGATCATCTGGTGCCATTTGAGATCGTCGAGCGCGCCTTCGGTCGTCGCGATGACCTCGATGTTGAAGCGCTCGAACAGCGCGCGAGGGCGGAAATTCTCCCACTGCAGCAGCGTTGCGATCGTGTCGTAATGGCGGTCGGCGGTCGCGGCGCTCAACGGCTCTTCGATGCCGAACAGATGCGCAAGGACATGGTCGAACCACAATCGGGTCGGCGTGCCACGAAAGAGGTAATAGTGTTCGGCGAACAACCGCCAGATCGCCCTGCCGTCGGTCTCGACGGACTCACCATCGAGGGTCGGCACGCCGAGAGCCTCCAGCCGCACGCCCTGACTGAACAGCATGCGAAAAATATAGTGGTCCGGCACGATGAGCAGTTGCGCGGGATCGGGGAACGGCTCGTTCAGCGCATACCAGCGCGGGTCGGTATGGCCGTGCGGGCTGATGATGGGCAGGTCCTTGATGCCGGCATAGAGAGCGCGGGCGATCGACAGCGGACGCGCCTCGGCTGAAAACAGCAAATCCGCATTGGTCAGTGCCACGGCCATCCTCCGGCTCCATGGGTAGGATCGGTCGGAAATAATGTCAACATACAAAAATCGGATTGTTGTATGATGACTCCTAGGCAAAGCTGAGCATTGTCGGCGGACGCCGTCAGTGTTACCCCGCAAATCGTTCCACGAGATGAGTGCCGAACCGATGACAGACCGCCGCCTTTCCAACCGCATGGCGCAGGCATTGCCGGCCAAGGTCGCCGCGCCTCGATATGATCGTGGCGCAATCACGCCGGGCATCGTGCATCTGGGCGTCGGCGCCTTTCACCGCGCCCACCAGGCCGCTTATATCGATGAATGCCTGGCGGGCGGAGAAACGGACTGGGGCATATCAGGCGTGTCGCTGCGCAGCGCGGAAACGCGCGACGCGCTGGCGCCGCAGGACGGGCTCTACACCTTGGCTGTGCGCGGCAGCGGCGGCGAGAAGCTGCATGTCATCGGCTCGATCGGCTCGCTGCTGGTGGCGCCGGAAGACCCGGAAGCGGTGCTGGCGGTGCTGGCCGATCCGCGTACCCGCATCGTGACGCTGACGATCACCGAGAAAGCCTATTTGCGGGCGGCCGGCGGCGGATTGGACGCAGCGCATGCCGACATCGTCCACGACCTGGCCAATCCGCGAACACCGAAGACGGCGCATGGTTTTCTGACCGAAGCGCTCGCCCGGAGGCGGGGCGCTGGCACCCCGCCCTTTACCGTGCTTTGTTGCGATAACCTGCCGGCCAACGGCGCCACCTTGCACCGGCTGCTGATCGAATTCGCCACGCTGCGCGATGCAAGTGCCAGTTCGGCGGGCAATGCCGGAATGGCCGACCACATCGCCAGTCACGTCGCATTTCCCTCAAGCATGGTCGACCGCATTGTGCCAGCCACGACCGACGCCGACAGGGCGCGGATAGCGGGCGAACTTGGTATCGACGACGCCTGGCCCGTGATGACGGAACCCTTCCGCCAGTGGGTGATCGAGGACGATTTCCCGACGGGCCGTCCGGCCTGGGAAAAATTCGGCGTCACCATGGTTGGGGATGTCGCTCCCTTCGAGGACATGAAGCTGAGGCTGCTCAACGGCGCGCATTCGGGCATCGCCTATCTCGGCCTGCTCTGCGGCCACGCGACGGTCGACAGTGCCTTCGCCGATCCGGCGATCCGGCTGTTCGTCGACGCGCTATGGCAAGAGGCCATAACAACATTGCCGGACGATGCCGGCCTCGACCCATCAGCCTATACCGCCGAGCTTGCCGAGCGTTTTTCGAACACGGCACTTGCCCACCGCACGGCGCAGATCGCCAATGACGGCAGCCAGAAACTGCCGCAGCGCATTATCGCCTCGGCTGTCGAGTGCCTCGAAGCCGGCACCGAGCTGGTCCATCTCACGCTGGTGGTGGCTGCCTGGATCGCCGCCTGCGCGGCGCGCGGAAAGACGTTGCCGGAAGGCCATTTCACCGATCCGCTCGATGCGCCGATGACCGCGCTTTTGGACCAGCAGCTGCCGGCGAACGAAACCGCGACAGCGGTGTTTGACATGGCCGGCTTCGCCCGGGATCACGCCGAGCGCCAGACGCTGATCGAACTCGTGGCCGTCCATCTCGTCCACCTGCGACGAGACGGCCCGACTTTGGCCTTCGCCGCGCTCGGCATAGGAGGTCAATGAACGAGATGCAGGCCCAGCAACGGTTTCCGACGGGAAGCGCTTATGGGAATGTCAAGCAGCACCCCATTTCTTACGAGCACCTTTTAGCCGCTCATCAAGATTACGCGTGTCAATAAGACTTATGAAATCAACAATATGGCAGAGAATGCGCCGTAGCCGGACTTCCCTGAAATCCTTACCCCCACTTTCCAGATCCACCAGAAAATTGAGAACGACCTGCGACCACGACTTGGTCGAATTCGCGTCTTCACCATTTATTAAATCGACAAAGCGACCGTATCCAATAATTGATCTGCCCGAACCCCTACTTTCAATCATCGATTCCCCGATTGCGCGTAATTCTTCGCGAAAGACAAGCGTATCGCGCCAGCTATCCGAATCGCTGGCAGTGTTAATGTGACCGTCTGCAAAAGCGGACCTAATAGCAGACAGAGATTCGTCCACCCTGGCGGTATGCCGATTCCATGAGGCTTGGTAGTATGTAAGCTCTTGGCGGTATAGCTCTAGCCAACCCAAGAACGCGCAGAGGCGATACAGAGTGCTGACAATTTTGTAACGCTGATAGTATGGATCTTGGTTGCTGTTTCTCTCCTGCTTAAAAGGCCGTGAATCGAAAACTCGTTGCGACAGAAATACTGTGGGATAGGTATCGCAGATTTCCACCAAGCGGTGTCCAAACTCTCGTGCAGAGAGCCTCAGGGGATCACGGTATTTTTGATAGATCAGCTCGAGAGCTCGATTTTGCTTCCAAGATTCAAAGGATCTGGAAAAGAAGTACTCTTTTATGACAATGCCGAGTATCGACCCAATAGTCGACACCAGAGCGCCGAGAAAAGCAAACCCTAGCCAAGTTTTAAGGTCTAGACCAAACATAAGAATGCCCCCGGAATTTCTTCCGAAGGTAACAAAACTCGATACGATTTGAAATCGTCGGCGCGCATCCTGCGCAACAAACCACTGAAATGAGTAACCGCCCTCGAACCTCAGGCCGGTAGAAGCGCGCCTTCCAGCGTGGTGAGCTGGCTAAGGAATTGTTCGGCCTTGCCGCGCGACTGGTCGTCCTTGGCGTCGGCGGCATCTTCCCTGGCTTCCTGGATGCGGCGGGCGAGATCGGCGCGGTCGACATCCTTCACCGCGACAGCCGATTCCGCCAGCAGCGTGCAGCCGGCCGGGACGATGTCGGCGAAGCCGCCGAACACGACATAGCGTTCTTCGCTGCCCGAGGCGCTCTTCACCGTGACGACACCCGGCTTGATCGTGGTCATGACCGGTGCGTGATGAGCCATGACGGTCATCTCGCCTTCGGCGCCTGGAATAACGACGGATTCGACCTCGGCGGAAACCAGCAGGCGTTCCGGGGAAACCAGTTCGAATTTGAAAGCTTCAGCCATGTCAATTTAGTGAGTAGGGAATAGTGAGTAGGAAGTAGGGCGAGAGAACAACTATCCGACTCGCCCAGCTGCTATTCACTACTGACTACTGACTACTCCCTATTCGCTTTATTTACGCCGCTTCTGCCGCGAGGCGCTGTGCCTTCTCGACCGCTTCCTCGATGCCGCCGACCATGTAGAAGGCGGCTTCCGGCAGGTGGTCGTAATCGCCGTTGCAAAGGCCCTTGAAGCCCTTGATGGTGTCGGCGAGGTCGACCAGCTTGCCCGGCGCGCCGGTGAACACTTCGGCGACGAAGAAGGGCTGCGACAGGAAGCGCTCGATCTTGCGGGCGCGGGCCACGGTCTGCTTGTCCTCTTCCGAGAGCTCATCCATGCCCAGGATGGCGATGATGTCCTGCAGCGACTTGTAGCGCTGGAGGATCGACTGCACCTGGCGGGCAACGCCATAATGCTCGTCGCCGACGACCAGCGGGTCGAGCATGCGCGAGGTCGAGTCCAGCGGATCGACGGCCGGATAGATGCCCTTCTCGGCGATCGAACGGTTGAGGGTCGTCGTCGCGTCAAGGTGAGCGAACGAGGTCGCCGGCGCCGGATCGGTCAAGTCGTCGGCCGGCACGTAGATCGCCTGCACCGAGGTGATCGAGCCCTTGGTGGTGGTGGTGATGCGTTCCTGCAGCGCGCCCATGTCGGTGGCGAGCGTCGGCTGGTAGCCCACGGCCGACGGGATGCGGCCGAGCAGAGCCGACACTTCGGAACCCGCCTGCGTGAAGCGGAAGATGTTGTCGACGAAGAACAGCACGTCCTGGCCCTGGTCGCGGAAATATTCGGCGACCGTCAGGCCGGTCAGGCCGACACGGGCGCGCGCGCCCGGCGGCTCGTTCATCTGGCCGTACACCAGCGCTGCCTTGGAGCCTTCACCGCCGCCCTTCTTGTTGACGCCGGATTCGATGAACTCGTGATAGAGATCGTTGCCTTCGCGGGTGCGCTCGCCGACGCCGGCGAACACCGAATAGCCGCCATGTGCCTTGGCGATGTTGTTGATCAGTTCCTGGATCAGCACGGTCTTGCCGACGCCGGCGCCGCCGAACAGGCCGATCTTGCCGCCCTTGGCGTAAGGCGCCAAGAGGTCGAGCACCTTGATGCCGGTGATCAGGATCTGGGCTTCCGTCGACTGCTCGACATAGGTCGGAGCCGGCTGATGGATCGAGCGCATTTCGATTGCATCGACCGGGCCTTCTTCGTCGACCGGCTCGCCGATGACGTTGATGATGCGGCCGAGCATGCCCGGGCCGACCGGCACGGTGATCGGAGCGCCGGTGTCGCGCACTTCCTGGCCACGCACCAGGCCTTCGGTGGAGTCCATCGCGATGCAGCGCACGGTGTTTTCACCCAGATGCTGGGCCACTTCGAGCACCAGGCGGTTGCCGACATTGGTCGTCTCGAGCGCGTTCAGGATCGCCGGCAGGTGATCGCCGAACTGCACGTCGACAACGGCGCCGATGACCTGGCGAACCTTGCCGACAACGCCGGTGGCTTTCCTGGCCACGGCCTGCGTCTTGGCGGCCACGGCCTTGGCCGGCGCTGCTGCTGCCTTGGCCGGAGCAGCCTTTGCCGTCGCTGCCGGAGCCCTGGCCGCTTTCACGGGGGCTGCTGGCTTGGGGGCTGCCGCCTTCGGCGTTGCCTTCTGGGGGGTCGCTGCTTTCGCCATCGTCTTTACCCTTTTCGTCCTTTGTTTCTCACGCGGTCCGGTTCGCGGGACAGTCACCCGCGGACCGCGCCTAGAGCGCCTCGGCGCCCGAAATGATTTCGATCAGTTCCTTGGTGATCTGCGCCTGCCGCTGGCGGTTGTAGGTGATCGATAGCTTGTTGATCATCTCGCCGGCGTTGCGCGTCGCATTGTCCATGGCGCTCATCTTGGCGCCCATTTCGCCGGCGGCGTTTTCGAGCAGCGCCCGGAAAACCTGCACGGAGATGTTGCGCGGGATGAGGTCGGAGAGGATTTCGCCCGGCTCCGGCTCATATTCATAGACGGCGCTGCCGCCATCCACCGCCGCGGCCGGAGCCGAAGCGGTGCTGGCCGGGATGATCTGCTGCGCGGTCGGGATCTGGCTGATCACCGACCTGAACTGCGAATAGAACAGCGTGCAGATGTCGAAGGCGCCCTCGTTGAAGAGATGGATGACCTTCTTGGCGATCGCATCGGCATTGACGAAGCCGAGCGTCTTGACCTCGCGCAGATCGACACGGTCGATGATCATCGATGCATAGTCGCGGCGCAGGATGTCGAAGCCCTTTTTGCCGACGCAGATGATCTTGACCTGCTTGCCGTCGGCCAGAAGCCGGCGGATGTGATCGCGGGCAAGACGGGCGATCTGCGAATTGAAGCCGCCGCACAGGCCGCGCTCGGCGGTGCAGACCACGAGCAGATGCACGGCGTCCTTGCCGGTGCCCGTCATCAGCGCTGGGGCATCGCCGCCACCGCCGATCGCCTGGGTGATGTTGGCCAGCACGGAACCCATGCGCTCCGAATAGGGGCGCGCCGCTTCCGCTGCCTCTTGCGCACGGCGCAGCTTCGCCGCGGCGACCATCTGCATCGCCTTGGTGATCTTCTGCGTCGCCTTGACCGAGGCGATACGGTTACGAAGGTCTTTTAATGAAGGCATGCTTCAAACCTGATCCCGTCTTGTCTCATCCGGACTGGCGCTTCGCTTAGGCGAAGGTCTTGGCGAAGGCGTCGATCTCGGCCTTGAGCTTGGCGCGCAGATCGTCCGAAAGCGCCTTTTCCTTGCGGATGGCATCGAGAACGTCCTTGCCCGCCGCACGCATGTGGCTGAGCAGGCCGTGCTCGAACTTGCCGACCTGGTTGACCGGCAGCTTGTCGAGATAGCCGTTGACGCCGGCAAAGATCACCGCGACCTGCTCTTCCGTCTTCAGCGGCGAGAACTGCGGCTGCTTCAAGAGTTCGGTCAGGCGCGATCCGCGGTTGAGCAGGCGCTGCGTGGCGGCGTCTAGATCCGAGCCGAACTGCGCGAAGGCCGCCATTTCGCGGTACTGCGCTAGCTCGCCCTTGATCGAGCCGGCGACCTGCTTCATCGCCTTGATCTGCGCGGCCGAGCCGACGCGGCTGACCGACAGGCCGACGTTGACGGCCGGACGGATGCCCTGGAAGAACAGGTTGGTTTCGAGGAATATCTGGCCGTCGGTGATCGAGATCACGTTGGTCGGGATATAGGCCGACACGTCGTTGGCCTGCGTCTCGATGATCGGCAGGGCGGTCAGCGATCCGCCACCCAGATCGTCGTTGAGCTTGGCGGCGCGCTCGAGCAGGCGCGAGTGCAGGTAGAAGACGTCGCCGGGATAGGCTTCGCGGCCCGGCGGGCGGCGCAGCAACAGCGACATCTGGCGATAGGCGACAGCCTGCTTCGACAGATCGTCATAGCTGATCAGCGCATGCATGCCGTTGTCGCGGAAATATTCGCCCATGGTGCAGCCGGCGAACGGCGCCAGGAACTGCATCGGCGCCGGGTCGGAAGCGGTGGCGGCGATGATGATCGAGTATTCGAGCGCGCCGCGCTCTTCCAGAACCTTGACGAACTGCGCGACGGTCGAACGCTTCTGGCCGACGGCGACGTAGACGCAGTAGAGCTTTTCCTTTTCCGGGCCGTTGTCGTGCACCGACTTCTGGTTGAGCATTGTGTCGAGGATGATGGCGGTCTTGCCGGTCTGGCGGTCACCGATGACCAGCTCGCGCTGGCCGCGGCCGACCGGGATCAGCGCGTCGATGGCCTTGAGGCCGGTCGACATCGGCTCGTTGACCGATTTGCGCGGAATGATGCCCGGCGCCTTGACGTCGACACGCTTGCGTTCGGTCGCCTTGATCGGGCCCTTGCCGTCGATCGGGTTGCCGAGCGCGTCGACGACGCGGCCGAGCAGGCCGGGGCCGACGGGAACGTCGACGATGGCGCCGGTGCGCTTGACGATGTCGCCTTCCTTGATGTCGCGGTCGGCGCCGAAGATGACGACGCCGACATTGTCGGCTTCGAGGTTGAGCGCCATGCCGCGGATGCCGCCGGGGAATTCGACCATTTCGCCGGCCTGGACATTGTCGAGGCCATAGACGCGGGCGATACCGTCACCGACGGACAGCACCTGTCCGACTTCGGAGACCTCGGCCTCCTTGCCGAAATTCTTGATTTGGTCTTTCAGAATTGCGGAAATTTCCGCGGCGCGGATGTCCATCAGCCGACCTCTTTCAGTGCAAGCTTGAGCGAATTGAGTTTGGTTTTGAGCGACGTATCGATCTGGCGCGAGCCCATCTTGACCACTAGCCCGCCGAGCAGCGACGGATCGACGGTGACGGAAATGGTCACGTCCTTGCCGGCAACGCCCTTCAGCGCCGCCTTGAGTTCGGTCTGCTGGGCCGCGGTCAGCTCATGAGCCGACGTCACCTCGGCGGCAGCCTCGCCACGGTGTTCAGCGGCGATCTGGCGGAACGCCTTGATCATGCCGGGCACCGCGAACAGGCGGCGGTTCTTGGCGACGACGCGCAGGAAATTGCCGGTCAGGCCGGTGATGCCGGCCTTGTCGGCGATCGCCCCGATGGCCTTGGCCTGGTCCTCGCTGGAGAATACCGGGCTGTTGATCAGCCGGGCCAGGTCGGCACTGCCCGCGAGCATGGCCTCGAAACTGGTGAGGTCGGCCTCGACCTTGGCCACGGAATTTGCCTGCGATGCCAGTTCGAACAGCGAACCGGCATAGCGTTCTGCGACACCTGAGATTGGCGATGACGATTGAGCCACGGACCGTCTTTTCTCTTGTCTGACAGGCCGCAGATTGTTGGCGCGAGCAAAAACTCTGGCTAAATCTTTGACCTTACTGCATTTTTTCAAGCACGGAGGCGCGGCTTCCGCTATCCCCGGCCGAAAGTCGATTGCCGTCTAGCACAGGCATTTTAAGACCGCAATGCGTCGTTCCGCATGGTTTTCAGGCACTATTGTCGCATCCGGCGAAAGATCAGCGTCCTGAGCGCCTGAATACCCCAGGATTCAGGGCACAAAGCCGAAGGCAAAGGCGAGCGGCAAGGCCGCCAGCGCCAATTCCACCACGATGGAAACCCAATTGAAAGGTGTATTGGCGCCGTCCGACATCATTGACAGCAGCCGGCCGAAGGCGGTGAACAGCCAGGAAAATCCGAGCGCCATGTAGACCAGCGGCTGCGCGAGCAGGATGCAGCATAGGCCGACTCCGAGATAGAAGCCCGACATGCGGCCGCGCCCCTCGGCGATCGCCGCCGCCTTCTCGGGTTTTGCCTGCAGGCGCAGGATACGGAACGCCAGCCCCGGCGCCAGGAAAAACAGAAGGCCGAGCAGCACGGTGAAGACCGCGCTCGACCAGGCCAGCCATTCGCCCTGGCTCGTCGGCCATGGAAGCGCAAAATCCATCGTGTCCCCTTCGAATGCCTGTTTTGAAAATCGCCGACATTCTAGCGAAGGAAAGGACCGGCGCCAGATGGCTTCAGCCACTTTGGGAGACGCGCATCAACCGAGTGCGAATTCCACCGCCGCCCCGGCATGGATGCGCGTCGTGTCGAAAACCGGAATGTCGAAATCGTCCTGGCCGATGAGCATGGTGATCTCGGTGCAGCCCATGATCAGGCTGTCGGCGGCTTCGTCGCGGCGCAAGCGGTTTGCCTCGGCGACATAGGCCGCCTTCGAGGCTTCGGTGACGATGCCCTGACAGAGTTCCTCGTAGATGACGCGATGCACCATGTCGCGCCCGGCCGAATCCGGCACCACCGGCGACAGGCCATATTTGTCGGCAAGCCGGCCCTTGTAGAAGTCCTGCTCCATGGTGAACCGCGTTGCCAGCAGCGCCGGCCGCCGCAGGCCGGCCTGCCTGACCGTGGCCGCGGTGGCGTCGGCGATATGGATCAGCGGGATCGACACAGCCGCCTGCACCTGGTCGGCCAGTCTGTGCATGGTGTTGGTGCACAGAAGCAGGCCCTCCGCACCGCCGGCCTCAAGTTTGTGTGCGGCATCGATCAGCAGCGCACCGGCACCGTCCCAGTCGCCATCATGCTGCCGTTCGGCGATCTCGGCGAAATCGAACGACCAGAGCAGCAGCTTCGCCGAATGCAGACCGCCCAGCCGCTCGCGCACGATCTCGTTGAGCAGGCGGTAGTAGATGGCGGTCGATTCCCAGCTCATACCGCCGAGCAAGCCTAAGGTTTTCATGAGATCTTCCGTTTCTCTCGTCGAGGCAGCTGTAGCTGAATTTGTGTTCCTACAAAAAGCTCTGCGGGTCGATGTCCACCTGCACCCGAACCGAGCCGCGCTGTTTCGGCCCGTTGGCCAGCATGGTGCGGATGAACCCCTGCATGTCGGCGCGCCGTTCGCCCTGGATCAGCAGGCGGAAGCGGTGGCGACCGCCGAGCAACGATAATGGCGCTTCCGCCGGCCCGAGCACGAACAGATCCGGCGCCTCCGGTGCGGAGCGGCGCAGGCCGCGTGCATGGCCTTCCGCTTCCGCCCGCGTCACCGCGCTGACGATGACGCCTGCCAGCCGGCCGAAGGGCGGCAAGGCAGCGCGTTCGCGCTCTGAAATCTCGCGTTGGTAGAAAGACTCGGCATCGCCGGAGACGATCGCCCGCATCACCGGATGGTCGGGCTGGAAGGTCTGCAGCAGGCCAAGGCTCTTCTTGCCGGTGCGGCCGGCACGGCCGGTCACCTGGCTGAGCAGCTGGAAGGTGCGCTCGGCGGCGCGCGGATCGCCATTGGCAAGGCCCAGATCGGCATCGACGACGCCGACCAGCGTCATGTTCGGGAAATTATGACCCTTGGCGACCAGTTGCGTGCCGATGACGATATCGGCCTCGCCGTTGGCGATAGCCTCCAGTTCCAGCCGCAACCGTCGTACACCCCCCATTATATCCGACGACAGCACGATGGTACGCGCGTCCGGGAAATGCGTGACGACCTCTTCGGCGATGCGCTCGACCCCCGGCCCGCAAGCGACCAGATGGTCGAGCGTGCCGCATTCGGGGCAGGCTTCCGGACGGCGCTCATTGTGACCGCAGTGATGACACACCAACTGGCCGCGAAAGCGGTGCTCGACCAGCCAGGCCGAGCACACCGGGCAACCGAAGCGATGGCCGCAGACCCGGCACAGCGTCAGCGGCGCATAGCCGCGCCGGTTGAGGAACAGCAGCGACTGTTCCTGCTTCTCCAGCGTCTTGCGCATATGGTCGATCAGCACCGGCGACAGGAAGCCGCCACGGGCCGGCGGCGCGCGGCGCATGTCGATCGACTTGAGATCGGGAAGTGCCGCCTCAGCGAAGCGGGCGGAAAGAACAGCCCTGGCATAGCGGCCCTGGCTTGCGTTGACCCGGCTCTCGACCGACGGCGTCGCCGACGCCAGCACCACCGGAAAGCCGCCAATATGCCCGCGCACGACAGCCATGTCGCGCGCATTGTAGAAGACACGGTCTTCCTGCTTGTAGGCCGGGTCGTGCTCCTCGTCGACCACGATCAGGCCAAGTTCCTTGAACGGCAGGAACAGCGCCGAGCGTGCGCCGGCGACGACACGCACGCCCCCTTCCGCCACTTGCCGCCAGACTTTTTCGCGCATCCTGGGCGGCAGATCGGAATGCCATTCCCCCGGCTTGGCACCGAAGCGCTGCTGGAAGCGTTCGAGGAAAGCATGGGTCAGCGCGATTTCCGGCAGCAGGATCAGCACCTGTTTTCCCTGATCGAGCGCGGCCGCCACCGCCTCGAAATAGACCTCCGTCTTGCCCGAACCGGTGACGCCGTCCAGCAGCGCGACATTGAACGCACCGGCCGCGACATTGGCGCGCAGCATCGACGCGGCGTCGTTCTGGTCCGGCATCAGGTCCGGCACGGCATAGCTTGGGTCGGGTGCGGCCACCACCGGACGCGGCGGGATCATCACCGTTTCGAACACGCCTTGCGCTTTCAGTCCCTCGATCACCGTCGACGACACGCCGGCGGCATGCGCCAGCCCCGAGCGCGTCCAGGCCAGCCCTCCTTCGGCCGTCTCCAGCACCCGCGTCCTCGCATCCGTCATCCGATCGGGCATGACGAGCGTCCGCTGCAGTCCTTCGATCCAGGGTTCGGGATCGAAAGCTTCCGGCGCACGCAGCAGCATGCGCGCCACCATGCCCGGAGCCGACAGCGTGTATTGCGCCACCCAGTCGACGAAGCGGCGCATAGCGCGATCGATCGGCGGACAGTCGAAAACCTGTTCGATCGGGCGCAATTTCCTGGCATCGACCTGCTCGACCACGCCGTCCCAGACGATGCCCGCGACCTGACGCGGCCCGAGCGGCACGCGCACGATCGAACCCGGCACCACCCGCATGCCGGCCGGCACGGCATAGGTGTAGGGGCGTTCGGCCGGCATCGGCACCAGCACCGGTGCGGCTGCGACAAAGGGCGAATCTTCGATCATGAGGCGTGACCTTGCCCCGACTTTGCTCTAGATCAAAGGGCAACGCTGAACGTGCCTTCGCAGGCGCCACGAAATCGTCAGGAGACCGCCATGAAATTTTTTGCCGACACAGCCGATATCAAGGAAATCCGTGAACTGATCGATCTGGGGTTGCTCGACGGCGTCACCACCAACCCGTCGCTGATCCTGAAATCGGGCGGCAAAATCGCCGAGGTCACCAAGCAGATCTGCGACATCGTCGAAGGCCCGGTTTCCGCGGAAGTCGTGGCGACCGAATACAAGCAGATGATGGCCGAGGCCGAGGTGTTGGCCAAGATCGCGCCGAATGTCGCCATCAAGGTGCCGTTGACGCTGGACGGATTGAAGGCCTGCAAGACGATCCGCACCGAGATGAACCGCATGGTCAACGTCACGCTGTGCTTCTCGGCCAACCAGGCGCTGCTCGCCGCCAAGGCAGGCGCCTCCTTCATCTCGCCCTTCGTCGGCCGCATCGACGATACCGGTTCTGACGGCATGGAAGTGATCCAGGAGATCCGTCAGATCTACGACAATTACGATTTCCAGACCGAGATCCTGACCGCTTCCGTGCGCACAGTGAACCACGTGAAGCAGGCGGCGCTCATCGGCGCCGATGTCGTCACCGCGCCACCCGCGACCCTGAAGGCGCTGGTCAATCACCCGCTGACCGACAAGGGCCTTGCCGCCTTCCTCGCCGACTGGGCAAAGACCGGCCAGAAAATCGGCTGAGCGAGCTTATGCCCGATACGAAAAAAGGCCGGGCAACCGGCCTTTTTTATGCGTTGCGGATCAAGGGGCCGATCGATCCGTGCCGTCATCCCCAGGGATGGTTACCGGTGGGCGCTTGCCCGCCATGATCTCGCGCTTGCCGACATGGTTCGGTGCGCCGACCAGACCCTCCTTCTCCATCCGCTCGACCAGTGAAGCGGCGCGGTTGTAGCCGATGCCAAGGCGGCGCTGGATGTAGGACGTCGAACATTTCTTGTCGCGCAACACCACCTTGACCGCCTCGTCATAGCTGGAATCGCCGTCCTCGGCGGCAACGGCTCCCTTGTCGAAGACCGCTCCCTGGTCGTCTTCCTCTTCCTCTTCATCCTCGTCGGCCGTTACGGTCTCCAGATATTCGGGGCGGCCCTGCGCCTTCAGATGCGCCACGACATGCTCGACCTCGGCGTCGGACACAAAGGGGCCGTGCACGCGGGCGATGCGCCCGCCGCCCATCATGTGCAGCATGTCGCCCTGGCCGAGCAGCTGCTCGGCACCCTGCTCGCCCAAAATGGTGCGGCTGTCGATCTTGGAGGTGACCTGGAAGGAGATGCGGGTCGGGAAGTTGGCCTTGATCGTGCCGGTGATGACGTCGACAGAGGGCCGCTGCGTTGCCATGATCAGGTGGATGCCGGCGGCGCGCGCCATCTGCGCCAGGCGCTGGATGGCGCCTTCGATCTCCTTGCCGGCGACCATCATCAGGTCGGCCATCTCGTCGACGATGACGACGATGTAGGGCATCGGCGCGAGGTCGATCTCCTGCTGTTCGAACAGCGGCTCGCCGGTGCCCTTCTCGAAGCCGGCCTGCACGGTCATGACGACCGTCTCGCCCTTGTCGCGGGCAGTGGCGGCGCGCTCATTGTAGCCGTCGATGTTGCGCACGCCGAGCCGCGCCATCTTGCGATAGCGGTCTTCCATTTCGCGCACCGCCCATTTGAGCGCGGTAACCGCCTTCTTGGGATCGGTGACGACGGGCGTCAGAAGGTGCGGGATACCGTCGTAAACTGACAGCTCGAGCATCTTCGGGTCGACCATGATCAGCCGGCATTCTTCCGGCTTCAGCCGGTAGAGCAGCGACAGGATCATGGTGTTGATGGCGACCGACTTGCCGGATCCGGTGGTGCCGGCGACGAGCAGATGCGGCATTTTCGCCAGCTCGGCGATGACAGGTTCGCCGCCGATCGTCTTGCCAAGGCAAAGCGCCAGCTTGCAGCTGGTCTTGCGGAAGCCCTGCGATTCGATCAGTTCACGGAAATAGACGGTCTCGCGTGTCTCGTTCGGCAGCTCGATGCCGATGACGTTGCGGCCGGGCACCACGGCGACGCGCGCCGAGACCGCCGACATGGAGCGGGCGATATCGTCGGCGAGACCAATCACGCGGGAGGATTTGACGCCCGGGGCCGGCTCGAACTCATAGAGGGTAACGACCGGGCCGGGGCGAACATGGATGATTTCGCCGCGCACGCCGAAATCCTCCAGCACGCTTTCCAGGAGATCGGCATTCTGCTCAAGCCGCTCCTGCGACATGTAGAAGCCCTGCCCTTCCGGCGGCTGCTGCAGCAGCTCCTCCGAGGGAAGCGCGTAGCCTTCGCCCGTCACCGGCTGCACAACCTTTCCGGCCATGGGCAGCGACGGCGAACGCACGGCGAGACCGGTTTCCTCCACGCGTGGCACAAGTGGCGCCGGGGCGGCGCTGGCTGCGGCAGGCGCCGTCGCGGCCGTTGTCCGAGCCAGCCGGGCGGTCCTGCCCGCCGGGACGGCCGGCTCGACCACCACCTTGTTGGAGTTGGCCGGAAAGACGTCCGGCAGGGCAGGTGGAACCTGGCCAGGAAGGCATTCGATGACACGGAACAAGGCGGTGACATCGGCCACCGCCGGTCCGGAGACATCGGCCCGGGCGGCGGCAACCGGCGGAGCCGGGACCGGTGCACGCGGGACCGGGCTGACTTGGCGGGCCGGCGTCACGTCGACCAGAAGCGGCGCCAAGCCCTCGAAGAAGGCGTGATCCGAAAGATAGGGCCGCCGGGCTTTTTCAGCGGGGGCTGCTTTGACCGGCGCGCCATTCCCGACAACGGGCGCCGGGCGCGTGGCCGCCCGTGCCGTTGCTGGCACCTTTAGAGCCGCCGGCGCAACGCCTTGCGCCGTCTCCCCGCTACGCGCCGGCTGAGCGGGCCCGGCCGGTGCCGGTCCGCGATGCATGACGGCGCCAGGGCCGACCTGCTGTGTCGGGAGCGCCTGCCGTGCGTCCTGCTCGGCAACGTCGTCCTGCGGTTGGCGGTGCTTTGGCTCATAGTCCGGCGTGCGTGTAAAACGCACATTGGGTGCAAGGAAAAAATACTCTTGCCAGGCCGGGCTTTCGGTGTCGCCACCCTGCGGGAAAGAAGCGCCGGACTGGCGGACATCGACCTTGCCGCGCGGGCCGCCGGAACGCTCTCCTTGGGGGTCATCGGGCGCAGCTGTGTGCAACGAATTGATCCGAGAAAAACGCCTGGCTTCCATGCTCAAGACTCACTGTGAAACGACTGCCGAGCAATAGGGAGCGAGTGGTTAACAGTTGCTTCCCGTCAGCGTCGCTGGAGCGATCGAGACGCATCTTTCGCGGCGAAGCGCTGGGCTGGAAAGCGGGGCGAACCTTGGTCACGGGAAAAACCCGCGGACAGCATTCACATGGCGCCAAAAGCCCAGCTGCCGGCGCGTTTCCGTCGCCCGGACACAGGATCGGGACATCGAGAGAATGAAAGAGGGCGTTCGGCCCTCTTTGAGACGGCGAATGCGCTAGCTGGCCGCCTTGCCGTGCCGGGCCAGATCCTGGGCGATCGACAGCTGCAGGGCTTCAGCCAGTTCGCGCGCGGCGCGGTTCTCGGCGTCGATCTGCGCCCGGTAGGAGGCAAACTCCTGACGCGGCCTGTCGAAGGACGAGGTGATCGCCCGCTTGCCGACGGCGATCACCGCACCGGTTTTCACATCGGTCAGCGTGTAGCCCGCGGTCAACGTCACCGAACCGGCGGTCGGCTCGTCCTGATCGGTTCCATTCTGTACCAGCGCCGAGGATTCAACGCCTTCGCTCACGCCGAGGTCGAGCGAATAAAGCGGCGAGGCGGGCTCGCCGGCGCCGCGCCCGAACCCGAAGATCAGATTGTTACGCACCTGCTGGGCATAGCGCGTCCGGACCGGCTTGACGGCGATCGATGCCATCTCGGCATTGGCGGTCGAGCCCGTCGACAACGGCGCGCTCGAATAGAGCGGCCGCACCTGACAGGCCGAAATGAGCGCCAGCGAACCGACGAGGCCGGCAAGCGCGATGCGGCGCAGCAGACGGCACAGCTCTGTCTTTTCCCGATCAGGCAACGACATTGACGATCCTCTGCGGCACGATGATCACCTTGCGCGGAGCCTTACCTTCAAGTGCTTTCTGCACGAAGTCGAGAGCCAAGACCGCTTTTTCGACCGCACCTTGGTCCGCGTCGCGGGCAATTGTCAAATCCCCCCGCTTCTTGCCGTTGACCTGCACCGGATAGGTGACTTCGTTGTCGACGACCAGTGCCGGATCGAAGACCGGCCACGGCCGTTCGGCCACCAGATCGACGCCGCCCAGCGTCTCCCAGCACTCTTCAGCCAGGTGCGGCATCACGGGCGCGATCAGATGCACCATGATCTCGACCGCCTCGCGGCAGGCGCTTTTCAGCGCCGGAACGGCCTTGCCTTCCGCCACTTCGTTGAGCGGGGCTGTCAACGCGTTGGCAAGTTCATAGATGCGAGCAATGGCGCGGTTGAAGGCGAGCTTCTCGATGTCTTCGCCAACCGCCTTCAGGATCTTGTGCGCGGCCTTGGAAACCGCCCCGGCCTCGCCGTCATCGGCCGCCTTGGGCGTGACCCCTGCCAACGTCTCGGCCGCCGTCGACACCAGCCGCCAGATGCGCTGCATGAAGCGATGCGCGCCGGCGGCACCGTCGTCGGTCCACTCGACGTCGCGCTCGGGCGGCGAATCCGACAGCATGAACCAGCGCGCCGTGTCGGCGCCGTAGCCATCGGTGATGTCTTCCGGGCTCACCGTGTTCTTCTTCGACTTCGACATCTTCTCGAGCGGGCCGATGGTGACCGCCTCGCCGGTGGCGACGTCGATGGCGCGGCGCTTGCCGTCGACGTCCTCCAGACGAACCTCGGTCGGCGCCAGCCAGCGCCCATTCGACGCCGAGCCGACACGGTAGGTTTCGTGAACCACCATGCCTTGCGTGAACAGGCCTTTGAACGGCTCGGCCAGGGCAACATGGCCGGTCTCGCGCATGGCGCGGGTGAAGAAACGCGAATAGAGCAAATGCAGGATCGCATGCTCGATGCCGCCAATATATTGGTCGACCGCCAGCCACTCGTTCGCTGCCTTGGGATCGGTCGGTTCATGCGCCCAGGGCGCGGTGAAGCGGGCGAAATACCAGGACGAATCCACGAACGTGTCCATCGTGTCGGTTTCGCGCCGCGCGTCCTTGCCGCATTGCGGGCACTTCACATGCCGCCAGGTCGGGTGACGGTCGAGCGGATTGCCTGGCCGGTCGAAATCGACATCGTCGGGCAGCTTGACCGGCAGATCGGCCTTCGGCACCGGCACCACGCCGCAATCCTCGCAATGGATCATCGGGATCGGGCAGCCCCAGTAGCGCTGGCGCGAAATGCCCCAGTCGCGCAGGCGGAAATTCACCTTGCGCTCGGCCATTGGCCGGTTGCCGATGGTCTTTTGCTCCAGCAGCCTGGCGACTTCATCGAAAGCGCTGTCCGGCGTCATGCCGTCGAGGAACCGCGAATTGATCATCGCGCCATCGTCGACATAGGCCTCGTCGACGATCTGGAACGTCTTGGCATCGGCGCCATCAGGCATCACCACCGGCACCACCGGCAGGCTGTATTTGTTGGCGAAGTCGAGGTCGCGCTGGTCATGCGCCGGACAGCCGAAGATGGCGCCGGTGCCGTACTCCATCAGCACGAAATTGGCGACGTAGACAGGCAGCGTCCAGCTATCGTCGAAGGGATGGACGACGCGGATGCCGGTGTCGAAGCCCTTCTTCTCGGCCGTCTCGAGCGCCGCCACCGAAGTGCCCATATGGCGCACTTCGTCGATGAACTTCGCCAGGGCCGGATTGGTCGCCGCGGCCTTCTTGGCCAGCGGATGATCGGCGGCGATTGCCATGAACGAGGCGCCGAAAATGGTATCCGGCCTTGTCGTGTAGACTTCCAGCTCATGCTCGCCGGAGATTTCCGAGGCCAGCGGCCAGCGGATCAGCAGGCCCTCCGAACGGCCGATCCAGTTCTGCTGCATCAGCTTCACTTTTTCGGGCCACTCGTCGAGACCGTCCAATGAATCCAGCAAATCCTGGGCAAAGTCGGTGATCTTGAAGAACCATTGCGTCAGCTCGCGCTGTTCAACCAGCGCACCGGAGCGCCAGCCGCGCCCGTCGATGACCTGCTCGTTGGCGAGCACCGTCATGTCCTCCGGATCCCAGTTGACCTTGGAGGATTTGCGCGTCACCAGCCCCTTCTCGACGAAGTCGAGGAACAGCATCTGCTGGCGGTGGTAGTAATCGACGTCGCAGGTGGCGAATTCGCGCGCCCAGTCCAGCGACAGGCCCATTACCTTGAGCTGCTCGCGCATGGCGGCGATGTTCTGGTAGGTCCATTCCTTGGGATGCACCTTGTTCTGCATCGCGGCGTTCTCAGCCGGCATGCCGAAGGCATCCCAGCCCATCGGATGCAGCACGTTGAAACCCTTGGCGCGCTTGTAGCGGGCCACCACGTCGCCCATCGTGTAATTGCGGGTATGGCCGATATGGATGCGCCCCGACGGATAGGGGAACATTTCCAGCACGTAGTATTTCGGACGCGGATCGTCATTGTGCGCTTCGAAAAGCTTCTTCTCGGCCCAGGCCTTCTGCCATTTGGGTTCTGACGCGCGCGGGTTGTATCGTTCGGTTGCCATGGGACGTTTTTCACTTAAAAGCATACGGACTGCGGGCAAGAGCCCGGCAGTTCATGAAATGTGGTCCGGGTGTTCACCATGGTTTGGCAAACCCGTCAACCATATGGGCATCGCGGCTGACAAAAACGCGGGTCAAAACAGCGGGATTTGCATATGGGCGACACCGTTCAGCAGTTTTTCGCGGTCAAGGCGAAGATCGCCGCCGCCGAGCGGGAGGCCGGCCGTGAAGCCGGCGCGGTGACGCTGGTGGCGGTCTCCAAGACCTTCGACGCCGCCGGCATAGGCCCGGTCATCGAGGCCGGCCAGCGCGTCTTCGGCGAAAACCGCGTGCAGGAAGCGCAAGGCAAATGGCCTGACCTGAAGGAAGCTTTCCCCGACATCGAACTGCACCTGATCGGTCCGCTGCAGTCGAACAAGGCGAGGGAAGCGGTGGCTCTGTTCGAGGTCATCGAGACGGTCGACCGCGACAAGATCGCCGCGGAGCTCGCCAAGGAAATTGTCCGGCAAGGCCGTGCGCCAAAACTCTATGTCCAGGTGAACACCGGTTCCGAACCGCAGAAAGCCGGGATCGAACCGAGCGAGGCGGTCGCCTTCGTCAGACGCTGCCGGGAAGTGCACGGCCTCGGCATCGAAGGCCTGATGTGCATCCCGCCGGCGGACGAGAACCCCGGCCCCCACTTCGCCTTGTTGGAGAAGCTCGGCAAGGAGGCCGGCGTCGCCAAACTGTCGATGGGCATGTCCGCCGACTACGAGACCGCGATCGCCTTTGGCGCCAGCAGCGTCAGGGTCGGTTCGGCGATTTTTGGAAGCCGGTAGTCCGAATTTCCAGCTTGCCGCGTCATGAGTCATATCGCTGGGCCTGATCCACAAGCACCATTATACCAGTACTTGAAACGAAACGTGCCGTTCCTATTTGCCTTGATGTCACCGCACATCCTCCTGGAGTCTCACGATGCGTTACAATCAGCTTGGAAACACGGGGCTATTCGTCTCCGAACTTTGCCTCGGCACCATGACCTTCGGCGCCGCCGGCCAGAACGCCCAATGGGGCCTGATCGCCAGCCTCGACCAGAAGGGCGTCAACGAGATCGTCGGCCGCTCGATCGCCGCCGGCGTCAACTTCTTCGACACGGCCGACGTCTATTCCGTCGGCGAGTCCGAACGCCTGCTTGGTCAGTCGCTTAGGGATCTCGGTGTTGCCCGGTCAAACGTGGTCATCGCCACCAAGGTCCACGGCGCCATGGGTGAGGGACCAAACCAGCGCGGCTCCTCGCGCGGCCATATCATGGATTCGGTCGACGCCAGCTTGGAGCGGCTGCAGCTCGACCATATCGATCTCTATCAGTTGCACGGCACCGATGCGGTGACGCCGATCGACGAGACGCTGCGGGCACTTGATGATCTCGTCTCCAGCGGCAAGGTCCGCTATGTCGGTGTCTCCAACTGGCAGGCTTGGCGCATCGCCAAGGCGCTCGGCATCGCCGACCGCAAGGGCTTTGCCCGCTTCGAGACCGTCCAGTCCTATTATTCGATCGCCGGCCGCGACCTCGAACGCGAGATCGTGCCGCTGATCAACGAGGAGAAGCTCGGCCTGATGGTGTGGTCGCCGATGGCTGGCGGGCTGCTGTCCGGCAAATATGGGCCCGGCGCGCCGGGCAATGGCGAGGGCCGCCGCGCGTCCTTCAACTTCCCGCCGGTCAACGAGGACCGCGCCTGGGCGGCGGTCGCCGTCATGCGGGAGGTCGCCGAGAAGCATGATGTCGGCGTCGCGACCGTGGCGCTCGGCTATGTCCTGGCAAAGCCTTTCGTGATGAGCGTGATCATCGGCGCCAGCCGCATGGACCAGCTCGAGCAGAACCTTGCCGCCACCAGCCTCAAGCTCGATGCCGACGATCTCGCCAGGCTTGACGAAGTGAGCGCACTACCCGCCGAATATCCCGGCTGGATGGTCGAACGCCAGGGCGCCGGCCGTCGTCCGGGGCCTTTCGTGCCGAAGGCATAGCGCGTACCGCTGGCAAGTCGGTCCTTCAACGCCGCGCGTCTCATCGACGCGCGGCGTTGATTACAGCCGAACGGTCTCGGCAAGAAAGTCGAGAAAGGCCCGCACACGTGCCGGCAGGTGTTTGCCCTGGCCGACATAGACGGCATGCGTCGGCTCTTCGTCGCCGGGGTTGAAATGTTCCAGCAGCGGCACCAGCCGGCCGGCGGCAATGTCGGGTTCGACATGCCAGCGCGCCAGTCGGGCGATGCCGGCCCCGGCGACGGTCGTTTGGCGCATCGCCTCGCCATCGGTCAATGCCAGGTTTCCGACAACCGGGGTGATCACCGGCGCGCCTGCCGTATCGATAAAAGGCCAGCCGTCGATATGCCGCGCGAAACTGAAGGCGAGCATGTTGTGACGCCCGAGATCGGACAGCGTGCGCGGCGTGCCATGTGCTTCGAGATAGGAAGGTGCCGCGACCACCACCATTCGGCTTTGACCGAGCTTGCGCGCCACCAGCCTCGATTCGCGCAGCGGCCCGGCGCGGATCGCTACATCGGCCCGCTCTTCCAGCAGGTCGATCACGCTGTCGGTCAGCACAGCCTCGACGAAAATTTCGGGATAGCGCTCCAGAAAGCGCGGCAGCAGTTCCATCAGCCGGTGTTGGCCGAACGGCACGTAGCTGTTAACTCTCAGCCTGCCGCGCGGCGCGGCTCCTGCCGCCGCTTCACGCTCGGCCTTATCCATGTCGGCGAGCACGCGCACGCCGCTGTCGTAGAACGCCGTCCCTTCCGGCGTGAGCTGGAGCTTGCGCGTCGAGCGGCTGACAAGCCGCGCCCCAAGCCGGGTTTCGAGCCGTGCTATCAGCTTGCTCACCGCCGATGGCGTCATCCGCAGCTGCCGCGCCGCGGCCGAAAAACTACCCGCCTCGACGACGCGCACGAAGACTTCGATCTCGCCGGAACGGTTGATGTCGGGCCTGGCCATCTGTGAATCTATTTCACAAGAAGTGTGCCTTGGGCAAGTCTGGTTCACAACATCGCGGATCATGATCTTCAGGGCCGGGGCGCGGACTGAGCGTCCTTCGCCGACAGATGGGACCATCGCCATGCCTCTTGCTCTTTATGCCCTCGCCGCCGGTGCTTTTGGCATCGGTGTTACCGAATTCGTCATCATGGGCCTGCTTATCGATGTCAGCAAAGACCTCGGCGTGTCGATCTCCGCCGCCGGCCAATTGATCTCTGCCTATGCGCTCGGTGTCGTCATCGGTGCACCCTTGTTGACCATTGCCACGGGCAACTGGCCGCGCAAAACCGTGCTGCTGGCGCTGATGGCGATCTTCACGATTGGCAACCTCGCTTGTGCGCTGGCGCCCGATTACTGGACGCTGATGGGTGCCCGCATCATCACCGCCTTCGCCCACGGCACCTTCTTTGGCGTCGGCTCGGTCGTCGCCACTGGTCTGGTCGCGCCCAACAGGAAGGCTTCGGCGATCGCGCTGATGTTCACCGGCCTGACCATCGCCAACATCTTAGGCGTGCCCTTCGGCACCTGGCTCGGCCAAGCCTTTGGCTGGCGTGCGACCTTCTGGGCGGTGACCGCCGTCGGCCTGGCGGCCTTCGCCGTCATCCTCGCCCTGGTGCCGCGCGGCCAGGCAGCGCCCGAGAAGAGCGATCTGCGCGCCGATCTCGCCGTTCTGCGCCGCACGCCCGTCCTGCTCGGCCTCGCCACCACGGTGCTCGGCTATGCCGGCGTCTTCGCCATCTTCACCTACATCGCCCCATTGCTCACCGAGATCAGCGGCTTCAGCGAAGCCGCTGTATCGCCGATCCTGCTCGTCTTTGGCGGCGGCCTCATCGCCGGCAATCTCGCCGGCGGCAAGATCGCCGATCGCTGGCTGGTGCCGGCGGTGCTCGGCAGCCTCATGGTGCTGGCGCTGGTGCTTGCCACGATGAGCTTCGCCATCCACAGCCAGGTCATGGCCGTGATCTATGTCGGCCTGCTCGGCGCCGCTGCCTTCGCGACAGTGGCGCCGCTGCAGATGTGGGTGCTGGAAAAGGCGCAAGGCGCCGGCCAGAGCCTGGCCTCATCGTTCAACATCGCCGCCTTCAATCTCGGCAATGCGGCCGGCGCCTGGCTTGGCGGCGCGGTCATCGCCCATGGCCTTGGACTGGGTTCGCTTACCTGGGTCGCCGCGCTGCTGCCGCTCGCGGCACTCGCCGTGGCCGGACTGGCGCTGCGCCTTGATGGTGGCGCCGCATCAGGTGCGCCTGTCTCCGTCCGGTCGTGACGCCAGCCGGCACCCGACTCCTCTCGACCTCTTCACAAACCACCAGGAGCAAGAAAATGGACTATCGACGTCTCGGCGCATCGGGCCTGAACGTCCCGGCGCTTTCATTCGGCGCGGGCACCTTCGGCGGCTCCGGCCCGCTGTTCGGCGCCTGGGGCAACAGCGATGCGCAGGAAGCGCGGCGGCTGATCGACATCTGTCTCGAGGCCGGCGTCAACCTGTTCGACACGGCGGACGTCTATTCGAACGGCGCCTCGGAGGAGGTGCTCGGCGAAGCGATCAAGGGCCGTCGCGACGCGGTACTAATCTCGACCAAGACAGCGCTGCCGATGGGCGACGGGCCGGGCGACTACGGCTCCTCGCGCTCGCGGTTGATCAAGTCGGTCGACGCCGCGCTGAAGCGCCTCGGCACGGACTATATCGACCTTCTACAACTGCACGCCTTCGATGCCGGCACACCGATCGAGGAAGTGCTGTCGACGCTGGATGACCTCGTTCGCTCCGGCAAGCTGCGCTATGTCGGCGCCTCCAACTTCTCCGGCTGGCAAGTGATGAAGTCGCTCGGCCTGGCGGAGAAGCACGGCTATCCCCGCTATGCCGCGCATCAGGTCTACTATTCGCTGCTCGGCCGCGACTATGAATGGGAGCTGATGCCGCTTGGCCTCGACCAGGGCGTCGGCGCGCTGGTCTGGAGCCCGCTCGGCTGGGGCCGCCTGACCGGCAAGATCCGCCGTGGCCAGCCTCTGCCGGAAAAGAGCCGGCTGCACGAGACGGCTGATTTCGGGCCGCCGGTCGGGGACGAGCATCTCTATCGGGTCATGGATGAGCTCGACGCGGTGGCGCAGGAAACCGGCAAGACCGTGCCGCAGATCGCCATCAACTGGCTGCTGCGGCGCCCGACCGTTTCCTCCGTTATCATCGGCGCTCGCAACGAGGAGCAGCTGCGCCAAAACCTTGGCGCCGTCGGCTGGGCGCTGACACCGGAGCAGGTGAAGAAGCTCGACGCCGCAAGCGAAGTCACCGCGCCCTACCCGTACTTCCCCTATCGCCGCCAGGAGGGCTTCGCCCGCCTCAACCCGCCGGCGGTTTGAGCCGCGCTGGCGTTGAAGCTGCCAATCTCCCCCCTTGCGGGGGGAGATCAGCTGTATCACCGCTCAATGCAGCACGAACTCCCCATCCACCTTGCGCCATTCATTCGGCGCGATCAGCTTCTGGTGCGTGTAGACCACCGAATGCAGTGGCCCGTCGAGCTTGGCTTTCCAGAATTCGATGAACCGGATCAGCACCGGAAACCTCGGAGCGATGTCGTAGTCCTGCCAGACGAAGCTCTGCAGGAGATGCGGGTGGTCGGGGAAATGATAAAGAATCTTGGCCGTGGTCAGGCCGTAGCCTTTGAGCATCAGGTCCATTTCAAGATGGTCGTGCATTATGGTCCCCTTGGGCGGTCCCCTGGTTGATTCTCCTTTCCTCCCAGCTGCCAATTGTGCGCGCCGGTACTTAACTGTCTATTGATTTTTGTTGATCTCAAAGGGAAGTTTTCGCGTAAAAACATGCGGTTAGCAGCGAACCACGTCGAGTGCTGACAGTTCCGGAAAGCGCCCCTGCGGCATCCCGCCGCGCGAATCCAACGTCTAATGTTGCCGTCGCGACGGAACTGGTAATAATGCCGCCGAATTCGCGGCTGCGTCGCCGCGATCCCGCGGGCGTTTCAAGCCGGCGGACTGTTCGGGAGGAAAGCCAAGAAATGTCCGAGGTTCATGTCCATCGCGTCCAGCCGGCGTGGAAGAAGAACGCCCTGATCGACAATGACACCTACCTCAAATGGTATGCCGACAGCGTGAAGAACCCGGACAAGTTCTGGGGCAAGCACGGCAAGCGCATCGATTGGTTCAAGCCCTTCTCCAAGGTCAAGAACACCTCCTTCGACGGCAAGGTCTCGATCAAGTGGTTCGAGGATGGCCAGACCAATGTCTCGTACAATTGCATCGACCGCCACCTCAAGAAGCGCGGCGACCAGACCGCCATCATCTGGGAAGGCGACAACCCCTACGACGACAAGAAAATCACCTACAACGAACTCTACGGGCACGTCTGCCGGCTCGCCAATGTGATGAAGAAGCACGGCGTCAAGAAAGGCGACCGCGTCACCATCTACATGCCGATGATCCCGGAGGCGGCCTACGCGATGCTGGCCTGCACGCGTATCGGCGCTATCCATTCGGTGGTCTTCGGCGGCTTTTCGCCGGACGCCTTGGCCGGCCGCATCGTCGATTGCGAATCGACCTTCGTCATCACCGCCGATGAGGGTCTGCGCGGCGGCAAACCTATTCCGCTCAAGGAAAACACCGACAAGGCGATCGACATCGCCGCCAAGCACCATGTCAAGGTCAAGACCGTTGTGGTCGTGCGCCGCACCGGCGGCAAGATCGGCTGGGCGCCGGGACGCGATGTCTGGTATCACGACGAAGTCGCGACGGTTAAGTCTGATTGCAAGCCGGAGAAGATGAAGGCGGAGGATCCGCTGTTCATCCTCTACACGTCGGGCTCGACCGGCAAGCCGAAAGGCGTGCTGCATACCACCGCCGGCTACCTCGTCTATGTGTCGATGACGCACCAATATGTCTTCGACTATCATGACGGCGACATCTATTGGTGCACCGCAGATGTCGGCTGGGTGACCGGCCACAGCTACATCGTCTACGGGCCGCTCGCCAACGGCGCCACCACGCTGATGTTCGAGGGCGTGCCGAACTACCCCTCTCAGTCGCGCTTCTGGGAAGTCATCGACAAGCACAAGGTCAACATCTTCTACACCGCGCCGACGGCGCTGCGCGCGCTAATGGGTGCCGGCGACGCGCATGTGAAGAAGACCTCTCGCAAGTCGCTGCGCGTGCTGGGCTCGGTCGGCGAGCCGATCAACCCGGAAGCCTGGGAGTGGTATTTCAACGTCGTCGGCGACGGCAGGGTCCCGATCGTCGATACATGGTGGCAGACCGAGACCGGCGGCATCCTGATCACGCCGCTGCCGGGCGCCACCGACCTCAAGGCGGGTTCGGCGACACGGCCCTTCTTCGGCATCAAGCCGCAGCTGGTCGATAGCGAGGGCAAGGTGGTGGACGGTGCGGCCGACGGCAACCTCTGCATCACCGATTCCTGGCCCGGCCAGATGCGCACCGTCTATGGCGATCACGACCGTTTCGTGCAGACCTATTTCTCCGCCTACAAAGGAAAATACTTCACCGGTGACGGCTGCCGCCGCGACGCCGATGGCTACTACTGGATCACCGGCCGCGTCGACGACGTCATCAACGTCTCAGGCCACCGCATGGGCACGGCCGAGGTCGAATCGGCCCTGGTCAGCCATGACAAGGTTTCCGAGGCCGCGGTCGTCGGCTATCCCCATGATATCAAGGGCCAAGGCATCTATTGCTACGTCACCCTGATGGCCGGCGGGCAGCCGAGCGAGGATCTGCGCAAGGAGCTTGTCGCCCATGTCCGCAAGGAGATTGGCGCCATCGCCACGCCGGACAAGATCCAGTTCGCGCCCGGCCTGCCCAAGACGCGTTCGGGCAAGATCATGCGCCGCATCCTGCGCAAGATCGCCGAGGATGATTTTTCCGCGCTCGGCGACACCTCGACGCTTGCCGATCCGGCCGTGGTCGACGACCTCGTTGCCAACAGGCAGAACAAGAAGGGCTGATGCGGGAAGACGCGGTATTGGGCACCGTCACTCAGTTGTGGCGCTATCCGGCAAGTTCGCTCGCCGGCGAGCGCCGGGACACCATCCTGGTTGGACCGGCTGGGATCGAGGGCGACCGCCTGTTCGGCCTTGTCGATGCTTCGGACAATGAGATCGCCCGGCCCGATCGTGACGCCAAGTGGAACAAGGTGCCGCGCATCCGCACCCGGCTGAGCCGCGACAGCGAACTGGAAATCGCCGTCCCCGATGGCGACTGGCTCGCCGCCCCCGGCGCCGAATGCGACCGCGTCGTGTCGGCCTATCTCGGCTTCCGCGCCTCGATCCGGCCGTTCCGCGGGGAGAACGCGGCCGGCTATGCCGGGCCGCTGACCGCGGAGCGCTACCGCAAGGCGCCGATCCATCTCCTGACCACCGCCTCGCTGGCA
Source organism: Mesorhizobium sp. ESP6-5 (assembly GCF_020164695.1). Lineage (NCBI taxonomy): Bacteria > Pseudomonadati > Pseudomonadota > Alphaproteobacteria > Hyphomicrobiales > Phyllobacteriaceae > Mesorhizobium > Mesorhizobium sp. ESP6-5. Next base: position 119,005 of record NZ_JAIUGR010000017.1, read on the forward strand.
CGGCTGGAGGCGCTCCATCCGGAGGGGGTCGCCGATCCGCGCCGCTTCCGTCCCAACATCGTCGTCGACATGGCCTCGGTCGACGGCTCGTTTCCTGAAACCGAATGGATCGGCAAGAAGCTCGCCATCGGCGACCTCGTCCTGACCATCTCGGAGCCGTGCCGCCGCTGCGGCTTCACCATCATCGCCCAGGATGGTTTCGACCATGACCCCGCCATCCTGCGCAATCTGGTCCGCCACAACGCCCACAATCTCGGCGTCTACTGCACCGTCGACCGGCCCGGTCGTGTCGAGACCGGCGCGCCGATGCGGTTCGTCTGACCTTCCGGCCCAAGCCTATCGATAAAGATCCGCCCGCGTCGGTGGCAGGCCGCTCGGGCCTCGCGCGCGTTTGGTGGCGACAGTCTGGAATATCTGCGCCGAGGCGCGTTCGAAGGTGATGGAGCAGCCGCTCAGGTAAAGCAGCCACAGCCGCGCCTTGGCTTCGCCGACCTCGGCGATCGCCTCGTCGAACCGCGCCTGCAGACGCTCGGCCCACAGCCTGCAGGTGCGGGCATAGTGCTCGCGCAAATTCTCGACATCATAGACGAGGAAGCCGTGTGCTTCGAGATTGCTTGATGTCATGCCGATCGTGTCGAGTTCGCCACCCGGGAAAATGTATTTGATCAGCGCCTTGTATTCCGGCCCCTTGCGCAGGGTCTTCTTGACGTCGCCCTTGCTGCGCCTGGTGATGGCGTGATGCAGATAGATGCCGCCCGGTTTCAGCAGCCGGTGGACAGCGGAGAAATAAGCGGCATGGTTTGCCAGGCCCAGATGCTCGAACATGCCGATGGACGATATCTTGTGGAAGGTGCCGGTGAGCTCCGCATAGGACTTTATCTCGATGGTGATTTTGTCCTCCAGACCCTCGGCGCGAATGCGCTCGCGCGCTAGTGAGGTCTGGGCTTGCGACAGCGAGACGCCGTGTCCGACGACTCCATAATGTTTTGCCGCGTGGATCAGCATCGCGCCCCAGCCGCAGCCGATGTCGAGCAATCTTTCACCGGGTTTCAGCCGAAGCTTGCGGCAGATATGGTCGAGCTTGTCGACCTGCGCCTCGTCGATGCCGTTTGCGAAATCCTGGAAATACCCGCAGCTATAGACCATGCGCTCGTCGAGAAAGAGCTCGTAGAAGGCGTTCGAGATATCATAGTGATGCTGGATCGCCTCCTTGCTGGAGCCGCTGACGAACGGGTTGCGACCGGCGAGATCGACCCGCGACGCCATCTGCTTTCTCGAAAACAGCACCGCCGGCAAGTCACGCAGAAGCGCCCGTTTGGGCAACGCCTTCAGCTTCGACCGCAGCTTGCCCGTCGAAGGCAGGGCATAGAAATCGAACAGCGATCCGTCCTCAATGTCGACTGCCTTGGAAATCCACATCTCGATAAGGGTCGACAGGGACGGTCGGCGAACGATCTGCCAGACAATGTCGTGGTCGTTGATGATCAGCACGGGGCCGGTGGCGGGGCCGATCCGCTCGCCGGTCCACAGCCTGACCGCGAAGCCGGGCTTGATCGCCTCGACTACCGTTCGAACGATGCGCGCAGCTCTTTCGGTGGCGTCCATGCCCTTCCCCGCGGTCGATGACGCGATGTTGTCCTTTTGGGCCGCGGATCGCAAGCACGTCACGCTTTTTCCACCCGGCATCTTGTCATTTGCTGCAACGCACCCCATCATGAGTGTGTGTTCAACAAATCGAAAGGAGGTGATCCGATGTCGAGTGATTTCGTTTTCCAGAACGTGGGCTCAGCGGATTGCACTTTCGGGAAGCAGTCTTCCCGTTAAGGCGCGAGATGCGCGGTCGGTGACGTAAGCGTCACCACCATTGAGCCGCGCCATGGACGGAAACACGGAAGGCCGCCGGCTTCGAAAGAAGCGGCGGCCTTTTCCTTTCGAGCCGAGCCTACTTGGTCAACGCAAGGGTTTCGATATTGCGGGCGATCGTCTGAAAAGCCGTATCCAATTCGATGCCGTCGGCAGCTTGGTAGAAGTGCATGACCGAACCCGTATCGGGGCTGGCACAATTCTGGAGTGTCGAAACGGCATTCGTCTCATCGAGTCTGAAGCCGATCGTGAAGATTTCTATGCCTTTGGCGCGCATGGCGGCGCAGAGCTTTGTCGCAGCCGTGCGGGTCGTTTCCTTGCCGGCATCATTATAAACCCCGTCGACGCTGTTCGCGTCGAAATAGGACAGGTTGAACTCGCCGTCGGTCATCAGGATCGCATATTTGCCGACCTTCTTCGGATCCATCCTGGCTGGCCGCGCCGACGCCTTCATCACGCCGCCCCAGCTTTCTGAAAGCATGTACCAGGTCCATTGAACACCGATGTGGCCCGCCGTGCCGCCCGAGGCGACAAGATCCTTGATGACGTTCTTGAGTGTCGCTACGTCAGCGGTCAGCGGCACAAGCGCAGCAACCGGACAAGCGGCGGTCCCGGTATTCCTGGCAAAGGTCGACAGTAGATAGTCACGATTGACCATACTGGAATCGGGGCCAGCGTCCGAATACTGATCGGCACCCTTGCGTTCGGTGGCGCAATTGTCCGAGCGCGTCGAAGCCGAAGCAGACTGAGCGCTTGCATTGCCGGGTGCCTGCTTGCGCTGGCTGGCATTGGCTTCCACGTAGACGGTGCTGGCCGCAAGCTGCCCGGCATTGACCGAATTGGCATAGGGCACGATGGAAACGCGCACTCGTGGTTTGCTCGGATCCTGGCTGCCCAGGAAACTGTCCACGGCATTGGCCGCGGCGGTCCTCAAATCCTTGATTTTCTGGCCGGCCATGGATCCGGTTACATCGAGCATCATCGCCACCTCGATGGTCTTGTCCGAATAAAGCGACGTCGTTGACGCGCTGACTCGATTGATATCGCCCGTGCCGAAAATCGGGAAGAACAAGGCGACGTCGACGTGGGCGTCCACCTGGACCGTCTTGGCGGTCTTGTCGACGATCAGCCGGTCAAGGACGATCTGGCCGCCCTGCAGGATGCCGGCGGTATCGTTGGCGTCGAGAAAGGCCTGCACGGATTTGTTTGCGTCGGCCTCCTTGATGGCGCCGGTGGTCAGGTCACGTGCCGTCGATGTCACTGCCGCGTCGAGCACGCCCTGCAGGCTCGATCTGGCGTTGTAGAGCTGCGTGACATTGACCGAGAAGCCTGCGGCCAGCGCCAAGACCGAGGCAGCAAAGCCGAACAGGACCGCGAAATTTCCACTGCGGTCTCTGGCGAAGCCGCCGACCGCGTGAACAAGACCCCCGTAATTCCGCATCCAACAGCCTCCACTTGCCTCGGCCTCGTCGCCGCATCGGGGGCAATGCAGGATTCCAGCCGGAACGGGAGGCGACCCGATCCGCGATCGGGAATTCACCAGCAGAACATTGCTTTTATTGGATTTTCACGGGGTAAGAAGGTGAACGGTCGGTAAACGTCAGCGTGTATCCGCGCGCACCTTTACGGGACGCTTACCATGCCCATAGCGAAGTGCTGGTCCGGTGTCCGGCGACGTCTTGTTGCGGCACAGCATCTCTGTGCCGAAGCGGGCCAACTGTCCCAGGATTGCGAAGCATGTCGAGGCACAAACCCGGCCAGGTGTGTTGAGATTCAGGTCAGGCCAAGCCATTTGCAGCCCGGCCTCACCTGAATATCAACGCAGCTAGGCCAGCATCCGCGCGCTGACCGTCCTGTCGATGCCGTGATAGGGTGGATTGAACAGCCTGCCTTCCTGTTCGTAGGTCCATACCTTGAACAAGCTCAGCCGGTGCGGGCCGAAACTGTGCAGCAAGGGAACGTCGGTGGCGTCGCGGCCGCGCGCAATGACGACGCGACCGGTCCTCGGCCGGTTGTGGCGCGGGTCGAACGTAAACCACTTGCCGTCCAGGAAGGCTTCCATCCAGGCCGAGAAATCCATCGGCGCGGGATCCGCCGGCACGCCGATATCGCCGAGGTAGCCGTTCACGTAGCGCGCCGGAATGTTCATGCAGCGGCAGAGCGTGATCGCCAGATGGGCAAAGTCGCGGCACACCCCGACACGTTCCTCGTGCGCTTGCGCGGCGGTGCGGGTCGAACGGGCATAGCCGTAGCCGAAGGACAGGCGGTTATGGACATAGTCGACGATCGCCTGCACCCGCGCCCAGCCGGAAGGAAGATGGCCGAAGAGCTGCCAGGCAAGGTTACTCAGATGATCCGTCTCGCAATAGCGGCTGCCCAGGAGATAGAACAGCACCTCGTCGGGCAGCTCGGCGACGGGCATTTCCCGGGCCAGCGTATTGACCTCATCCGTCTCGCCGCTGTCCTCCACGACCGCGTCATAAAGGATGCGAAAGCCGCCGGCCGGCGCCGTGAAGCGGCGGCAGGCATTGCCGTGCAGGTCATGATAGAGTCTGGTCGGCACCGAAGGCGAGGTTAGGACACGCGTCTGCCGCTTGATGTCGGCCTGCCTGTCCTTGTGAATCTCGAGCAGCGAAATCACCGGAGTGGCCTCGGCGCATTCGATGGCAATCTCATAGCCGAGGCGTATCAGCATGGGCATCGTCCCTTGGTTCGCGGGGTGGGAATTGTACGTTTGAAACGTTGCAAGGTGACGGTGGTTCCCTGGATCGCGTCCCAAATGCGCTCCCGCGCCTTTCCCCAAATGCGCTCGCGCGCCTTTCCATGTCAGCGCCTTGGCGTTACGGTTGCGTCCTCCCTCGACCCCTCCCCCACACTTCAAGGAAAATCATGTTTGCTGGCAGAAAATTCGCCGCCTTCCTCTTCGATATGGACGGCACGCTCATCAATTCCATCGCCTCGGCGGAGCGGGTCTGGGGCGATTGGGCGCGGCGCCACGACCTCGATGTCGCGGCCTTCCTGCCGACGATCCACGGCGTACGGGCGATCGAGACCATCACCGCCCTGGCGCTTCCGGGCGTCGACCCGGGACACGAAGCGGATCTGCTGCTGAAGGCCGAGGCCGACGATCTCGACGGCATCGTCCAGATCGCCGGCGCCGTGGCATTCCTCAATTCCCTGCCGCCGGAGCGCTGGGCGATCGTAACCTCGGCGCCACGCTCGTTGGCGCTTGCACGCATGAAGGTCGCCGGCATTCCCGTCCCCGCGGTCCTCGTCGCGGCGGAGGACGTTTCCCGCGGCAAGCCGGCGCCAGATTGCTTCCAGCTCGGCGCAAGACGCCTTGGCTTCGACGCGCGCGATTGCCTGGTGTTCGAGGACGCCCCGGCCGGCATCGCGGCGGCGGAGGCGGCGGGCGCTTCGGTCATGGTGATCAACGCCACGCACCAGCACCCCCTGGCAACACAGCACGCCGCGATATCAGGTTATGACGCAATCGGCATCACCGTCGACGAGCGAGGCTGGGTTGCGCTCGAGCCGCAGCGCAACGCTGCTTGAGATCAGTCGCTAGAAATCACTGGTCAGGCCTTTGACCTCCCAGTCACCATAGCGGCCGGGCTCCTTGCCGCCACGGCCGCCGATCTCCCGCGGAAGTGCTGCTTCCTTGCGGCGGTAGTCCTGCCGCCTTGCCTCGGCTTCCTGCAGCGCGCGGCGGGCGGCGGGCGTCAGCTCCCGTGGCGGCGTGCCATCGTCCGGGCCGGGCGGCGTTTTACTGGTTTCGTCGTTCATGCGATATTTCCAGTGGATTGAAACGGGAACGGGCGTTTCCCATCATATAGCGATGACCTCACGAGGATCGAGCCTTTTTCACCACCATCCGGACAGGAGCAGACGATGAACACCATTCGCACCGCCATGCTTCTCGCCGCCATGACGGCGCTGTTCATGGGCGTCGGTTTTTTGATCGGCGGTTCGGGCGGCATGATGATCGCGTTGGTCATTGCCGCCGGCACCAATTTGTTCAGCTACTGGAACGCCGACAAGATGGTGCTGTCGATGAATCGCGCCGTCGAGGTCGACGAGAAAAACGCGCCGGAATATTACGCCATCGTCCAGGCGCTGGCCAAGCAGGCCGGCCTGCCGATGCCCAGGACCTATCTGATCGACAATCCGCAACCGAATGCCTTTGCCACCGGCCGCAATCCGCAGAACGCGGCGGTCGCCGCCTCCACCGGCCTGCTGCAGCGGCTGACCCATGAGGAGGTCGCCGCCGTGATGGCGCATGAGCTCGCCCACGTCCAGCACCGCGACACGCTGACCATGACCATCGTCGCCACCTTTGCCGGCGCCATCTCGATGCTCGGCAATTTCGCCTTTTTCCTCGGCGGCAGCCGCGAAAACAACAATCCGTTCGGCTTTGTCGGCGTGCTGGCGGCGATGATCGTGGCGCCCTTCGCCGCCATGATCGTGCAGATGGCGGTCAGCCGTACCCGCGAGTACGAGGCCGACCGGCGCGGCGCCGAAATCTGTGGACACCCGCTGTGGCTGGCCTCCGCGCTTGACAAGATCGCCCGCGGGGCCGAACGCATTCCCAATCCCGATGCCGAGCGCAATCCGGCGATGGCGCATCTCTTCATCATCAACCCCCTGCATGGCGAGCGCATGGACAGTCTGTTCTCCACCCATCCGAGCACCGACAACCGCATCGCCGCGCTGCAGGCGATGGCACAGCGGATGGGAGAAGGCGCTCCGCCAGCCACGCAGCGCCAAGCGCCGATGTCAACGCAGGCTGACGAGCCGGAGATGACCGGACCGTGGGGCAAGCCAACCGCGCCAGAACCGGCGACCGGGCCGGCCAGCCCAAAATCCAATCCGTGGGGTCGCAATCCGACCGGACCCAAGGGCCGGTGGTCGTGAGTGTCGCGGGCAGGGCACCTCGACGCACGGTTCCAGGCGATCAGGATCACAATGCCGGCGGCGAATTCGTTGCCGGCCTTGCCGCGCGCAAGGCGGCGGCACGGCTTCTGGCCGCCGTCATCGACGCCCGCACGCCGCTCGACGGCCTGACCGATCACGAGAACGGCCATCCGCAATACAAGGCGCTCGATCTGCGCGACCGTGGCCTGGTGCGCGCCATACTGGTCACCGCGCTGCGCTACCGCATGACCATAGCGGGGCTCCTGGCGCGGCGCCTGGAAAAGCCGCTGCCGCCCAACGCGACCGCCTTGTCGCATATCCTGCATGTGGCGGCGGCGCAGATCCTGTTCCTCGATATTCCCGACAGCGCCGCCGTCGACCTCGCGGTGACGCACGCCAAGTCCGATCCGCGCACGCAGCGTTTTTCCGGCCTGGTCAACGGGGTGCTGCGCACGCTCGCGCGCGCCAAGGAATCCGAGCTTCCGGCCGCGCTTGCCGCCACCAACGAAGCGCCGAAATGGTTTTCCGACCGGCTGAAGGCCGCCTACGGCGCCGAGAAGGCCCGGCAGATCCTGGCTGCCCACCGCCACGAGGCGCCGGTCGATTTCTCGGTCAAGGCCGATCCCGAACCCTGGGCCGAAAAGCTTGGCGGCATTGTCCTGCCGACGGGAACGGTTCGGGTGGAGAAGCTTGCCGGCGCCGTCACCGAATTGCCGGGCTTCGCGGAGGGTGCATGGTGGGTCCAGGACGCGGCGGCGAGCTTGCCGGCAAGACTGTTCGGCGATGTCAGCGGATTGCGCGTCGCCGATCTCTGCGCCGCGCCCGGCGGCAAGACCGCGCAGCTCATTCTCGCCGGTGCCAAGGTCACCGCCGTCGACACTTCGAAGAACCGGCTGGCGCGGTTGACGCAGAACCTTGCCCGCCTCGGCCTCTCCGCCGAAATCGTCCAGGCCGATCTGCTCAAATACGAGCCGGCGGAGTTGTTCGACGCCGTGCTTCTTGACGCGCCATGTTCCTCGACCGGCACCGTTCGGCGACATCCCGACGTGCCGTGGACCAAGACGGCGGCGGACGTCGAAAAACTCGCCGACCTGCAACGCAGGCTGCTCGCCCGCGCCGTGATGCTGGTCAGGCCCGGCGGCCGGATCGTCTTTTCCAATTGTTCGCTCGATCCGCGGGAAGGCGAGGAACTCTACCGCGCCTTCCTGGTCGACAATCCGGGGGTGACCACCGATCCGATCCGGCCGGGTGAATTTGCCTGTCTCGACCCGTTCCTCACATCCGGTGGCGCACTGCGCACCACGCCCGCCGACATGGTGCTGGGCGCACCCGCGACTTCCGGCCTCGACGGCTTCTACGCAGCCCGCATGCGGCGTGCCGGCTAAAGCAATCCCAGGAAAAGCGTGTAACGGTTTTCCGTCCGGAATTGCGTGAAGACAAAGAGTTAGAGCGGGCGGCGATTCCATCGAACGCTGAACGCTCTAAAGCATGTCATCAAGGCTCCAATGATTGCCCCAGCGGGCATCGATTTCGTCGTCGACATTCTGGTAGCGGATATCCGTCGACAGCCGGATCAGCCCATCGAGGCTCTGGTTGGTCGTCGAGGCATGGATCATGTAGGGCGAGTGAAGGACGATGTCGCCCGCTTCGAAATCCGCCATCAGCCAGCGCGTGTCGAACCGCTCCGCCATATCGGGCAGGTCCTTCGACACCCAGCCGCCCTCACTCATGTTGCGATTATAGGCACTGATGCGCTCCTGCGGACTGAGAGCGGAATTGTCCTTGTTGAACTGTCTCTCCAGGGCGGCGCCGACGGCGTGTGATCCCTCCAGGTAGACCAGGCCGCCCATGTCGATGGTCGTGTCGCCGATCGGTATCCAGGTCGTCACCACCCGGTCGGTGCCTCCGCGCAGATAAACGAGATCGTAATGCGCCGGCGTCGCGGTGGCCGTTCCAGGCAAGGTGAAGCGCATGATCTTGCGTTTGTGCAGATAGGATAGGCCGCCCACGAAACCATCCATCAAGCGCGACAGGCGCGGCTGCGCGCAAAAGCCTTCATAACCGGTTGACCGGACCACCGACATCAGCCGGCGCTCGGCGAGCTGACGGTCGATGGCACGATCCGAAGCGATGCCGAGCGAGGGATCCGTCCCGGGTTCCAAAAGCCCGCTCTCGGCAAGATGGGAAAGCACCCAGCCACGAAAATCGATCACTTCCCTGCGGGGCAAAAGGCCCTTCAGCCAGACATAGCCTTGGGTCGCATAAAGATGCCGGATGGCTTCAATGCCGACGGACGGGTCGGTCGCGGAAAGGTATCCGAGCCTGTTCGGCATTGTCGACAGCAGCTTGCCGTCAGCTGTGAGGGCAACCGGCGGGGTGTCCGGAAATGCCTGCTCATCCGTTGATACCGACATTTCAATCACCTGGATCGTTTCGACCTTGGCCGGAGAATACCTTATCATTCGGCCCCTTCCTATGGATAGGAGACCGACCTCCATTTGCTCACGCCATTTCAGCCGCGCATCCTGTTCGCGAGGCAATTGCTGGCGGCTACCGATTCGATCGAATGGTCGCGACGAGGGCCGGTATCGGCGATGCCCTCCGCGTCCCGCGGCCCTTTCTGGACCACGAAAACTGCTGGCCCAGCGCGTTTGGCCGCCGCCGCAAGAAGACATAAGTCGCAGGAAAACCGCCTGTATGGCCCGGAAAAGACGTGACTTTTTTAGGGGCGACCCGGCCACGGCCCCGTTGCGCGCCTTACCGAGGCGAAATCCGCCTTCGCATAAGTTCTTGAATCATATAAGCTTGTGCTTGGGATAGAGGACGACCAGGAGGGGTTTTGGCACTTGCTGCCGGCAACACGACGCGTCTGTGGACGCTGGTCGCGAAGGAGTTCTGGCGCAAGACGCGCCGGCGCCTGCGCGCCGGGCCGATCTATCGCTGGCGCTATTCGGGCCGCACGCCCGAACGTGTCCTGATCGCACCGCCGGACCTGCGCCTCGCCGATCCGCAGATCGCGCTCGAGATCTACTACGGCCGTTATCCCCTGTCCGGCCACCTGGTCGAGACCGGCGGCAAATCCCCTTTCCAGATCAATGTCCCCAATCACGGTTGGCAGAAAACGCTGCATGGCTTCCGCTGGCTGCGCCATATGCGCGCCGCCGGCACCGAGCTTGCCGCCGCCAACGCCCGTGCCCTGGTTTCGGACTGGATCGCCATGCATGGCAATCATATTTCGGGCGTTGCCTGGGAGCCAGGCACGACCGCCAAACGCATCATTGCCTGGCTGCAGCACTCCTCCATCGTGCTGCAGGGTGCTGAGTTCCCCTTCTACCGCGCTTTCCTGAAATCGCTGGCCATGCAGATCCGCTATCTCAGGTCGATGGCGCGCGAAATGCCCGACGGCAAGGACCGGCTGCGCGCCCGCATCGCGCTGGCCTTCGCGGCGCTGTCCCTGCCGGCGCCGGCTTCGGCGCTGCGCGGCGCCACCCGCAACCTCGCGGGGGAACTCAATCGCCAGATCCTTGCCGACGGCGGTCACATCTCGCGCAATCCAATGGCGGTGCTGGAAATCCTCGCCGACCTCCTGCCGCTGCGCCAGACCTATGCCAACCAGGCCGAAGCGCCGCCGCAGGCGCTGATCGGTGCCATCGACCGCATGCTGCCGGCATTGCGTTTCTTCCGCCACCAGGACGGCAGCCTCGCCCGGTTCAACGGCATGGGCGCCACCATCCATGACCGCATCGCCACCATCCTGCGCCATGACGACACCGCCGGCGCACCGCTGCTGCATGCGCCGCATTCGGGCTATGAGCGGCTGGCGATGGGCGGCACCACCGTCATAGCCGATACCGGCCTGCCGCCACCGGTCGACGTGTCCAATGCAGCGCATGCCGGCTGCCTTGCCTTTGAACTGTCGTCGGGCCGCCAGCACTACATCGTCAATGCCGGCATCGACACCTACGGCGCCGCCGAGTTCCGGCCGCTGGCCCGCGCCACCGCCGCGCACTCGACGGCCACCATCAACGACACGTCTTCGGCGCGTTTCACCCACGCGCTGCGGGTAAACGACCAGTTGGGTTCACCGTTGATCGGCGGCCCGCAGCAAGTGCAGTGCAAGCGCATCGACCAGAAGGGCGTCCACGGCTTCATCGCCCGTCATGACGGCTATCTCCAGCGTTTCGGCTTCCTGCATGAGCGCGAGCTGAAACTCTCCTCGGACGGCAATGTGCTGGTGGGCCGGGACCGGTTCCAGCGGCCGGGCAGCACAGCGATCCGCAACAATGGCCGCGATTTCATCACCGTGCGCTTTCACATCCACCCCGACATCAATCTGCTGCAGGACCAGCAGGAGCGGCTGGTCCTGACCGGCGATCAGGCCGATACCTGGGTGTTCACCTCCAGCGAAGTGGTGCCCGAAGTTGAGGAATCGATCTATTTCGCCGGTCTTGGCGGTCCGCGCCGCAGCCGCCAGATCGTGCTCGCCTTCAAGGCGTCCGAAATTGCCGACGTCCACTGGCAGCTGACCCGCACAAAGATCGCCGGTTATTCCGAAAACAATTGAGCTTGCGGCGGCAATGGCATGCCGCGAAAAGCCAACGCTTGATTTCCGAGCCTCATGTGCTACGGCGCGGGCACGCTCCTCCAGACAAGAAAGGCCGCCAGCCATGGCCGTTCCTGCCAAGAACATTCCTGCCCCGGACCTCGTTCCGGTCCGCCGTGCGCTGCTCTCCGTCTTCGACAAGACGGGCTTGATCGACTTTGCCAGGGCACTGGCCGCGGCCGGCGTCGAGCTGGTCTCCACCGGCGGCACGGCAAAAGCGATCGCCGAGGCCGGCATGGCGGTGCGCGACGTCTCCGAGCTCACCGGCTTCCCCGAGATCATGGATGGCCGCGTCAAGACGCTGCACCCGTCCGTGCATGGCGCGCTGCTTGGTGTGCGCGACGACCCCGAGCACGCATTGGCGATGCGCAAATACGGCATCGAGCCGATCGATCTCGTCGTCTCCAATCTTTACCCGTTCGAGGAAGTTCGCCGCTCCGGCGCCGACTACGCGGCGATCGTCGAGAACATCGACATTGGCGGCCCGGCGATGATCCGCGCGTCGGCCAAGAACCACGCCTATGTCGCCATCGTCACCGATCCCGGCGATTACGCCGCTGTGCTCAACGCGCTGGAGATGAACATCGGCTCTCTGTCGTTGGATTTCCGCAAGAAGCTGGCGGCGAAGGCCTTCGCCCGCACCGCCACCTACGATGCGGCGATCTCGGGCTGGTTCGCCGAGGCGCTGGAGATCGAGCATCCAACCTGGCGCGCTTTTGGCGGCAGGCTGGCCGAGGTGATGCGCTACGGCGAGAACCCGCACCAGGGTGCCGGCTTCTACGTCAATGGCGACAAACGGCCGGGCGTCGCCACGGCGCGGCAGCTGCAGGGCAAGCAGCTATCCTACAACAACATCAACGATACCGACGCCGCTTTCGAATTGGCCGGCGAATTCGATCCCAATCGCTCGGCCGCCGTCGCCATCATCAAGCACGCCAATCCGTGCGGCGTGGCCGAAGGCACATCGCTGAAAGCGGCCTACGCAAAGGCGCTCGCCTGCGACCCGGTCTCGGCCTTCGGCGGCATCGTCGCCTTGAACCGCACCCTTGACGCCGAGGCGGCCGAGGAAATCGTGAAAACCTTCACCGAGGTGATCATCGCGCCCGACGCGACCGACGAGGCTGCTGCAATCATAGCTGCCAAGAAGAATTTGCGCCTGCTGGTCACCAGCGGCCTGCCGGACCCGCGCACGGCCGGCACGACGGTCAAGTCGGTTTCAGGCGGCCTGCTGGTCCAAGGCCGCGACAATGCCGTGGTCGACGACCTCGACCTGAAGGTGGTAACGAAGCGCGCGCCGACGCCGGCTGAAATGGCCGATCTCAAATTCGCCTTCCGCGTCGCCAAGCACGTCAAGTCGAACGCCGTAGTCTACGCCAAGGACGGCGCCACGGTCGGCATCGGCGCCGGCCAGATGAGCCGGGTCGATTCTTCGCGCATCGCCGCGCGCAAGGCGATCGACGCAGCGGAGACGGCAGGCATGGCCGAGCCGTTGACCAAGGGCTCGGTGGTCGCTTCGGATGCCTTCTTCCCCTTCGCCGACGGCCTGCTGTCGGCCATCGAAGCCGGTGCCACCGCCGTGATCCAGCCGGGCGGTTCGATGCGCGACGACGATGTCATCGCCGCCGCCGACGAACACGGCATTGCCATGGTGTTCACCGGCGTACGGCATTTCCGGCACTAACCTGCCGCTCGGCGGCCAGTGGGGTGAATATCGAAGCATCTACTCCGGCCGATCCGCCGGATATGGCGTGCGAACCAGGATCGCCATGCCGATGGCCAGGAACAAAATAATCGCCGCCATGCCAAGCCGGGCCGAGCCGCTGGTGGCGGTAATCGTCGCCACCATGAACGGCGCCAGGAAACTGGTCGCCCGACCGGCCAGCGCATAGATGCCGAAATAGCGACCGGATTCGGCTGCGGTCACGCTGCGCGCCATGTAGGAGCGCGACGAGGCCTGCACCGGCCCGAAGGCCAGGCCGATCAGCAGGCCGTACATGATGTAGGCCTTTTCGGCCGCCGTACCGAACAGGCCGCCTGAATCGGAGGTCGAAAGCTGGATCAGGCCGAGCAGCGTGAATCCAGGCCCGGTCGAGACCACGCCGATAGTGGCGATGGACAGCATGACCAGCGAAATCATCACCACCGCCTTGGAGCCCAGCGCGGTGTCCAGGCGGGCGGCGACCCAGCAGCCGAAGATGGCGACGATATTGAGGATGATGCCGAACATCCCGATCTCGGTGATCGACCAGTGGAACATGCCCGCCGCGAAGGTGCCGCCCAGCGCCAGCAAGGCATTGACGCCATCCTGGTAGATCATGCGGGCGACGAGAAAGCGGAAGATGCCGCCGCGCTTGCGCACCTCGGCCAGTGTCGATTTCAGCTCCGACAGGCCTTCGCGCACCGCCGGCCCGATCGAGATGCCCTTGATGGCGTCGGGCGTAAAGAAAAACATCGGCAGGATGAACAGGAAATACCAGCCCGCCGACAGCGGCCCGGTGGCGCGAGCATCCTCGCCCAGTTGCGGATCGAGCCCGAACAGCGGGGTGATGCCGATGATCGTCTTGCCGGTCTCCGGCGAGCCGGCCAGGCAGGTGACGACGAAGATCAGTGCGATAATCCCGCCGAGATAGCCGAGGCCCCAGGCCACGTTGGAGATGCGGCCGATCTCGCTCTTCGGCACCAGCCGCGGCATCATGGAATCGTTGAAGACAGTGGAGAACTCCGCTGCCACCGAGGCCAGCGAGAACAGCGCCACGACCAGGAACAGGTTGGAACCCGGCGCGGCGAACCAGAGCAAGGTGAGACTGGTGATCTTGATCGCCGCGAAAAACGCGATCCACGGCTTGCGCGGCCCGGTCTGGTCGGCGATCGATCCTAGGATCGGCGATAGCACCGCGATGACCAGCCCGGCCGCGGCGATGCCATAACCCCAGACGGCCTGGCCAGTGGTTGGATCGCCCGCCATGCGCGAAACGAAATAGGGGCCGAAGATGAAGGTGGTGACGACCGTGAAGAACGGCTGCGCCGCCCAGTCGAAGAACATCCAACCCCAGATGCCGCGCCCGGATGCCCGCTGCACTGTCTCTACCGCCATAGTGATTCCCCCGGCGTCCGCTCCGCCCATTTCGGGCGCCATGTCTGCATGTTTCGAATGATCATGCAAACGGACAACCGCTGGCTCACATGCCCGTCAGATCGCTCATCAGCCCCGACGCAACCGACAGCCGCGACACGGTGATGTCGCCGCCCTCCGTCAACGCCTGCAGCCGTTCGCGGATGCGCGCCACCCGCTCGCCACCAGCTTCGAGCCAGGCCGCCACCGGATCGGCCGCCTCGGCATGGCCGGTAAGCGCGGCGATAGCGATGCCGCGCCGCGCCGCGCCGATCGTGTCGGTGGCGCGGGACAGAGCGAGCTGGTCATAATAGTCCGATGGCGTGATCGAGCGCGCCGCATCCTCGACGCGCGGGATGCGGAAGGCATCGCTGACGGCGAAGAACGCCGTGGCCGCCGCGACGATATCGGCGCCGGCGGTGCGGGCCGTCAGCGCGACGTCCGGGATGAGCTCCGCCGCCTCGCTCATCGCCAGCTGCTCGGCCAGCTTTTCCGGTGCGCCCGCCTTGAACAGCCCGTGCCGCTTCTCCTCGATCCGCTCGCGCGAAAAAGCCGGCAGCAGCGAAACGAGCTTGGGCTCCAGCGCCTTGCGCGCATCCTGCAGTTCGGCGATGCGCTGGCCGAGCGGTGCCGTGCCGGCATCGTTCTTCAGGTACCAGCCGCTGCTCATGTAGATAAGCCGGCTCACCATCTGATAGAGATCGAGTTGCACCTGGCCGTCGACCAGGTTGTCGAGCGCGTCGATCTCGCGATAGAGCGCGGGCAGCGCAAAGCCATCGCGCACCACGGCGAAGGTGCGCACCACATCTGCCGCGGTGCGCCCCGTCGCCTCCTGAAGCCGGTTGACGAAGGACGGCCCGCCGCGATTGACCAGATCGTTGGCCACGACACGCGCGATGATCTCGCGGCGCAGCCGGTGGCCGTGGATCTCGGAAGCGTATTTCTTCGCCATCCGGTCCGGGAAATAGCCCATCAGGTCGCGGTCGAAATGCGCATCGTCAGGCACGTCGCTGGCGACGATGTCGGAAAACAGCACGATCTTGGCATAGGCGAGCAGCACGCCGAGCTCGGCCCGGGTCAACGGCTCGCCGCGCGCCTCGCGCTCGGCAAGCGCTGCCGGCGACGGCAGTGTTTCCACGACACGATCGAGCAGGCCGCGTGCCTCCAGCGCCGTCATGAAGCGGCTCTGATGCGCGATGTCGGCGAGGCCGCGCTTGCGGGCGATCGAAAGCGCCAGCGTCTGCTGGTAGTTGTTGGACAGCACCAGCCCGCCGACCTCGTCGGTCATCTCGGCCAGCAGCTTGTTGCGCGCCGGCCGCGTCAGCGATCCCTTGCGCATTGCCGACGCCAGCGCGATCTTGATGTTGACCTCGACGTCGGAGCAGTTGACGCCGCCCGAATTGTCGATCGCGTCGGAGTTGCAGCGGCCGCCATTCATGCCGAACTCGATGCGCGCCCGCTGCGTCACACCCAGATTGGCACCCTCGCCGATCACCTTGGCGCGCACGTCGAGCGCCGTGATGCGGATGGCATCGTTGGCGCGGTCGCCGACCTCGGCATTGGTCTCGGTCGATGCCCTGAGATACGTGCCGATGCCGCCGAACCACAAGAGGTCGACCGGCGCCTTGAGGATGGCGATCATGATCTCGACCGGCGTGGCCGTCGTCTTGGCGAGTCCGATCGCCGCTGCCGCGGCAGCCGGCAAGGTGATCGATTTCTGGCTGCGCGAGACGATGACGCCGCCATCCGACAGCTTGGTCTTGTCATAGTCCTGCCAGCTCGAACGCGGCAGCGCGAACATGCGCTCGCGCTCTGCCGTCGAGGCCGCCATGTCGGGATCGGGATCGATGAAGATGTCGCGATGGTCGAAAGCGGCGATCAGCCGCGTTTTCGGCGACAACAGCATGCCATTGCCGAACACGTCGCCCGACATGTCGCCGACGCCCACGACAGAGAAGGGCGAGGTCTGGATGTCGCGGTTCATCTCGCGGAAATGCCGCTTGACCGCTTCCCAGGCGCCCTTGGCGGTGATGCCCATCTTCTTGTGGTCGTAGCCGGCCGAACCACCGCTGGCGAAGGCATCGTCGAGCCAGAAGCCGTGCTTTTCGGAGATGGCGTTGGCGGTGTCGGAGAAGGTTGCCGTGCCCTTGTCGGCAGCGACGACGAAATAAGGATCGTCCTGGTCGCGGCGCACGACACCTGCCGGTGGAATGACGCCGTCCAGGCCGATATTGTCCGTGATCGAGAGCAGGCTGGAAACGAAGTTCTTGTAAGCCGATGTGCCGGCCTCGAAGATCGCGTCGCGTCCGGCGCTCATCGGCAGTTTCTTGGGATAGAAGCCGCCCTTGGCGCCGACCGGCACGATGACGGCGTTCTTGACCTGTTGCGCCTTGACCAGGCCGAGCACCTCGGTGCGATAGTCCTGGGCGCGGTCGGACCAGCGCAAGCCGCCACGCGCAACCGGGCCGAAGCGCAGGTGCAGGCCTTCGACCTCCGAGCCGTAGACGAAAATTTCGCGCCATGGCCGCGGCGCCGGCAATCCCTCGACCGCCTGCGACTCGAGCTTGATCGCCAGCGACTGGCCTTTCTCTTTCGTATCGGCAACGAAATGATTGGTGCGCAGCGAGGCTTCGATCAAATTGAGGTAGCGGCGGATGATGGTGTCGTCATCAATGTTGGGCACATCCTCCAGCGCATCCTTGATCTTGGCCTTGAGGTGCTTTGCCGCCACCACGCCTTCGGTTTCGGCCGTCGGGCCGAGCCGGGCGATGAACAGCGCGTGCAGGCCGCGCGCGATCTCGGGATAGCGGTTGAGTGCGGCGGCGATGAAATCCTGGCTCTGCGGGATGCCGACCTGCTGCAGGTAACGGCCATAGGCACGCAGGATGGTGATCTCGCCCGACCACAGGCCGGCGGTCTGGGCGAGGCCGTTATAGCCGTCATTGTCGACGTCGCCCCGCCACACCGACAGGAAAGCGTCCTC
Organism: Mesorhizobium sp. ESP6-5; assembly: GCF_020164695.1. Taxonomy (NCBI): domain Bacteria; kingdom Pseudomonadati; phylum Pseudomonadota; class Alphaproteobacteria; order Hyphomicrobiales; family Phyllobacteriaceae; genus Mesorhizobium; species Mesorhizobium sp. ESP6-5. The sequence goes on from NZ_JAIUGR010000017.1 coordinate 136,480, forward strand.
GAACAGCGCACCGCCGTCGGCGAGGTCGATCGGCTTGCCGTAGCTGTTCTCCAGTTCCATGTCGTGGATGAAGACCATGCCCGACTGGTCGTCGCCGACTTCGAAAGTCCGCTCGCTGATGACGCGGAAGCCGATGTTCTCCAGCACCGGAACGCGCCGCGACAGTGCCACCGGGCTGCCATGGTGATAGATCTTCAGCGCCGCCTGGTGCGGCTTCTGCTCGGCATGGCGGTAATAATCGATGGCGATCGGATTGCCGGCGCTGATCTTGGCGATTCGTCCGGCATCGGCCAGCGCCACGCCAGCGCTGAACGTATCCCGGTAGCTCTCTGGCAGCCGCGCGGCGATGGCTTTCAACGCCGGGTCGCTGCCGCTGGCTTCGGCCGCATCGGCAAGCGCATCTTCCCAGGTGCGCACGATGTCGCGGATCGCCGCCTCTATCGTCGCCTGCTCGACCTTCGGCGTCTTGCCGCCGGAGCGGCCGATGATGAAGTGCACGCGCGCCAGCCCGCCTTCCGGGAAAGCCGGGTAATAGGCCGACAGCCGGCCCTCGAACGCGGTTTTCAGATAGGTGCCGATCTTCTCGCGCACGACGCTGTCGTAGCGGTCGCGAGGCACGAAGACGAGGATCGAGACGAAACGGTCGAACTGGTCGACGCGCACCAGCGCCCGCACGCGGGGCCGCTCGACCAGGCCCAGAATGGCAGCGGCATGCTTGCGCAGGATCGGCACCGGAACCTGGAACAGCTCGTCGCGCGGATAGCTTTCCAGCACGTTGATCAGCGCCTTGCCGGAGTGGTCGTGGCGGTCGAACCCCGACTTGGCGATGATGGTTTCGGCCTTGGACCTGAGATACGGGATCTTCATCACCGAGCGCGTGTATGCGGTCGAGGTGAACAGGCCGACGATGCGCAGTTCGCCCGCCAACGCACCTTTGGCGCTGTAGGTCTTGACGCCGATGTAATCGAGATAGATGCGCCGGTGCACCAGCGACTTGGCATTGGCCTTGGTGACGATCAGCGGCTCCGGTCCGTGCAGGAAAGCGCGGATTTCCGGCGTCGTCGTCACCGCCTCGGTGCCGCGTCTCAGCACCAGCACGTCCGGGTCGGTCAGGATGCCGAGGCCGGGTTTTTCTGCCCGCTCCAGATTGCCGCTTTCCTCGCCGCCGGTGTATTTGAATTCACGCATGCCAAGGAAAGTGAAATTGTCGTCGCGCAGCCACTCCAGGAAGGCGATCGCCTCGGCGACGCTCTTTTTGTCGAGCGGCACCGCCGAATAGCGGAATTCGGAGATGGCCTGATCGAGCCGGGCCAGCATCGGCCGCCAGTCGTTGACGGCGGCATGGACCTGGCCGAGCATCTTGCGCAGCCGCTCGGCCAGGCCATTTGCTTGTTCGGGCGTCAGCCGGGGAATATGGACATGGATCACGCTCAGCCGGTCGTGGCTGCCGTCATCCCTGGCGAAATTGCCATCGCCGAGGATTTCGTCGACACCCGTCTTGCCATGACGGACCGTAATCACCGGATGAGTGACCAGGGTCGGTTCACCGGCGGTTTCTGTAACCTCGCCGAGGATGGAATCGAACAGGAACGGCATGTTGTCGTTGACGACCGTGATGACGGTCACTGGGCGGCCTTCGCGAACCACGCCCGAATCGGCTTCGACGGCGACGACGCACTCACCCTTTTTGTGGGCGGCGACCGCCTGGCCGGCGAGATCGGCGGCACGCTCGAGGTCGGCCACGTCATAGGCGGCGATATCCTCCGCCGGCGCGCGGGCGAGCAGGTAATCGGCGAGCCTGGCCGGTCTGTCATCGGCCTTTGCCGCAGGTGCCTTCTTCTTCGACTTAGCTGCGGATTTTACGCTGGCCATGACGCTTCTTCCCTCCCGTCGCATGCTTTTGCGACTATGGTATCAGATGACCGCTGTTTGGCGACAAAGGTTTGACGGCTTGCCAAGAATTCTCGGAATTCGGCGGCAAGGCTTCGCATGACGAGGAGAAATGACACGATGACCGGCAAAATCACCGCGCTAGACCTGGCCGCCGGAGAGCTGAGCGAGCCGACAAAAGCCTATTTCGCCAAATGCGAGGAAAAGCTCGGCCTCGTCCCCAACGTGCTCAAGGCCTATGCCTTCGACGACAAGAAGCTGCGCGCCTTCACCGACATGTACAATGATTTGATGCTGGGCGAGTCCGGCCTGTCGAAGCTGGAACGCGAGATGATCGCGGTCGCCGTCTCCTCCATCAACCACTGCTACTACTGCTTGACCGCGCATGGCGCGGCGGTGCGCCAGCTCTCGGGCGATCCCCTGCTTGGTGAGATGATGGTGATGAATTTCCGCGCCGCCGACCTTTCGCCGAAGCAAACGGCAATGCTCGACTTCGTCGTCAAGCTGACCGAGGAGCCGGCCAGGATCGTCGAGGCCGATCGCGCGGCCCTGCGCCAGGCCGGCTTCAGCGATCGCGACATCTGGGATATCGCCTCGACCGCGGCCTTCTTCAACATGTCGAACCGTGTCGCGGCCGCGATCGACATGCGGCCGAACGACGAATACCACGCCATGGCGCGATAGGGCCACGCGCGTTCCACCATCGGTCCTACTTCGCATCAAGCGTTGACAGGCGAATGCCGCCGGCTAGTTTTCCGGGAAACAAGATTTCCGAGGGGTGAACTTGATGCCCGAGGCCAACGCTTCGTGAATGGGAGTCCCCTATGCTTGATGCAATTGCCAAACCCGGGGTTTTTCTCCGCGCCCTGACCATGACGCTGGCGCTTGCCACTCCACCCGCCCACGCCTTCGAGGCGGTGACAGCCTACCAGCCCATTTTCGAGACAGCCGCGGCCAAGACGATAACGCTGACTGGCCATGACCTGACCGTCGAACAGATCATCGACATCGCCCGCAACGGCGCCAAGGTCGAGCTCAGCCCCGAGGCGCTGCAACGTTCGGCGGACGCTTATGGCCTGCTGCTCGAAGGTGCTGCCGAAGGTGTCACCATCTACTGGTTCAACCGTGGCGCCGGCGACCAGCGCGAGACGGTGATCTTCTCGGGCGATCCGACGACGCCGGAAAACAGTAAGCTGCTCAAGGATCAGCAGCTCGCCCGCTTCAAGGGCGGCGTCAACAGAGGCTACGGGCCGGAGCTGCAGGAAGAAGCGCTGGTGCGCGCCATCATGGCGATCCGCGCCAACACCATGTCCTACGAGGCTGCCAGCCCGCAGCTGACGCATATGCTGGTCGACATGCTGAACAAGCGGGTGACGCCGGTCGTGCAATCGCGCGGCACGCTCGGCGAAGGCGACCTCGCGACGCTTGGCAATATCGGCGCGGCCATGGTCGGCGAAGGCGAAGCCTATCTCGATGGCGTCCGCATGCCGGCCACACAGGCCCTTTCGCAGGCCGGTCTGAAGCCTCTCGAGCCTTTCGCCGCCGACCAGGCCGCGCTGATCAGCACCAATGCCTACGCACAGGCACAGGCCGTGCTTTTGCTGGAGGACGCCCGAAAACTGCTGGAGTGGACCGACCTCAGCTACGCCATGGGGCTGAACGGCATGAATTCCAGCGTGACGCCGATTTCCGCACCCGTGCAATCCATGCGGCCTTACCCATGGCTGACATGGGATGCCGCGCGGGTCATGGACATGATCAAGGGCAGCTATCTCTTCGACGAGGATCAGGCCCGCATCATACAGGATCCGGAAAGCATGCGCGCCTCCAGCCAGCGCCAGGGCTCGGCCTGGCAGGCCTGGGCGGATCTGCGCCAATCCGTGCTGCTCTCCATCAATTCGTCGGATCACAATCCGGCCGTGCTGCCGGGCCTGACGCCGCAGAGCTCGCCGGAGCTGAGCACGCCGCAATTCATGAAATATTATATCAAGGGCGGGCCGCTGAGCGGCGGCAAGTCCGGCTATATCTTCTCCAACGCCAACTGGGATCCCTATCCCATGGCCAATCAGGTCGAGGCTTTCACCATCTCTCTCACCAATCTCGGTGTCGCGGTGGCGCAGCGCATCGAGCGCTTCCGCAATCCCTTCTTTACCGTGATCAAGCCGATCGATGTGCTGAAGCCCGACGAGCGCAAGGACATCCCGACCTTCGATGGCTATCTGCCGACCGATCTCTGGCAGGAACTGGCCGACCTCGGCACGCCGGTGACGCCGAATGGCCAGGCGATCGTCGCCACCGTCGAGGACCTGGAAGGGCAGACCCGCATCAAGACGCAACGCGCCCGCGAGGCGGTCGACATATCCTTCCATCTCTTGGCGCAGGACCTGTTGACGGCAAGCTATTGGATGGAAATCCGCAAGGCGCAGAACCCGCAGCGGAAATTCGGCGAGGCGCCAACCGCGGCGCTCGAGGCGCTGCGCCAGGTGATCCCCTGGCACCAGGCGGCATCGGAACGGCAAAAGCGGCCGCTCGGCATGGTCGCCTACGATTTCATGCAGGAGAACCCGGCCTCGAAATTCTATTCCGGCGGACCGCAGGCGCCGAAGGCGGCCGCCATGCCTGCGGCCGGCGTCTTGCCCAGATAGCCTTACCGCGCCGCGATGGCCGCCGCCGCACCGGCCATCGTCGTGGCGCTGACGCGGTTGGCGATCTTCATGGCGCGCTTGCTCCTGAGGAGCTTGCGCGCCTGCGAGGCGGCGAGCACCCAGGCGAGATCGATGGCGATCAGCACCACCGCCATGGTCGCCGTCAGTTCGACCCAGCCGACGAGACTGACCGAAGCGAGGTCGATGATGGTCGGCAACAGCGCCAGGTAAAACATCATGATCTTGGGATTGCCGAGCGTGACGGCCATGCCGGCGAAAAAAAGCTTGCCGGCCGAATCCTCACGCGGCATCTCGCCCTCCTTGGCGTCGACAGGCGCCGTCCACATCTTCCAGGCGAGATAGGCCAGGTAGAGAACGCCGATCCATTTCACGACGACGAAAGCGAAATGGAAGGTCTGCGCCACCACGGCCAGCCCAAACACCGCCAGCGACAGCCAGATGCCTTCGCCGATCCACATGGCAAGCAGGAACGGAAACACATCGCGAAACCCCTTCGAGATAACGCGCGCGACAAGCGCCGCGATCGATGGGCCAGGCGAACCGGCGGCCACGAACAAGGCGGCGGCGAAGATCAGCAGCGAGGCGAGGTGCATGGCGAGGGTCTCCGCGTCAGGGCTTCACCAACCACAATAACCCGACAGCTGCGTCTCTGGCAAAGGCAAGACAATATGGGCCATGGGCGCCGACCCCTACGGCGTGACTTGCGGAGCCCCTTGCAGCCCCAGCGTCACGCCGCTAGAAGGGTCGCCGCGAAACAATTTCGAGCTTCACTTTGCCCCAGTAACCACCGGTCTCGTCAACTCCTCCGACACACCTGCATGGCGCCGCATCAGCGGTGCCTGTTTGTTTTTTGATGTGTTCCTTTGGGCGGCGGTTCGAGACCGGTTTGGCACTGCTGAACCGCTGTCGCTCGGCTTACCGCCAGCGACACCTGACGTCACAATCTCCGCAGCCGCCCGCCACGCCGCGCCCGCATGGGCATCTCGATAGCGCCGACCGGATGAACTTCCCAACGGGAAGGACTTACCGGCATGTCATCGGCCCTGCGCGTCCACTGGACGATCGCGCCTGAAATCGCACCACGACCCCTGATCAACTGCAATCGCTGCGGCTTCGTGAAAGCCTACCGCTGCAGCGAGAAATTCCGCGTCAACGCCAACGGCAAGCGCATCGACGTGTGGCTGATCTATCGCTGCGTCGACTGCGACAATTCCTGGAATTTCGGCATTTTCGAGCGCTGCAACCGGCGCGATATCGCGCCGGCACTGCTGGCGGCGCTCGAAAGCAATGATCCGGCACTGGTCCGGAGCCATGCCTTCGACATCGTCGCCCTGCGCAACCAGGTGGGACGCGTCGAAGAGTTCCCTGACGCCGTCGTGCGCAAGCAGGTGATCGGCGGGATTAAGCAAGGCGCGACGGTGCTGGAGCTCCGACTTGGTCTGGAAATACCGGTATCGTTGAGGCTTGACCGGCTGCTCGCCAACGAACTCGGCATCTCGCGGTCGCGCCTTCACGCACTGGACGAGCGGAGGCTGCTGACCATCGAGCCGGATGGAGCAAAGGCCCTGCGCAAACCGGTCCGAGAGGGAGCGACAATCCGCATCGATCTCGCCAGCGAGCCCGACCGGCGGACCATCATCTCGGCCGCTGGTGGATGAACGAAAGAGGGCGGAGAACAAGTGCTCCGCCCCCTCAAACTCTCGGAAAAGGGAAACTTTACGCCGCGCCGACCGCCTTCGACGACTTCTCGAAACGCTTGCGCTCGTTCGGGTCGAGATAGAGTTTGCGCAGGCGAATGGTCTTCGGCGTCACCTCGACCAGTTCGTCGTCCTGGATCCAGGCCAGCGCGCGCTCCAGCGTCATGCGGATCGGCGGGGTGAGCTTGACCGCCTCGTCCTTGCCGGCGGCGCGGATGTTGGTCAGCTTCTTGCCCTTCAGCACGTTCACTTCGAGATCGTTGTCCCGGCTGTGGATGCCGATGATCATCCCCTGATAGACCTTGACGCCGGGATCGATGACCATCGGACCGCGATCTTCAAGGTTCCACATGGCGTAAGCCACCGACTCGCCCTGTTCGTTGGAGATCAGCACGCCGTTGGTGCGGCCAGGCAACTCGCCCTTGTAGGGCTCGTAGGCATGGAACAGCCGGTTCATCACGGCGGTGCCGCGCGTATCGGTCAACAGTTCCGACTGGTAGCCGATCAGGCCGCGCGTCGGCGCATGGAAGACGATGCGCTGGCGGTTGCCGCCCGAGGGACGCAGCTCGACCATTTCGGCCTTGCGTTCCGACATCTTCTGCACAACGACACCGGCATGCTCCTCGTCGACGTCGATGACGACTTCCTCGACCGGCTCCAGCAATTCGCCATTCTCGCCCTTCTGCATGACGACGCGCGGACGCGAGACGGCGATCTCGAAACCTTCGCGGCGCATGGTCTCGATCAGGACGGCGAGCTGCAATTCGCCGCGGCCGGAAACGAAGAACGAATCCTTGTCGGGCGATTCTTCGATTTTCAGCGCGACATTGCCTTCGGCCTCGCGCAGCAGACGGTCACGGATGACGCGACTGGTCACCTTGTCGCCTTCGGTGCCAGCCAACGGGCTGTCGTTGACGAGGAAGGACATGGTCACGGTCGGCGGATCGATCGGCTGTGCATGCAGCGCCTCGGTCACCGCCAGGTCGCAGAACGTGTCGGCGACGGTGCCCTTGGACAGGCCGGCGATGGCGACGATGTCACCCGCCTGCGCTTCTTCGATCGGCTGACGCTCAAGGCCGCGGAAAGCGAGAATCTTTGAAATGCGGCCGGTCTCGATCTGGGTGCCGTCATTGTGCAGCACCTTGACCGCCTGGTTAGACTTCAGCGTGCCGCTCTCGATGCGGCCGGTGATGATGCGGCCGAGGAACGGGTTTGCTTCCAGGATGGTGCCGATCATCCGGAACGGGCCGGGATGAACGGTCGGCGCCGGCACATGCTTGATGACGAGGTCGAACAGCGGTGCAAGCTGCTGGTCCTTCGGGCCTTCCGGATTTTCCGACACCCAGCCGTCGCGGCCGGAACCATAGAGGATCGGGAAGTCGAGCTGCTCGTCGGTGGCGTCGAGCGCGGCGAACAGGTCGAACACCTCGTTGACCACCTCGACATGGCGCGCGTCCGGCCGGTCGATCTTGTTGATGACGACGATCGGCCTCAAGCCGACCTTGAGCGCCTTGCCGACGACGAACTTGGTCTGCGGCATCGGGCCTTCGGCGGCGTCGACCAGCACGATGGCCGAATCCACCATCGACAGGATGCGCTCGACCTCACCACCGAAATCGGCGTGGCCGGGCGTGTCGACGATGTTGATGCGCGTGTCCTTCCAGTCGACCGAGGTCGCCTTGGCCAGGATGGTGATGCCGCGTTCCTTTTCGAGATCGTTGGAATCCATGGCACGCTCGGCGACGCGCTGGTTGTCGCGGAAGGAGCCGGACTGTTTCAAAAGCTGGTCGACCAGGGTGGTCTTTCCATGGTCGACGTGCGCGATGATCGCGATATTACGGAGGTTCATGATTCTGGTCTCGGAAGCGTTGCAGGCAGCAGGCCAAGGGCGCTGCCTCTTTCGGTTGCGCGGCTCATACAGGGTTTTTCGCAGTTGCGAAAGGGGACGCGCGACACCAAATACTCATCAAATCTTAAGCATCTGCGTGTGAAATGATTTTGTTAACCAAGGCGGGAACCTTTTCAGGGCCCGGACAGTTCGAACGTGATGACCGATAGACTCAACCGATTTTGGCCACTTATCGCGTCCGCCGCCTTTGCGATGCTGCTGGCGGCCAACGCCGCGCAGTCGGCCGCGACGCTGAAGGAAACGCGGCCTGCCCTGCCGACCGATGCGCCTTCCGCGCAACAGGCCTTTGCCGACGCGCCCGACGGCGTCGACCCCGTGGTGACCGGGCCGGTCAGTGCCGCCTTCAAGCAGAGACAGGCGAGCGCCAACTGCGACGCGGCGGTCTGGCCCAACATTCCAATGGTCTGCTACCCCGACTGACCGTTCGCGCCCGTTCTTACACGCTGAGGTGTGTTGAGATTCAGGTCAGGCCGGGCCGAAAATAATGGTTTTCGAGAATCCGAGCGGAGCGTACATTTTGTACGTGAGCTCCGTTCTACTGCGACGCAGTAGAACGGAGAAGCGCAGGAATCCGCCGTTTGCAGGCCGGCCTCACCTGAATTATCGACGCGCCTCAAGCCGCCTGCGGTTCGGGATCGAAGGCCGGCCGGCTGGTGTTGATCAGGAGCGAAATACAAGCCGCCGCGATCGCCGTCATGCCGGCAATCAGGAACGCCAGTTCGTAGTTGCCCTGCAGTTCGCGCATGGTGCCGCCGAAGGCAGCAGCGGTGGCGGCACCCACCTGATGGCCGGCCACGATCCAGCCGAACACGATCGGCCCGCTGCGGTCGCCGAAGGCTTCGTTGGCGAGCCTTAAAGTCGGCGGCACGGTGGCGATCCAGTCGAGACCATAGAGCACCGCGAAGATGATCAGGCTGGTTGCCGAGAAACCTGAATAGGGCAAATAGATCAGCGACAGGCCACGGATGGCATAGTAGACGCCGAGCAGCTTGCGCGGATCGTAGCGGTCGGTGAGCCAACCGGACAGCGTGGTGCCGATCAGGTCGAAAATGCCCATCATCGACAACAGGCCGGCGGCCTGCACCTCGCCGATGCCCATGTCGCCGCAGAAGGCGATCAGATGGGTGCCGACCAGCCCGTTGGTGGTGAAGCCACAGACGAAGAAGGTGGCGAACAGGTACCAGAAAACCCGCGTGCCGGCGGCGCGGCGCAGCGTGCTGAGCGTATGCGCCAGGAAATTGCCTTGTGACGCGGGCGAAGTCGGCGGCACATCATCCGCCTCGGCGCCATAACGCACCATGCCAATCGAGGCCGGGCGCTCCGGCACCAGCAACCAGACTAGAGGGATCAACGCCGCGGTGGCGATCGCGACAGCGATGACGACAGGCTGCCAGCCGCCTGTCTGGGCGAGCGAGGCGATCAGCGGCAGGAAAATCAGCATGCCGGTGGCGCTGGAGGCCGACATCAGCCCCATGACAAGACCGCGATTGGTCTTGAACCAGCGGTTGACGATGGTGGCGCCAAGGACGCTGGCGACAGCGCCGGATCCGATGCCGGAAAAAACGCCCCAGGTGATGAACAGATGCCATGGCTTGGTCATCAGCAGGCTGAGCGTGGTCGAAGCCGACATCACCACCAGCGACGCCAGCAGCGTGCGGCGCAGCCCGATGCGCTCCATGAGCGCGGCGGCGAACGGACCGGTCAGCCCATAGAGCAGGATGCCGACGCCCGCGGCCAGCGAAATGACGTCGCGCCGCCAGCCGAAGCTGTTTTCGAGCGGCAGCATCATGACGGAAGGCGCCGAGCGCAGGCCGGCCGCGATCAGCAGGCAGAGGAAGATGACGCCCACCACCACGAAAGCGTAGCGCTGGCCAAAGGGACGGGATTGAGCTATCATGTTACTGACCGGTACGTTGCAAGATGGGAGCATGTATACGTACCGATCGGTAACATTGTCAATCGAGTCCCATGATGCCAAGCGACAAAAATATTGAACTGACCATCAGCGACGGTCATGCGTCGGCGCCACCGAAGGCCGCCAAGAAGATCCTCGACGTGGCCTATGACCTGTTCTACCGGCGCGGTATCCGGGCGATCGGCGTCGACGAAATCGTCAAGCGTGCCGGCGTCACCAAGCCCAGCCTCTATCGCAGCTTTCCCTCCAAGGACGAGCTGGCCGCCTCCTACCTCAGGCAATACGATCTTGAATATTGGGAGCGTTTCGACGAGGCCGTCGCCGCCAACCCCGGCGACCCGCGCGCTCAGATCAAGGCTTTCCTGACCCGTATCGGCAAGCGAACGCAAGTGGCGGACTATCGCGGCTGCGGCATGACCAATGCGGCGGTCGAATATCCCGACCACAGCCATCCGGCTCGCGTCGTCAGCGAGGCCAACAAGCAGGAATTGCGCCGCCGCCTGCGCGCCATGGCGGCTGCGATGGGCGCGCAAGACCCCGACACGCTGGGCGACGGGTTGCTGCTGCTTATCGAAGGCGCCTATATCAGCGGCCAACTGTTCGGCCTCGGCGGCCCCGCGCAGTCGGTTGCCCGCAACGCCGACCTGCTGATCGAAGCCAGCTTGAAGAAATAGCGATTGGCGATACGCTGGGACGACCTCCAACTGAGATCTCCGCCATGCGCAGCCTGTTGATCCCGCTCACCTTCGCCGGCCTTTGCCAGGCGGCGCAGGCCGGCGACATATCCAGCACCTACACCGACCTCGACTGGAAGAAGGACTGCGTGACCTATGCGCAGGCCGAGCAGGGCGACGGCGACTGGGCCGACCTCGCCTGCTCCGGCTATCGCGGCTATCCCGTGCTGGTCGGATATGACGACGCCCGCGAATCGCTGTTCTATGGTTTTCCGCCCGGCGGCGACATGACGTCCACCTGGGAAAGTTTTTCCGCCTTGAATTTGTCCGGAGCCAAGGTCGAGTGGCGTGTCGAAACCAATGGCGACAAAGCCGTGCCGTTCGCGGTCATCCACCGCCGCTCGATCAGCAATGGCGAGGACGAGACCAAGAAGACCGAGGTGCTGCTCGTCGCCAAGGTCGCTCAGATGGACGCCCGGGACGGCTGCACCGTCGGCCTGGTGTTGGCCACCGGTAACCCCGCCGCCAACGACCAGGCGCGCAAGATCGCCGACGAGAAGGCGAAAGGCTTCGCCTGCGGCAAGGACAAGCGCGTGGTGATTGGCGACGTGCCGGCTTTCGGCCGGGTCGATAACTGACCGCGAGCTACTTGCTCGCCTTCGCCCGGTCGATAGCGTCCATGATCATCTTCTTGGCGTATTTGGAATCATGCCAGCCCTCGATCTTGACCCATTTGCCGGGTTCCAGATCCTTGTAGTGCTCGAAGAAGTGCTGCACCTGCTGGCGCGTGATGTCGGGCAGCTGCGTGTATTCGGTGACGTTCTCGTAGCGCAGTGTCAGCTTCGGTGACGGCACCGCGATGATCTTTTCATCCTGGCCGGCATTGTCTTCCATGATCAGCACGCCGATCGGCCGCACGTTGATCACGCAGCCCGGCACCAAGGCGCGCGTGTTGCAGATCAGCACGTCAATCGGGTCGCCGTCGCCCGACAGCGTGTGCGGCACGAAACCGTAATTGCCGGGGTAGCGCATCGAGGTGTGCAGGAAGCGGTCGACGAACAGCGTGCCGGCCTCCTTGTCCATCTCGTACTTGATCGGCTCGCCGCCGATCGGCACCTCGATGATGACATTGACGTCCTCAGGCGGATTCTTTCCGGTGGCTATGGCTTCGATGCGCATGTCTTTTGTCCCTCTCTCGGTCGGCAGGAGATAGCGGGCGGCGCAAAATGGTGCAATGCGGCGAATGGTGCTTACAGGCGTCCGGCGAGACGCGATGGCGGTCGACCCGTTCAATCATCGGCACAAGATGTTTCAGCGTCGTGATGTGCGTGAGCCCGGGACTGCGCCTCCCACGATCATCCCCAGGCGGTCACTCCCAGACGAAGGCGACCTTCTTCAGCGCCTTCTGCTCGAAAATCTCGACCCCTTCGGCGATGTCGCGGCCGCCGGCCCCGGCATAGAAGGCAAGTGCGTTCTGGTTGTCTTCCAGCGCCCACACCACCATGCCTTTCAGCCCGTGGTCGGCGAGACGTGCCCTGGCCGCCGAAAACAGCCGCCTGCCGAGCCCGATGCCCTGATATTCCGGGCGCAGGTACAATTCGTAGATCTCGCCCTGCTGCTTGAGTTCCTTGGCGCGGTTCTTGCCGATCGTCGCGTAGCCGGCGATCGTGCCGCCGATCTCGACGACCAGGACGGTGGCGGCGCGGCGGATGGCGTTGGCCCACCAGTCGCTTCCGCGACGGTTGATCATCGATGTCAGCGTGCGGTGCGGAATGATTCCGCTATACGCGCCGCGCCAAGCCTCGAGGTGCACTTCGGCGATGGCGCCGGAATCGCGCAGGTCTGCCTTCCGAATGTCGATCGTCAGCGTATTCATGATTTGTTAACCATAAACCCGCATCGCCCGATTGCAAGAGTCCCGGCGGCCGATGGTCCGCTTTCGCACAGACGATCATGACACTGCCGACATTGGCCAAAGCCTGCCTGAAAACGCGCTCAGCCGAGGCGGATGGCGCGGCTTTCGAGTACCGAAGCGCAGCGGACTTTTAGGTCCGTAGGCATCGGAAGCGCAGAAAGCCGCGTCAGGCGTCCGGCTGAGTAGCGTTTGCAGGTAGGGCTTTTCAGATTTCGACCAGATGGTCGTCGAGCTCGTTGGTATCGCCCGAAGTAACCGGAAAGTGCTCGGCCAGCACGGCCCCGACCCCCTCGATCGCCTTGACGAAACCGTCGGCAAGCCGATCGTGGCCGGCATGCGCGGTCAGATCGCGCACCACGCCGTCCCAGACATGCTGGCCGACCTTGGCAGCGATGCCCGAATCGGCGACCACTTCGGCGTAGCGCTCGGCGATCGAGACGAAGATCAGCACGCCGGTGCGCGCCGTGGTGCGGTGGACGTTGCGGGCGAGGAACTGCTTGACCGCATTGGCGTGCGCAGCCTGATAGCGCAGCCGACGCGGCACCATATGGATGCGCAGGCCGGGCAGCGTCCACAACAGGGCCAGCACGCAGGCCATGGCCAGCAACTGAGCGATGACGAAATGTGGCAGGCGGATGGTGAGCCACCAGGCCTCCAGCCCATAGGCGACCGCGAGGCTGACGACCAGCATGCCGAGGGTCGCCATCAAGGCTGCGGGAGCTAAGTAGCCATCGCTGGCATGCGCCACGACGCAGTAGATCTCGCCGTCGGTTTGCGCTTCGGCGGCGCGGATCGCAGCGGCGATGCGCTCATGATCCTGCGGGCTGATCGGTCGTGTCGCCATGATCTTTCTCACCAGCTTCCTGAAGAACCGCCACCGCCGGACGAGCCGCCGCCACCGGAAAACCCGCCGCCACTGCTTGACCCCGACGACCAGCCACTGCCGGAACCACCCGAGGACCAGCCGCCGCCCGACGACCTCGTCGTCCAGCCGCTGGTTCCGGATGATCCGCCCGCACCCTGGCCATAACGAAACGTCATGCCCAGCCATCGATACACGCCCGGCGACAGCTTTGTGCCGAACATCGGCGGCAGGAAGGCCATCGCCAGGCCACCGAAGAACATCGTCGCCCACAGGATCAGGAACACCGCGACGACCGGATCCATGGGGGTGCTGCCGTCGGCGGGATTGCGCCGGCCGCGCGCCTCCAACTCCTCCGGATTGCCGTTCAGCACCATGATCATGTCGTCGACGGCCTTGGAGATGCCGCCGGAGAAATCGCCGGCGCGGAAGGCCGGCACCATGTCGTTCTCGATGATCAGCTTGGTGTGCAGGTCGGTCAGCGTGCCTTCCAGCCCATAGCCCACCTCGATCCGCATCTTGCGGTCGTTCGGCGCGACCAAAAGCAGGACACCGTTGTTCTCCTTGGCCTGGCCGAGCTTCCAGAAGCGGAACAGCCGGTTGGCGTAGGGTTCGATCTCCTCGCCGAGGCTGGGAATGGTGGCGACGACGATCTGGTCGGAGCCCTTGGTTTCGAAGTCCGCCAGCTTCTGCGTCAGC